>JAZNXR010000089.1:0-21091 GCA_045593985.1 Eubacteriales bacterium
ATGCGAACTCTCACATAAAATTTAGTTTTTAGTGATATTCCGTCTCTCACGAAAATGATGCATCGCCTGCGGCGATATGATGTTTTTCGCTTCGCTCAAAATGATGTTGCTCCCGTTGGTCGCAATGATGCGATGTTTGCCATAAAATGTGGCGAAGCCACGCATCATTAGGCGTAACCGTCATCATTGGCGAAGCCAACATCATTTGCCGAAGGCAAACATCATTGAAAAAAGCCATTTGCTTTCGCAAATGGCTTTTTTCTTGGCTGGGATAGCTGGACTCGAACCAGCGATGCAGGAGTCAAAGTCCTGTGCCTTGACCGACTTGGCGATATCCCAATGACTTTGATATTATAGCACATGAATGGAGAATTGTCAATAATATTTAATCTAAAAAAAGAGACGGTCAAGCCGTCTCTTTTTTATCAGTCGTTATTGATATGTACGTTAACTCTGTTATAAGGAATCTCGATTTCAGCAGCCTCAAATACGCTCTTTACGTTTTCGAGAACATCGAAATAAACAGTCCAGTAGTCAGCGTTATTCACCCATGCACGCGCGGTGATAGTGACCTTGCTGTCGCCGTTTTCGCTTACACGAACAAAGGGCTCGGGATCATTGAGCGTAAGCTCGTGAGCAATGATAACACGCTTAATAAGCGCCTTAACCTTCTCTACATCAGTGCCGTATGCGATGTTGAATGCAAAATCAACACGGCGAATATCCTTTTCGGAATAGTTCACGATTACACCGGCAGAGAGCGCGCCGTTAGGAATATATACGGTCTTATTATCGGGGGTGCAGATTCTGGTGTTGGTGAGATGAATGTCCTCAACAGTTCCCGAATATCCCTGAGCCTCGATAAAATCGTCAACCTTAAAGGGACGTGTAATAATGAGCAGAATTCCGCCTGCGAGGTTGGAAAGCGCACCGTTAACAGCCAAGCCAACGCAAACACCAAGAGATGCAATAAGCGCTGTAAGTCCGCTTGTGTCAATTCCTAAATAGCCAACAAGACAGATCACAACGAGTACTTTAAGGCCGATCTTGAACACATACGCAAAAACATTGGTAAGCGTCTTATCAAACTTTCCCTTTTCAGAGGATTTTTCGATCTTACGGGCGATCTTGTTGATTACCTTAAAGGCAATGAACATAAGAACAAGTGCAATCACAAGCTTAAGTCCAACCGTAGTTACCCACGAAATGAGGGCGTCAATAAAATTTTTCATAAATTACTTCCTCCAAATTTAATATACGATATACATTGTATCATCAATGCTTTGGCTTGTCAAGGATTATCGAATCTTGACGAATTAAAATTCTTTAAAGCAAGAATTCGTATCAGGCCATCGTAATCGCGATAGATCTCGTAGATTCCGAGATCCATATATTTTTCGCTGAACGTCGCGCCGTTCGCATAGCGCATATCAATTATTACGTAATCGGTATAGGTGCAATCAGGTGTTCCGATTTTATGATAATGAACCTCATAAATTTCAGATCTGTCAGCAAGGTGCGGCAGGAGCATAGTTGATGCCGTCACAGATGCGTTCGGATCAACCGTATCAAGAATTTGATCCATCGTATTAAACTTATCTTTGTCTTTTTGCCAAGCATCATTGTACCTATTGTAGGTAGGAAGACATGAAACGGTAAAGGTCAATGCAGAAGCAATAGCGCAGAACAAGACGGCAATTCGCTTTCCGTCGAGCTTCATGTCGGATACATTTAATATAAACAGATAAGTAAGAAACGCAGCCGTTCCAAAGCTGTACTGGTAACCTATCTGATACTGATAGGGGTACATTGTCATAAGGTTTATCAGTATCATGGGAAACAGCAGAATATAGCGTGAAATTTTCTTTGTTATGACCGGTATAAAGCCCAAAGGCAGAAGCATTTGCAGGATGTAGAGAATCTTTCCCAAAATTACACTGCCACCGCTTCCCTGCTGTGCAAGCTGAGAGAAAACGTATGAAGGATTCTTGATGCAAGTCAGAATAATGGGAAGAAGCCCCGGCTCACCGTCCGAGTAATTGGAATAACGGTTTGTCATTGCTCCGAAGCCTGCCGAGTTCAAAATAGCAACTGCTATTGAAATATACAGAACAGAGAGTGCGATCATTATTCCGCCGTGCAGCCGTTTCTTTCTTCCAAAGAAAGCATAGAGCGCAAATATTGCAACGTATACCGCCGCATCCTCCTTGACGGTCAAGGTCAAGGCGGCGAAAATATACATGGGTATCGGCTTCTCTGCTTCAAAGAAATAGAACAACCAAAGAAGCAGCGGAGTTAAGAAGCAATTTTCGTGGATGTCATAAAACGTTCCGCTTGAAACAGCAGGCAAAAATGTATATATAAGCGAAACAAGCAGGGACATTTTTCTCGAAAAAGAATATTTTCTGCAAATAAGATATAAAGGAAATACACCGGATGCGAGAATTACTGCCTGTCCGATCTGCAAGGTTTCAGGCGTTGGAAACAAAGCATAGAATGGCAACAACAGATACCAAATTGGAGATATGTGCACTTCAAAATGGGACATTATTACGTCCCTCTCGCAAGAGACGGTTGGGAGAAGCGTCGTTTTCATGTTATGAAACATGTTGACGAATATTCCAAAGTCAAAATTCGGCGCACTGTAAGTTCTGTATCTCAATACACCGATCGTACCTACAAAAATTACAAATACCAGGAACAAAATAATAAGCCCGATTATGGCTAACACATTATTGGCGTTTCTCTTGGCGCGGTTTGTCGGAAATATTGCATCGATAATCCCGTGTTCGCCTGTCAAGCCTTGGATTTTCAGTTTCTCGGTATGAACAAGCCAAGCCAAAACCACCGCGATTGGAATCAGAATTAAGGCAACGTAGTAAAAATCGTTATTCTTGGCTGCGGTAGTAAACGCAATTGAGACCATCGAAAACAGCAATAGCCAGGCATCGCTGTTTATGCTCTTCAAAACGTAATCGATAACTGATAAAATTAAGAAAATAGATATCAGCGTAAGGAAATACATCGGCAAATTAATGTCCGACGCAAATTTAACGCTTGTAAATCCGACAGTTTTCATATCGGGAAGCGTATGAAGCATTAATAACGTCAAAAGAAGCCAAGACGAAAAAAATCTCAGCGTTACCCTTTCAACTGTCAAATCTAAGCGTTTAATAAAACTTTTCACGATAATCTCCTTTAAGAGCAAGCACCCCAAAAAGGGGTGCTTGATTTATTTACGGAGCTAATTTTTCAGCAAGCGAAACGAGATGCTTTAGTGCGGGTTCAAATTCTTGAGTGGTATATCTTGTATTAATGTTCCATACCTTTTCGCACATAGTAGCGAGGTTTTCTTCAATTGCGAAAACGTCGCCCTTGTAGTTCAGCACCCAAGAGCAGATCGTGGCGCCAATAACCTTATCGGTAGGCTCAACCTTAATGGGATTTTTATACGCATAGGATTTCTCCCACCAGTTTTTCCAGGTGTAAAGATCCCAGTCGCAAAGTATATCCTTCGGATGCCATCTGCCGCCGGGAACATCTTTGTCGTAAATCTCGGGGCGTACAACGTAAAGGGGCATCCAGGAGGCGTTAGTGATCGTGAAGCCTTCCTCCAAAAGCTCGTTCGGAAGATGATAGAGCGACTCCCATGCTGTGACGATAACATCTCGGGAAATCTGCTCTGCGCCTTCTCTCGGGAAGCCTTCCCAAACGATAGGCGTTCTGCCAAGAGAAAGAACCATATCGGTAAGGAGCTTTATTGAATGGGTATAAAGAGCGTGAACATCCTTTATACCGTTCTTTTCCATATATGCCTTACAGTCCTTGCAGTTATTCCAAGCATCAATAGCCGCCTCATCACCGCCAATATGGATATATGGAGAATCGGGAAACAGCTCAATAACCTCTTCGAAAATTGCCTTGAGATTATCCATAACACCCGGTTTACCGATGCAAACGAGGTCAGCACGTGCCTCGCCCTCAATGGGATCGCATCCGAAAAGCTCGGGATAAGCTACGTTAAGATATGTAGCATGGCCGGGAACGTCGACCTCGGGGATTATCACAACGCCTCGATCAGACGCGTATTTACGCATTTCCTCTATCTGCTGAACGGTGTAATTGGCATCAGCGGTCGGAAGCTTCGGGAATTTCTTGCTGGGGAGATTATAGCCCTGGTAGTCAGAGAAATGCATATGAGCATATTTAACCTTATAAAGATAACAAATATCAATATAGTGCATTACTTCCTCAAACGTACGATAGTTTGCAGGCATATCGATCATAAGGGCACGGTAAGAACAGTCAGGCTTATCCTTGATTTCGCACTCAGGGGCATAAATCAAGCCGTTTTCAACGGAAATAAGCTGATAAAGTGTTGCGATACCGTTGTTAATTCCGTCCTTGCAGGAAGCCTCAATGGTAACTCCGTCAGCAGTTACAATAAGAGTATATTCTTCCTTTTCAAGCTCTGAATTAAGCTTGAGATTGATTCCACCTTCGCCGGCGGAAATATCAACCGAGAAGAGCTTTTTTGCAGTATAAATCATTGTTGCGGCGTAATCTGCAAACACACCTTCAAAAGCAACAACGGGTTTGATTTCAAAATTCTCCTTGCCCTCTTTAATTAGCTTGGGCATAGGAATAATATTTATTCTTTTCATAGCAATCACCTTATTACGCGCCCGGGCCAAGAGATTTTGCAAGAGCAATAAGCTTATTTAATACAGGCTCAAATTCTTCGTAGGTATATGTTGAATTTATGTTCCAGATCTTTTCGCACATAGCGGGTACGTTTTCAAGAATCGGGTTGATATCAATATCATAAGACCAAGTCCAAGCGCAGAAGGTAGCGCCTATTACCTTATCGGTAGGCTCGACAACAATAGGCTTTTCGTATGCTGCAGATTTATCCCACCAGTTCTTCCAGGTATAAAGATTCCAATCGCAAAGAACGTCCTTCGGCTGCCATCTTCCGCCCTTTACAAACTGACCGTGATAACCGTTGGGATCAACGCAGTATAGCGGCTCCCAGGAGGAATTTGTAACGGTGAACCCTTCTTCAAGAAGCTCGTTGGGGAGATGATAAAGAGATTCCCAGGCAGTAACAATGACGTCACGGGAAATTTCCTCTGCGCCGTCACGTGGGAATCCTTCCCAAACTACCGGCTTCTTTCCGAGCTCAAGGATCATGTCGGTAAGAAGCTTAATGGAGCGAGTATAAAGAGCCTTAACATCCTTAAGACCGTTCTCCTTCATAAACTTCTTGCAGTCCTCGCAGTTGTTCCAAGCATCAATTATCGCTTCGTCGCCGCCGATATGAATATAGGGAGATTCGGGGAAAAGCTCAATAACTTCTTCAAAGATAGCCTGAAGATTTTCCATAACTCCGGGCTTGCCGATACAAACGAGATCCTTGCGAGCCTCGCCTTCAATCGGGGTACAGCCGAAAAGCTCGGGGTATGTTACGTTCAGATACGTTGCATGACCGGGAACGTCAACCTCGGGAATTATGATTATTCCGCGGTCGGCACAGTACTTACGAAGGTAATTGATCTGATCAACAGTATAATGCTTTCCGGGAGTAGGAAGCTTCGGGAACTTCTTACTCGGGAGGTTGTATCCGCCGTTGTCAGCAAGGTGAAGGTGGAGATACTTGATCTTGTAGAGGTAGCAAATATCTACGTAGTGAATAAGCTGCTCAAAGGTTCTCATGTTAGCGGGCATATCAAGCATGATAGCTCTGTATGAGGAGTCGGGCTTATCGGATATCTCGCAGACCGGAAGATTGATCTTACCGTCAAGCACATCAATCAGCTGATAGAGGGTGGCAATACCGTTATTGATTCCCTCTGCATCCGATGCTTCAATTACAACTCCTGCTTCCGAAACAGTAAGCTTATATTCTTCATTATCAAGACCTGCTACCTTTTTAAGAGCGATTCCGCCCTCTCCAACTAAAAAATCAACATCGAAGAGCTTTTTAGCGGTTAATCTAAAGGTTTCAGAATAAACACCAAAGGATTCATCCGAGGTAATTGCATTCAAAAGAGCAATTCTTCCCTCTCCGATTTTTACAGATTTTGGCATCGGAATAACATTAATTTTCGACATGATCAAGTCTCCTTAAAGTTTTTTTAATTTTGCATACGTCGCCATGAGTTTCTTGGTTCCGCAGTTATCAAATGCTATTTCGTACATAACATCAGTTCCCATCTCTCTTGCTGAAAGCACCGTGCCTTCTCCAAAAGCTATATGAACAACTCTCTGTCCCGGGAAAAACCGCTCGAATTTAGTTGAAGCTGTCGGCTGAACGGCAGGACGAGAACGAAATTCACTTGAAATAGTATGCTTGCGCTGTCTCGGTTGCGAGGTGAGTCTCTGAATAGAATCAGTCAGCTCCTCAACCGATATACATTTTTCAGGAAGCTCCTTAATAAAACGAGAGGGCGGATTATACTGTGTTCTACCGTACATAACACGCTCTTTCGTGTGTATGCAATAAAGCTTTTCCTTAGCTCGAGTTATTGCAACATAAGCAAGACGTCTTTCCTCCTCAATTTCGTCATCAAGGATAAGTGACTGAGATCCGGGGAAAATTCCCTCCTCAAGACCGGGAATGAAAACGACAGGAAATTCAAGCCCCTTGGCGCTATGTATCGTCATGAGTGTAACAAAGTTACCCTCATCGTCGTAGTCGTCAACGTCCGAAAGAAGCGCAACCTCCTCAAGGTAATTCTGGAGTGTTGCTTCCTCGCCCTTTTCTCTTTCGTAATCTACTGCACTTGAAACAAGCTCACGAACGTTATTAAGACGGTCGGCTTCTTCTTCACCGCCGGCTATAAGCATTGAGCGATAGCCGGTATTATCAAGCGTTTTTTCAAAAAGCACAGAAAGCGCTTCTGTTTCCGCTATACTCCGAAGCTCTTCGATCATTGCAACGAATTCCTTAAGCTTACTCGCATTTTTGCATATCTGCGGATATTTCGACGCCTCCGCCATAACGCTATACATACTGACGCCATGAACGGATGCAAGATATTCGATATCGGAAACGGTCTTATCGCCAATCTTGCGCTTTGGCTCATTTATAATGCGTTTAAGGCGCAAATTATCTGACGTATTATTGATAACAGCAAGATAGGACATCACGTCCTTGATTTCTTTGCGCTCAAAGAATCTCTGACCGCCTACGACCTTATGCGGCACTCCGGAACGCACAAAGAATTGCTCAATATTCTGCGCCTGTGCATTCATTCGGTAAAGAACTGCAAAGTCGCTGTACTTACGCTTTTCCCGAATTACCATATCCATGATTCGGTTTATGATATAGCGAGATTCTTCGTTTTGATTTTCACATCTCTTGACAGTGATCTTGTCGCCCGAGCCCTTCTCTGTGCGAAGTGTTTTCTTATGACGGGAGGCGTTGTTTGCAATTACATGGTTAGCCGCATCAAGAATATTAGAGGTAGAACGATAATTCTCTTCAAGGCGAATTACGGTCGCATCGGGAAATTCACGGTCAAAATTCAGTATATTTTCAATCGTTGCACCGCGGAAACGGTAAATGCTCTGGTCGTCGTCTCCAACAACCATAAGGTTTCTGTATCTGCCGGAAAGAAGCTCTACGAGCTTTAACTGAGCGTAGTTCGTATCCTGGAACTCATCGACACTTACGTATTTAAAACGGTTTTGGCAATAAGAGCGTGCATCGGCGTTCTCGGTAAGCAAGCGTACGGTTTGCATAATGATATCGTCGAAATCAAGAGCGCCCGCCTCCTTCAGCTTTCTTTGATAAAGCGTGTATATTGCCGCAATCTGATTGAGTCTGAAATCCGATCCGATTTCAGCAGCAAACATTGCGGGCGTCTTTAAAGAATCCTTAAGTGCGCTGATTTGATGAAGAACTGTTTTTGCAGCAAGGCCCTTTTCGTCAATATTCAGCTCCTTCATACAGGTAATTACAAGTCGCTTTGCATCGTCTGCATCATAGATCGTAAAGTTTGAAGAATAGCCTATGCTCTCACCGTATTTTCTCAAAAGTCGAACACAGATTGAATGGAATGTTCCCGCCCAAATTTCCGACGCATACTCTTCGCCAAGGGTAAGGGCGAGTCTGCTCTTCATTTCGTTTGCGGCTTTGTTTGTAAATGTAATACAAAGAACCGCCCAAGGAGGACAAGGCTCGGTTATAAACTCACTCAGAACATCAGTAAGCTCTTCCTTTGAAAAAGAAAGCGCAGAGCGAAGCTCGTTCATGCGGTCTTCCGTCATATCAGGGGGGACGATGTCGGAATAGTATGCGTTACCGAAGCGAACAATGTGTGCAATTCTGTTTACAAGCACGGTTGTTTTTCCCGTACCTGCACCTGCAAGAACGAGAAGTGGTCCGTTCACAGTAAATACCGCTTGTCGCTGTTCCTTGTTTAAGCCATCATAAAGGTTGTCAAAAAGCGATCTTTTAAGTGAAAGAAACTCATTTTGAACCGTATTTGCCTGTTTACTCATTTCTTCCTCCATTTCGAAATAAACGCGGGTAAATGTACAGTAAAATTATAACAAATAAAGGCACTTTTGTCAAGCAAAAGTGCCCTTTCAGGGGTAAGCATTTTGTATGAATATAAGATAGTTCGTGACAGTTGACAAATCAGAGTATTATATGTTATAATTACTATATATTGTCAAGAGTCGCCTTTAAGCTCAAGATTTCGTAGAATTATCGCTCTGCCGCGCCAGCCAAAAGCTCTCGCGCGAAACTCCTCTTTACTCATGCTTCTGACCATATCGGCAGTAACCTTCGGAGTCAGATCCTTTTTAAAAAACTCTATCGGTGTTATCTCCGGATCTTTATTCATAGGACAAGCCTCTCGGCAGGCATCGCATCCCCAAACCGTATCGCCGCTTATGATCAAATCCTTTTCACCGTCGGACAGTTCACCCTTCTTCTGTGTTATTTCCGAAAGGCACTCGTCCTTAACGGGGCAAGCAGCCTTACATGCGCCGCAATGATCGCAGAATTTGACCTCGGTCAAATCATAGTAATCAAACTCGGCGTCGGTAAAAATCTCCCCGATAAAAGTATAAGCTCCGTATTTTTCGTTTATAAGCTGATAAAGGTCACCGACGACACCTAGCCCGCACTTTGAAGCAGCATAGGTTTCCCCTATCGGAGAATGGTCGGCAAAGCCCTTGAAGGAGCTTTCAGGGAAAACCGATTTAAGCTTCGGCTCTAAACGGGAATACAGTTCTCTGAAATACAAATGATAATCCCGAGGAACGGCATATCTTGAAATATTACGTTCTTCAAACTCGCCTGCATAATAAGGCACCAAAAGCATAATGACGCTTTTGGGAGTGAAGTCAATAAATGATCTTTCAAACAGACTCTCATTTATGACCTTAACCTCGGTTATTGGAAGTATTCCGAAATATTCAATTTTTTCATCAGTAAGCAATCTTTTAATTTCGTTTCTCATATCTCAATTTTAACATACAAAGACAAATTTGTAAAGGCACGGTATAAAAATGGCAACAAAAGTCAACGAATACGACGATCAAAGTATTATATCATTAAAAGGCCCTGACAGAGTCAGAAAACGCCCGGGCGTTATATTTGGCTCGGACGGTCTTGAGGGCTGCGAGCACAGCGCCTTCGAAATCATTTCAAACTCAGTCGACGAAGCTCGAGAGGGATACGGCAACATTATAAACATTACTGTATTCTCCGACCACTCAATCGAGGTTGAGGACTTCGGTCGAGGAATCCCGCTTGACTGGAACACAAAGGAAAAGCGCTATAACTGGGAGCTTGTTTTCTGCGAGCTATATGCCGGCGGTAAATACAATAACAACGCTAAATCCTCGTCATACAGATATTCGCTCGGCACAAACGGCCTTGGCGCCTGCGCCACCCAATACAGCTCCGAGTATATGACCGTAAAATCTTATAAGGGCACAAAGGTCTATTCAATCGAATTCAAAAAGGGCGAGCCCGTTACCGAACTGACCGTAGCAGAGCTTGCTAAAAAGGATAAAAGAACAGGTACGGTCATTCGCTGGCTTCCCGACATTCGTGTGTTTACCGATATTGCGATTCCCAAGGAACGCTTCCTTGACATTCTTAAAAAGCAATCTATCGTAAACCCCGGAATCACGTTCCACTTCCGTTGGCAGAACGGCAAGGAATTTGAGGAATACGATTTCCTTTACGAAAACGGAATCATCGACTATGTAAGAGAGCTTACGGGTGAAAGCGCATTGACGGCTCCTGTAACCTGGTTTACCGAAACATCGGGTAGAGACCGCGCGGACAAGGAGGAGTATTCATTCAAGGTTGACGTTGCCTTCTGCTTCTCAAATACCGTTTCGGTGCTTGAATACTATCACAATTCAAGCTTCCTTGAGCATGGCGGTTCGCCGGAAAAGGCTGTAAAGAGCGCTTTCGTTGCGGAAATAGACAAATACATCAGATCGAGCGGAAAATATCTGAAGAACGAGGGAAAGATTTCCTTTACCGACGTAGAAGATTGCCTCGTTTTCGTCTCGAACGGATTTTCCACCGACACTTCATACGAAAACCAGACAAAAAAATCGGTAACAAACGTATTCATCGCAGAGGCAATGACGCAATTTCTTCGTCATAACCTTGAGATCTACTTTATAGAAAATCCCCTTGAAGCAGAAAAGATCGCAAATCAAGTCCTTATCAACAAGAGAAGCCGCGAAAGAGCCGAGTCGACTCGTCTTGACATCAGGAAGAAGCTGACAGGCACTATGGACGTAGCAAATCGAGTTGAGAAATTCGTAAACTGCCGTTCAAAGGATCCTGAAGTGCGTGAGCTGTATATCGTTGAGGGTAATTCTGCGCTTTCATCCTGTAAAACAGGTCGCGCGGCAGAATTCCAGGCGATAATTCCCGTTAGAGGTAAAACTCTTAACTGTCTTAAAGCACCGTATGAGAAGATCTTTAAGAGCGAAATAATTACAGACCTTCTTAAGGTAATCGGCTGCGGAGTTGAAATAACCGGCAAGGTTAAGGGTGATATTGTACCCTTCTCCCCCGATTCACTACGTTGGAGCAAGATCATTATCTGTACCGATGCCGACAAGGACGGCTTCCAGATAAGAACTCTTATTCTTACCCTTTTCTACCGCCTGCTTCCGACTCTTATAAAGATGGGCAAGATATATATTGCCGAATCTCCTCTTTATGAAATAACAGTCAAAAACGAAACCTTCTTCGCCTATAACGAAGCCGAAAAGGTTAAGATTCTCGAAAGCATCGGTGACCAGAAATATACTATTCAGAGATCTAAGGGACTTGGTGAAAACGAGCCTGAAATGATGTGGCAGACAACTATGAATCCCGCAACGAGAAGACTTATTCAGGTTACCGAGGCAGATGCTGAACAGACTGCGATAATCTTTGACACGCTTCTCGGCGACGATCTTGCCGCAAGAAAAGCGTTTATTACAGAAAACGGCGAAAAATATCTTTCTGACCTTGATTTCGATGACGATTAATTAGGAGAAAACATGATCGAATTTGTTCTCGGAGGAACAGGAAGCGGAAAGAGTGCGCTGATAACCGAGCGCATTCTTTCCGACCTGAAATCCGACAAGAAAGTAGTTTTAATTGTTCCCGAGCAAGCAGCACTCTCAACAGAGAGTTCTATTACGCTCGAGGCGCAAAATCAAAACATCAGCACGCTCAATCTGGAGGTGCTTAATTTCAGCCGCCTTTGTAATCGCGCTTTCAGATTGTATGGCGGCATATCCTATTCATGCGTTACCCCGGGCGCCAAGGCGCTCATTTTATGGGATGCGCTTTTTTCTTCTATACCGTATTTAAAGCATTATAAAACGGAAATCGAGGATGCTGATAAATTCGTATCCTCTCTTACGTCCTTAATTACTGAATTTAAGGCGTATAATATTACCCCTGCAAAGCTATCGGAAGCGGCTGAAGAGGCTCTGGCTGACAATGTAAAGCTGTCCGAGAAGCTAACTGACCTTTCACTCATCTATTCGTCATATCTGTCGCTGCTGAACGAGAAGTGGGATGATCCGTCTGACGATCTGAGTAAGCTTGCGTCGCTTCTTGAAGACCGCAAAATGTTCGACGGATATAACGTATATATCCATTCCTTCAAGGGCTTCACCCCACAGCAGATAAATGTATTAAGATTCATTTTTGAACAAGCACAAAGCGTTACGGTTACGCTTTGTATGCGTGACAGCGACTCCTCATTCGCTTTTGATGCGGTTAAGGAAACAAAGAAGGTTTTAACAAGTCTCTGCCGCACTGCCCCTCAAATCAACTATCTCGAAGATAATCAGGACAAGCCGGCCGATCTCGCTTTTCTTGAAAGAAATCTCTGGGACAACATTGACGGCACATCCTTTGATTCTGCAACGAATAATGTCAGAAGCGTTGTCTGCTCTGATCCGTATGACGAGGCAGAATTTGTTGCCGCCGACATTCTTTCCTTTATCCGCGAGGGCGCTCGATATAAGGATTTTGCGGTCATTGCCCGTGACATAGAAAGATATAAAGGAATAATTGATGCCGTATTCAAAAAATTCGATATTCCCTGCCGCATTTTTGACGAAATTCCCCTTTCCGAGCAGCCATTATTCAAGCTTATAATTTCAGCCATTGATATTAAAAACGGAAATTGGTCGACAAGCGACGTAATGGTTTATCTCAAGACCGGCCTTTGCTCGATCACACCAGATGAATGTAACACGCTCGAAAACTACGTTTCAACCTGGAACATAAGAGGCAGTCAATGGCGCAATGATAACGGCTGGTTAATGAATCCCGATGGCTACAAGGATCGACTCACCGTTGAAGGCAAAGCGCTTCTCGACACGGTTAACGAGCTTAGGGTTAAAATCGTTCGCCCTCTCGAAAAGCTGCACGAGTATCTTGACGGTAAGCACAGCGTCAATGAAATTTGCCACGCAATTTATGCCTTCCTTTCAGATCTTTGTGTAAGCGATAAGATTCTTTCTAAAAATGACGATGATGAAATCAGACTTTGGAATTGCCTTTGCGACGTTCTTGACACAATGTGCGAAACCGTCGGTGAACGAAAGGTCGATTCAAAGCTCTTTACAGGCCTCTTCGCTACTGTTGTAGCGCAGTCAAGCATTGGAACGCTGCCCGCAACAATCGACGAAATCTCCGTTGGTTCAGCGCACCTTCTGAGAACCGATTCTGTTAAGCGAACGTATATCTTGGGACTTAACGAAAACATCTTCCCTGCGCAGGCCTTGGAAAATTCATTTTTCTCGGACGCCGAAAAAATTTATCTTGAAACCTGTGACCTCGTTTTGTCGCCGACAAGTGATAAAAGCTTCAACGAGGAGCTGTATTATTTCTACACAGCTGTAACAAGCGCAAGCGAAGCAGTAACCGTTCTATGCTCTCAAAAGGAGGTTGACGGAAAATCGCTTCGACCTTCAATAGCATTTGACAGAATTCATGCACTGTTCCCGAATTCTAAACGAGCTGAAACATCAAATCTCGGCTCTACTCGCCTGATTTGCACCCCGACTCAAGCGTTTGAATATGTTTACTCTCTTTCGGGTAACGAAGGAGAGGCGCTTCGCTCTGCATATAGAAATCTCCCCGAATACGAGGGCGTTGTAGACGGCGAAAGGCAGCCGCTTCAAACGACAGAAGAATCACTAGATAACGAGATAGTTTCCAAGCTGTTTGAGGATAAGATCATCGACCTTTCGCAGTCGAAGCTTGACAAATTCGTGCTTTGCGCATTCTCGTATCAATGCTCCTATCTCCTTAAGCTGAAGGAGCAAAAGAAGGCAGAATTCAGCCCTGCTGACACAGGAAATCTGATTCACAGAGTTCTTGAGAAGTTCTTTACAAACATCCGTGTCGACGGAAAGATCCCCGAAATATCCGATCGGGAGCTAGAGGATCAAATTGATCTGATCCTGAACGACTACCTTGGCGGCATATTTGGCAAGGAAACAGATGTCAATATTTCAAAGCGTTCCTTCCAGCTGTTTATGCGCTTAAAGAGAACTCTCCGCGTGCTGATTCGAAACCTTCTTGACGAATTCAGCGAAAGCGAATTCGTGCCATCCTTTTTCGAATTGAAAATAGATGATAAAAATGCAGGCGGAATTGTAGCACCTCTCGCTTTCCCTCTTCCCGATGGCAGCAAGGCGCTCATTCACGGCACCGTTGACCGTGTAGATACCTGTAAGCGCGGTAACGATGTTTATGTCAGAATAATTGACTATAAAACCGGCAAAAAGGAATTCAATCTTGCCGATGTCGCTCTTGGTCTGAATCTTCAAATGCTGATATATTTATTCTCCATTTGGGCTGATAAGGGCGGCTCATTCAGGAAAGCTCTGAATGTGAGCGGTGACGTTATACCCGCAGGAGTTCTCTATCTCAAATCAAAGCTTGACAGTTTTACTGCCGAAGCTGATACCGATCCGTCCACCGTTTACCGACTTACAGAAAGATCCTTAAAGCGAAACGGCCTCCTTCTGAACGAAAGAGAGATCCTCGAGCTAATGGAAAAAAAGCTTAGCGGTAAATACATCCCCGTTTCCCTAAACAAGGACGGCAGTTATTCGAAGGTCTCTGTCGACAAGCTTCATACTCTTGAAGAGTTCGGCACACTTCGCAGAAAGGTTGAAGAAACCGTAACGAAGCTTGCAACCGAAATCAAGCAAGGAAGGTCAGACTGCAAGCCATTCAAGGACAAAAGAAATAACAGCTGTAAATACTGTCCTTATATTGCAGTATGCAGAAGCTCTTATGGATTCGAATTAAAGGAGGATAATAACAAGTTCTATGGCTGATAAAGAAATAACCTGGACAGAAGAACAGATCGATGCAATCACCGATCAATCCTCCGATATTCTTGTATCTGCTGCAGCGGGATCGGGTAAAACCGCGGTTCTGACCGAACGCCTTATCAGAAAGATAACTGATCCCGTTAATCCAATTGACATAAGCAGGATACTTGTAGTTACATTTACCGAAGATGCTGCAAACGAGCTTAAAATCCGTATCCGCAAGGCCTTGACAGACGCAATGGCAGCTGATCCTGCAAACAAGCGCCTTCAAAGACAGCATATGCTGTTGCCGAGTGCAAAAATCTCAACGATTCACGGGTTTTGCCTCGACTTGATCAGATCGAACTATGAGCTTCTCGGTCTCTCCCCAAAGCTTCGGGTTTCTGACGAAGGTCAAAACTCGCTTTTAATGCAGCAGATAGCGGACGCTGTTGTTGACGGCTACTATGCAGAGCTGCCCGAATATGACGATATCGACAATTTCGTTGAATTCGCAGATAATTTTATAACTCTTCAGGATACATCATTTACCGCAAAGCTGATTTCGATTTACAAAAAGCTGCAATCCTACCCCGAGGGAGTTGACTTTTTAGCAAAATCAGCCGATGCATACAATTTCCCTGACGACGATATTTCTTCGTCAATATGGTGTCAGGCAGTTTTCTCAAGATTCGAGCAAATGCTTAAATATTACCTCACCATATTTACCGAAGCAATAGAAAAATTGGACGAATATCCTGAAATATCCGATAAATACACTCCCGCATTCGAATCCTCCGTTGAAGGAATTATCGCCATCATTTCTGCAATTAAAAGCGGAAGCTACGAAGAAGTGCAGACTGTATCTGCAAATATCAAATTCGAAAAAATGGGTTATAAAAAGGGCTATGAGGATGACGATACCCTGAAGTTCTTTAAGGAAACCCGTAGAGCCTTTTCGGATGAATTCAGGGACTTTAAAAAGACATATTTTTCATATTCGTCAGACGTCCTTATTTCAACTGCGAAGAAAACAAAGGAGTATGTTTTAAATTTCCACAAGCTGCTTTCTAACTTTGAACGCAGATTCTCTTACGAAAAGAGAAAAAGAGGAATTATCGACTTTAACGACATGGAGCGAATGGCATATTCGCTTCTTGTTAGTCGGGATGGCTCCTTTACCCCTCTTGCAAGCGAAATTGCGGATAAATATGATGAGGTCTACATTGACGAATATCAGGACGTAAACTCGCTTCAAGACGGCATTTTCAAATCGATAACACGCTCTACCAACCGATTCATGGTAGGAGATATCAAGCAGAGCATTTACGGATTCAGAGGCGCCGAGCCTAAAATATTTGCCGACTACCGTTTGTGCGACGATGTTCGCCTGATACCGCTTACCCATAATTTCCGCTCCGATAAGACCGTAATTGATTTCTCAAACGAAATTTGCGGTAACCTCTTCACTAATTTCGGAAAAACTGTGCCTTACGACGAGTCCGACAAGTTATTTTTTGCAAAGAAATCGGAAGAAAAGCAGGATCCGGAAATTATAATTATCGAGGATAAGTCGCTTAAGGACGATGCGGATGAGGATAACTCCGAGGAAGATGATAATTCGAGCGATGCTTTTAAGCCCGAAGCAAAATATGTAGCAAAGCGAATAAGCGAGCTTGTTAAACAAGGCGTAAAGCCGTCTGATATCGCAATTCTGATGCGGTCGGCAAAATCTGATGCTAAAATCTATGAGGATGCCCTCTCTGAATACGGCATTGTCAGTCAAAACAAGGAACAAAAGGATCTGTTCTCAAGCGCAGAGGTCATGCTCCTCATGTGCATCTTGAATGTCATTGACAACCCGAGCAGAGATATATATCTTGCAGGCGCACTGAAAAGCCCTATTTATAACATCACCCTTTCGGAGCTTGCGAAGATCCGTAGACACAAGGAGGATTCCTCGCTATATGAGGCGCTCGTAGCATATACAAACGACTTTAAGTTCAAAAAGGGTGAATTCTTCCTTCAAAAGCTCGAAGAATACAGACAAATGGCAAATAAGCCTGTTGACCGTTTGATATGGCATATTTTCTGCGACAGTGGGCTTCTTGCTTACGCTTCTGATAATAAGATTTCTCCTCACAGCGGAAAAGCCAACCTGATGCGAGTATATGAAAAAGCCCGTTCCTTTGAAAACGGTACATTTAAGGGCTTATATAACTTTATCCGCTACGTAAACGATATCCTTGATTCGGATACAGTTGTTCCCTCCCCATCAGCTGCGAACAGTGATGACGTTGTCGATATTATGACGATTCATAAGTCCAAAGGCCTGGAACGCAAATACGTTTTCCTTTGCGGAACAGCCAAGCGTTTTAACACCCGTGACGAATCGGAAAGCGTTATCATAGAAAAGAATATCGGAACATCACTCAAGCTTTCCGAGGATACGGGACTTGCCACAGTCGATACCTTCTACCGCCTGGCATCGTCAATTATTGTTCACAATAATACCCTCGAAGAAGAAATACGAGTTCTGTACGTTGCGCTCACACGTGCTAAAAGCAAGCTCGTGATTGTTGCGTCAGTTCATGATGCAGATAAGCTGAAAGAAATAGCCAGGCTGAAAAGATATGCATCCGTCGCAGGCGGATATATCTATTCTAAAAAGCTCAGCTTTATTAATTGGATACTGCTTTCAGAAAATTCTGTTGAGCCGCAATTCATAAACGTCGACGATATAGACTCACGCGAAGAAACGGCAGAAGAAAATACCGCAGTCAATAGCGAGCCTTATGACGAAGCTCTTGTTGAGAAGCTCACAAAGGAGTTTTTGAAGCGTTTTTCAACTGTCTATTCCGCAACCGAAGCTTCAAAGATACCGGCAAAGCTATCTGTCTCGGAGCTTTATCCAACAATTCTCGACGATTTTGACGATGCTGAAAAGCTCGCAGACAGCAAAAAGCCTAAAATGCGAGTTCCTCGCTTCATCGACGATAATGAGTCAAGAGGCGCAAGAATCGGAACGGCAACCCACCAGTTTATGCAGTTCTGCGATTTTAACAGGCTTGAAAGCGATGGCGTAGAAGCCGAAATCAAGCGTCTGACAGACCTCGGTTTCCTGGATCCGAAAACCGCTTCCCTCGTAAATGTTTTCTCGGTCAAAAGATTCTTGAAGAGCCAACTATTTGCCGAACTGAAAAAATCACCGAAGGTAACAAGAGAGCTTCGATTCAATGTTCTCCTGAATGCTTCAGCTTTTTCCGATAAAAAGAAGGTAGAGCTTGAAGAAGAAAAGGTGCTCGTTCAGGGCGTAATTGACTGTCTGTATGAAACGGGTGACGGAAAAACGGTTCTTCTCGATTATAAGACCGATTTTATTCCTTCAGATATTTCGGAAAAGGACGCAGAAGAACTGCTGATCACAAGCCACTGTAAGCAGCTTTCTTATTACGCCGAGGCTTGCAAAAAGATTCTTGGTATTGCTGTCGACAAAGTAATAATTTACTCCTTTGCCCTTGGGAAGTCGGTGGAAATACCAAAGGACAGACTCTTAAAAATATAAAAATAGTGCCGCAAGCATTTGCGGCACTTTTTATTATTTAAAATTAAGCTCTGCGATGTGCGGGCGGTGGTCTGCGGCAACGATAGCAGGAATGTCGGCAGAAACGACCTCGACGTCAGGACTAACGAAGATAAAGTCAATTTTTGCTCTCGGCTTGTCTGACGGGAAAGAGAGCTTCGGCTCGTCAAAGAAATCAGCCGTATCGACCATTCTTTCGCGAAGGATCTCGATGAGCTGGTTGTCGGGACCAATGTTGAAATCTCCCATAAGTACACAGCGCTTATCCGTTATATGCTTAAGTAACGTCTTTACGGCGTTGACTTGTTCATCGGGATAAAGGCCGAAGTGAGTAACGAGAAGGGTTATATCGCCCTCAAGCTTTGCCTTGAGAATGGAACGAGTCTCATAATTTTCGCCGAAAACCTTTTCATCGGGATCGGGAATAAGAATTGTCTCGGCAGAAAGCACCGGGATCTTTGAAATCATGCCGTTACCGTAAGGAAGATGTCCCCTTACCCAAATTGCAGGAGCAAAATAGTGATTAGCAAAGCCGGTAAGCTTCTGAAGGTTTCCGACCTGATCTTCAAAGGCAGGATCGGGCTCGGCAACAGATGCGCCTCGCATCTCATTAAGACCAACAACGTCTGCTCCGCAGTCGAGGATCGCTTTAGCCATTATCTCATAGTCGATCTTCCGTTCAATATAGTTGAGACAATGCTGTGTGTTAAACGACATAAATTTCATAATATTACCTCCGATTATTGTTCGACAAATTTGAATTCCGTAACTTCAATGTTTTCACTTATTGTTATTAGAGAACACATCAGCAACCTCGCTGATGGTTATATAAGCATCATGGTCAATTTCGTGGACAAGCTCCTTCATCCTGACAACCTGATAACGGTTTACCACGAAATAAAGCATTGATTTTTCTTTATTTGAATAACCGCCTTTTGCTTCAAGACGTGTTACCCCGCTTCCGAATACTTCACAGAGTTTTTCGCACACCTCGTCGGGATGCTCGGTAATGATAATAGCGCATTTGGCTCTATCAAGACCGTCAACAATAAAGTCGATAGTTTTTAACCCGGCCGCATAAGTAACAATTGAATAAAGCGGTAAGATCCAGTTTTCAAGAACAAAACCGCACACAATATAAAGTAACACGTTGTATATCATTACAAAGGTGCCAACGGTAATTCCAAGTCGCTTTGCAAAGATAACGGCCATAACTTCAATGCCGTCCATAGCTCCGCCGTAGCGAATCGCTATACCGCTTCCAATACCCGAAATAACACCGCCAAAAAGGGCGCAAAGAAGCAGATCAGTACCAGCTAAAGGCGAGGCAATACTCACGTCAATCGGAAGGACATCGGTAATTAACCAGGAAGATATTGAGTAGATGCAAACCGTGTATATTGCATATACGGTAAATACCCACCCTTGCTTTTTGAGTCCAAAAAGAAACAGCGGAACATTCAATATAACAAGGAAAATTGAAAGCGTTAAATATTCAGGAGTTATTTGATCCAACAGTATAGACGTTCCGGAGATGCCACTGTCATATAAATTTACAGGCATTAAAAAGACAGTAATACCAAATGCATTAACAATGCCGGCGATCGTAAGCATTAGAAAATTGCTGCATTTCAGTTTATTCATAACAGAACCCGCTCTCGTAACAAATCTGATTTACATAAATAATTATATCACAATTTCATAGAAAAGTATATAGTAAATTTAATTTTATATGCCAACACGAAGTTGGTCTTCATCAGACCTTATTAGGCTTTTTAATTCTCCTTAAAACGATCAGCCCAACAACTAATATTATTGGGAACAACGTAGCAACAAGTAAACCCGTTTTAAGGTTGCCGCCTGCCATTTCAGAAAGGCTTCCCACCATAGCGGGGCTCACCATAGCTCCCAAATCTCCTGCCAGTGCTAAGAATGCAAACATTTCCGTTCCGCCTCGCGGACAATGCTTGGAGGATATGCTGATAGAACCCGGCCACATAATTCCGACTCCCAAACCGCATAGTGCGCACCCTGCAAGACCGAGAATCGGCATAGTAGAGAGAGATGCGAGCAAATAACAACCGGCGCAGATAATTCCGCAAACAAGCATAACCTTAGTTAAGTCAAGCTTTTCGCTGAATTTACCGTACAGCATACGGGCTATACCCATAAACATTGCAAACAAGCACGGGCCTGCCAGATCACCGACTGTTTTTGAAACGCCTATTGCCGACTCGGTGAAAGCAGACGCCCATTGTGCCATAGTCGCCTCTGATGCTCCTGAGCACACCATAAGCAGTATCATCAGCCAAAAGATCGGCGTTTTGAATAACTTGCGAATGCCAAGGCTCTCGCCTTCTTCCACCAATCGCTCAATAGGACAGCTTATAAAATTGAAGGTATTATAAAGAGGCACTAATGCCCAAATAAAAGTAAGTATCTTCCAATACTCAACACCCACGAGAGAGAAGAAGAGCGTAGAACCCAAAATGACATCCATCGCACCCCAACAATAGAAGGAATGTAAAAGGCACATTACTCCGTCCTTGTTTTCAAAGGGTCACGCTACAACTATGGGACTTACCAAAACCTCAACAAGGCCGCTGCCTATGGCATAAAGGACTACAGAAATCAGAATACCGATAAAAGGCACCGGAAGCAGATCCGGCAAAATTGCCATCAGAA
>JAZNXR010000090.1:0-10582 GCA_045593985.1 Eubacteriales bacterium
GATGAAGCCGGTAGCATCGGTCTGGTCGTAGACGTGGTCCTCACCGAAGGTTGCGATCTCCTCGGAATAGAGGGAATAATCAGACCAAGCGCCTGCCTTGATAATGTTACCCTTATAGAGCTTAAGTCTTACCTTACCGGTTACCTTCTCCTGTGTCTTATCGACAAACGCCGAAAGAGCCTCACGGAGGGGAGTAAACCACTGGCCGTTATAAACAAGCTCTGCGAAGGTGATAGAAAGCTCCTGCTTCTTGTGAGCAGTCATCTTGTCAAGGCAAAGAGTTTCAAGGTAGTTATGAGCGAAGTAGAGGATCTCTCCGCCGGGAGTTTCGTAAACGCCGCGGCACTTCATGCCGACAAGACGGTTTTCAACGATATCAAGAAGGCCAATTCCGTTCTTTCCGCCAAGCTCGTTAAGCTTGAGGATGATATTCTTTGCAGACATCGGAACGCCGTCGATAGCGGTAGGAATTCCCTTTACGAAGTCAAGCTCAACGTAGGTAGGAGTATCGGGAGCAAGCTCGGGGCAAACGCCCATCTCAAGGAAGCCCTCCTTGGAATAAAGCGGCTCATTTCCTGCGTCCTCAAGATCCATTCCCTCGTGGGAAAGGTGCCAGAGGTTCTTATCCTTCGAATAGTTGGTCTCACGGCTTATCTTAAGGGGAATATCATGTGCCTCGGCATAGTCGATCTCCTCCTCACGGCTCTTGATATCCCATTCACGCCAAGGAGCGATTATCGGAATATCGGGGCAGAAATGCTTAAGAGTAAGCTCAAAACGAACCTGGTCGTTGCCCTTACCGGTACAGCCGTGGCAGATCGCATCGGCATTTTCCTTAATAGCGATCTCTGCAAGTCCCTTTGCGATACAGGGACGTGCGTGAGAGGTGCCGAGGAGGTATTCCTCATACTTTGCGCCTGCCTTAACGCAGGGCATAATATAGTTATCAACGTAATCGTCGGTGAGATCGAGAACGTAGAGCTTGGAAGCTCCCGTTTTGAGCGCCTTTTCTTCAAGGCCTTCAAGCTCGTCTGCCTGTCCGACGTTACCCGAAACTGCGATTACCTCGCAGTTATTGTAGTTTTCCTTGAGCCACGGAATGATAATAGACGTATCAAGTCCTCCCGAATACGCAAGAACAACCTTCTTAATTTTTGTCTTATCCATAATATATATCCTTTCGCCGAAATGTCGGTTTTTAATCGTCTGCATAATTATACATCTTGATTGCATAAAAATCAAGAGTTTTTGCAAATTTATTTATTTTTTATCGCTTTATACATTGAATATGCGATAATATTCACTATTTTGTGCATATTATCAACAAAAGCGCCGACTGGCGGCGCTTTTGACGGGCATCAATCGATTAATAGTCTACGTCGGGGAGCATTACATCGGAATCGAATATTTCCTCGTTTTCGGGAATGTCATCGTATTCGGGAATAAGAGCGCCGATCGGGCTGTTCATGACGTTTTCGGTAAGCTCGGCAACGTCTTCCTCTGTAAGCTCGATGATATTCTTATACTCGGTCGGGAAGGTCGGAAGCGTGGTGCCGATTTCCGTTTCAACAGTAACGTCCACGGGAATGGTTTCACCGTAAGCGGTAGCGGAGGTGATCGTTGTTACCGTCTTTGCGCCCTCCGTCTTGGTCGTACCTGCGAGGGTGATGCTCGTTTCCTCGCCCTCAATGTCAGCCTGAACGGTAAGCTTATATCCGCCGTCCTTGATTTCGTACTTCATAACGGGTACGGAATAAGCGCTGCCTTCCGAAACGGTAACGAGGTCAACGGTATAGATCTCTGCGCCGTTTTCCGTCTTGGTCGTGAATACAACGGACTGCTCCTGCTTGACTGCGACCGTTCCTTCGGTCATGGACATCGAATAGCCTATCTCAACCTTGCCGTTTTCGTTATCGGTATAGAAGAGCTTGACCGACTGTCCCTGGGATTCGACCGTGAAGGAGAATCCGTTGAGAAGGTAATTCTTGTTTGCGGTGATTACGGTAGTAATAGTGAAGGGTGCGGAGTCGAGAGTGTCATAAAGGGCATTGAGCGACTCATTTGAGAGCATTCCGTTAACCTGAACGGTTGCTTCGCTCTGCGGTACGCCGCTTGCAACAAGCATGCTTGTAAGCAGGCTCTTAAGCTCGGCATCCTTTTTCGCTTCTGCAAAAACGTCCTTGACGAGCTTCTTTGCGCTGTCTGTATTGAATTCAAGCGTTACGGTTATTTTATCGCCTGTGTCAACCTTGCCGTTAACGGTATTCTTGGCTGCATCAGCAACAACCTCAACGTACTTTTCTACAAGCTTTGCCATCTCCTCGGTATTGTCACCGTCAAGAAGAGAGGTGAGTCCCGAAAGCATACCGAGCATCGCAGCTGAGCCCATCTCGCCTTCATCGACAGGCATAACGTCCTCGGGTGCATTGGGAGCAACAGCAGAGCCAAAGAGGTCAAGCACCTTTTCCGCATCGGAAATATCAAGGCCGTATCTGACGCCGTCTCCGAATATGCTGGAGCTGATGATGCAGGATGTGCCTGCAACGTAAGAGGAAGCGGAAACGTCACCCGTTTCAAGCTTTGCGTTAAGAAGCGAAGCGGTCTCGCCCGATTTTCCGGTTATTACGGTTGCTTCGAAGCTGTTGAGATAAGGAATTCCGAAGGTGTCGTTGAAGGTAAGCTTTGAGGTCGTAACCTGCGGCTCTACATTATTTACACCCGCAAAGGTCGTCTCGATGATCTTATCCAGGTATGTTTCAAACTTGGGCCCCTGCTTTTTCTCGGAGCAAGAGGTAAATAGCACGCCAACCGTAAGAACGGTAGCCATGAGTAACGAAATCACTGATGCAAATTTGATTTTCATAATATTATCCTTTCAATAGATGATTCAAAAAAATTTTATCACAGGGCGAGAAATTTGTCAAGTTTTGCGATAATTTTTTTATAATCTTACCTTATATATTATGCGGCACATTGAGAATTTGCCGTAGATAGATGCAAAAAACAGCCGAGATACACGGCTGTTTTCATATTATTCAGTTCTTTGCCAGGGTTTCACAGTAGATGCAACGGTATTCGGCTCTTTCCTTATCGGTAAGGGTAAAAATCTGCGGAAGCTCCTGCTCGGTAGTCGTGATGCAGCGGGGATTATGGCAGGTAACGACGTTCGTCAGCCTTTCGGGGAGCGACATCTTCTTTTTCTCGACGTTCTTTCCGTCCTTGATTATATTGACGGTCGCGCCGGGGCAGATGTAGCCAAGCACCTCTGTATCAAGGGCGATATCGTCTGCTATCTTGATAATATCCTTTTTACCCATCTTGCGGCTGGGGGCGTTCTTGATGATCGCTATGTGGCAGTCAAGATGATCAAGACCGAGAAGGCGGTAGACCTCCATGCCCTTGCCGGGAGTGAGATGGTCGAGAACTATTCCGTTTTTGATAGAATCAATATTCATAAATTACCTCACAGTCCGAGAAGCTTAAGGATAAGCGCCATTCTCATATATTTTCCGTTAAGAACCTGCTTGAAGTAGCAAGCGCGGGGATCGCGGTCAACAGCAACGCTGATCTCATTTACACGGGGCAGCGGATGCATAACGATCATATCGCTCTTCGCACTTTCGAGCTTTTCTGGGGTGAGGATATAGCTATCCTTCAAGCGAAGGTAATCCTCCTCGTTGAAGAAGCGTTCCTGCTGAACTCTCGTCATATAGAGAATGTCAAGCTCGGGCATGACGGACATAAGATCCGAGGTCTCAACGTAGGGAATTCCCTTTTTATCAAGCTCACGCTTGACGTAATCGGGCACCGTCAGCTCGTCGGGAGAAACGAGAACGAACTTGACGCCCTCGTATCTTTCCATAGCGGAGATGAGCGAGTGAACGGTACGTCCGAATTTAAGGTCGCCGCAGAAGCCGACTGTCAGATTATCAAAGCGTCCCTTTTCACGGCTTATCGTAAGAAGGTCTGCAAGCGTCTGCGTCGGGTGATTGTGTCCGCCGTCACCTGCGTTAATAACGGGAATGGATGCGTTCATAGCCGCAACCATCGGTGCGCCCTCCTTGGGGTGACGCATTGCGATAATGTCGGCATAGCAGGAAATTACCTGCGCGGTGTCGGCAACGCTTTCGCCCTTTGAAGCGGAAGACGATGCTGCCGACGCCATACTGAGCACATTTCCGCCAAGCTCGTACATTGCCGCCTCAAAGGAAAGGCGTGTGCGGGTTGACGGCTCAAAAAAGAGGGTTGCAAGCTTTTTTCCCTCGCACTTGTGCGCATATTTTTCGGGATTTGCGATTATATCCTTTGCTACCGCTACAAGCTCGTCGATCTCACTAACCGACAGCTCCTTAATATCAATTACGCTTCTCATTATTTAGCACCGTTAACAGCAAGATAATTCTTGATTCTCGTTACGTTTTCTTCGTTACTCGGATCCTCGCTCAGGTATTCGATAATATCGTAAACATCGACGATCGAATATACCGGGAAGCCGAACTGCTCTTCGATCTCCTGCATTGCGCCCTTTTCGGTCTGTCCCTTTTCCTTGCGGTCGACCATAATAAAGGTAGCGGCAACCTTGGTGCCCTCGATGTGAGAAAGGATCTCCATGCTCTCACGGATTGCCGTGCCTGCGGTGATGACGTCCTCGATAATTACGATCTCCTCGCCGGGCGTCGGAACGTAGCCGACGAAAACGCCGCCCTCGCCGTGATCCTTAACCTCCTTGCGGTTAAAGAAGAAAGGTACGTTCAGCTCTCTCTTTGAAAGGGCAACTGCGGCAGACACCGCAAGGGAAATTCCCTTATATGCAGGGCCGTAGAGGACTGCCTTCTTTTTACCGAGCTTTTCCTCGTACGCCTTTGCGTAGAACTCGCCGAGCTTCGCAATATCGTCGCCCGTCTTTATCATTCCTGCGTTGATGAAATAGGGGATCTTTCTTCCGCTTTTGGCGGTGAAATCACCGAATTTCAGGACTCCTGCGCCCTGCAAAAACTGTATAAACTCTCTCTTGTAGCTTTCCATTTATCTGTCCTCCAAATTATTATGCGTTTTCCTTTTCGGAACCGATCGGGTTTATTATACTGTAACCGACGTTTACAAGGTGGTCGGCAACTCTTTCAAGTCCTACAACCGTCGACGAGAAGTAGGGGCTGTGGTCAACCGAGCAGTTACCCTCGGCAAGACGTGCAAAGTGGCGTGCGGTCAAGGTCTTCTTCATTTCGTCGACCTTGTCTTCAAGCGCTGTCAGCTCGGATAGACGCTCACCGTTGAGATTTTCAAATGCGTCCTTCGAAATTTCAAACATCTGACTTACAACTCCGCACATTCCCTTGATCTCCTCAACAGCCGCCTCGGAGAATACAAGCTCCTTGTCAGCCATTTCAGCGCCGATCTCGTAGAAGTTTTCTGCGTGGTCGCCGATACGCTCAAGGTCGTTAAGTACGTGGAAGTAAGAGCCGATTATTATCTCGTCGCTTCCCTCGATAGTCGAGGAAAGCTTGATAAGGAATCGGGTGAGCGCACCGTTCGTAAAGTCTATTATTGCCTCGTTTTCGACGACCTTTTCGCCGTTGACCTTGGAACGTGTTTCGAGTGCGTTAAAGGCGTAGCCGATATTTTCCTCGACAAGCCCCAGCATATAATCCATTTCCTTCTTTACCTGACCGAGAGCGACGGACGGCATAGCAAGAAGGTTGTCATCAACGAAGCGGAGGGAGCGTTCTTCATCCGTCGTTTTCTTGTCCTTGATGACTGTCTCGGAGAATTTAACGAGCTGCTTCACAAAGGGAAGCATTATCAGGGCGTTCGTAACATTGAAGATAACGTGGAAGAGAGAAACTCTCATTTGTACCGACATCGTGTTATTCTTGGGGAATATCGTTGTGAGAAGCTGTACCATCTCGTCCTTGAATATCCACATTGCGGCGGTAAACAGCACTGCACCGACAGCGTTAAAGGTCAGATGGATAAGAGCAACTCGCTTTGCGTTTACCTTTCCGCCGACAGCGGCAAGAAGCGCCGTTACGCAGGTGCCGACGTTAGCGCCGATGACGAGGAATATCGCAAGATCAAGCGTAAGCGCTCCTGCGCCGACCATAGTGATAATAACACCTGTTGCGGCGGACGATGACTGAATAAGTGCCGTGAAGAAAATACCGATAAGTACGAGCAGAAGCGGAGCAATGAATCGAACGCCGCCGTTCATAACTGCCTCGGATGCAGTTTGGAACATATCGAGTATACGGGGATTTCTGAATGCACCCTCGCTTCCCATTATCTCAAGGCCGACGAATATAAGTCCGAGACCGCCGATAAGCGTTCCTGTGAGCTTCATTTTTTCCTTTTTGGAGAAGCCCATCATTATACCGGCGAAGGCAAAGAGGTACATCAGCATATTGAAATAGTCGTTTTTAAGCGAAACGAGAAGTCCCGTTACAGTCGTACCGATCTTCGCACCGAGCAGGATCGGCGTTGCCTGCATGAGCGTCATAACGCCCGCGGAAACAAGACCGATGACCATGACTGAGGTCGCCGACGAGCTTTGAATTATCGCTGTAACGCCTGCACCAATGCCGAGTCCCGAAAAACGGTTGTTGCTTATTTTGCCGAGAAATTTCTTCATTCCGCTGCCGGCACTTTTTTCGAGCGCCTCGCCCATAAAGTTCATACCGACGATAAATACGCCGACACCGGCAAGCAGCCAAATTAAACATCCTAACAGTTCCATAATTTTTTACTCCTTTTTACAACATCTTTCTCATCTCACTCTGCGCCGCAGAGCGAGGAATTACTATAAATGACCGAATTGTCATCTATCTTACAAAATTCGACAGTTTTCGCACGGTAACGAAGCCTGCGGTCATCCTGAGCGAAGTCCGCCCGAGATTCCGCCTTCGCTAACGCTTCGGCGCGGCTACGCCGTTCGGCTCCGCTTTGCTGCGCTCAGAATGACAGCGGGCGGACAAAGTCGAACCCGCAGGGCGATGCCACTTGTGGCATCGGGATCTCGCAGACTTGCGATATTCGGAAAATCAATCACAAAATTCCTTTACGCATCTCTCATACGCCGCAACGGGATCGGGTGCGGCGGTGATAGGACGTCCGACAACGATATAATCAGAGCCGATCTCCTTTGCCTGTACAGGAGTCATAACTCTTTTCTGGTCTCCGACGTCGCCGTCAGCAAATCTGACACCGGGGGTAACGGTAACAAAGCTACTGCCGCAGGTATCGTGTACCTTTCCTGCTTCAAGGGGCGAGCAAACGACACCGTCAAGGCCCGCTTCGGATGCGTTCTTTGCATAGTGCATAACCACCTTGTCGATCGGCTCACGGATGAGCAGGTCGTTTTCCATGCTCTCCTGGTCGGTCGAGGTGAGCTGCGTTACGGCGATAAGGATAGGACGTGTACCGTCAGGACGGGTAAGTCCCTCGATTGCGGCCTCCATCATACGCTTCGTTCCCGATGCGTGAAGATTCGTCATATCGACGTCAAGACGGGAAAGGACAGCCATTGCCTTTTTAACGGTGTTCGGAATATCGTGAAGCTTGAGGTCGAGGAATATCTTGTGACCTCTTGCCTTTATCTCTTTTACGATGG
Source organism: Eubacteriales bacterium (assembly GCA_045593985.1). GTDB lineage: Bacteria > Bacillota > Clostridia > Oscillospirales > CAG-272 > Colimorpha_A. Next base: position 7,604 of record JAZNXR010000090.1, read on the forward strand.
ACGGGCCTTCGGCATAATAAAGCTCCATACCGATCTTAACAAAGGGCTTAACGCCTGTAAACTTGTCAAGAAATTCAAATGTTTTTGCCGCGCTGTCAAAGTCGCAGGCGATGATTACGTCTTTTCCCATTTTGTGTTCTCCTTGTATAAATTTTCTGTTATAAAAAACATTTTGCGGTCATCCTGAGCGGAGTCCCGCCGAGATTCCGCCTACGCTTGCGCTATGGCGCTGCTTCGCAGTTCGACTCCGCTTTGCTTCGCTCAGAATGACGCGGCGGGACGCAGTCGAACCCGTAGGGCGATGCCACTTGTGGCATCGGGATCTCGGGCAAGGTTGTTTTAATCTATCTTCAATCCCTGAAGATCCTTGATTCCGTATTTTTCCATTACGGCAGGTAATTTTTCGATAATGTCTTTACAGATGAAGGGATCAACGAGATTCGCAGCTCCCACTTCAACCGCAGTTGCGCCTGCGAGCATCATCTCGATTACATCCTCGGCGCTCGAAACGCCGCCCATTCCGACAACGGGAATATTTACTGCGTGGCTGACCTGATAGACCATACGGACGGCAACGGGGAATATTGCGCTTCCCGAAAAACCGCCCATTTTGTTTGCGATTACCGGCTTTTTCGTTTTGAGGTCGATCCTCATTCCGAGCAGTGTATTTATAAGACTTATTCCGTCAGCGCCTTCGCTTTCACAAGCCTTTGCTATCGAAACGATATCGGTCACGTTCGGGGAAAGCTTGATTATAAGCGGCTTTTTCGTCACGTTGCGAACCGCCTTCGTAACTGTTGCCGCCGCTTCGGGAGATGTTCCGAATGCCATACCGCCGCCGTGAACGTTCGGGCAGGAGATGTTGACCTCGTACCAGCCTATCTGACTTTCTTCTTCAAGACGCTCGACGGTGTAAACGTAATCCTCGATAGAAAATCCGCTTACGTTTGCCATAACCGGCTTGAAGAACACCTTTTTCATCTTCGGAAGCTCCTCGGAAAGCACCCTTTCAACCCCGGGATTTTGCAGTCCTACGGCGTTTATCATTCCTGCCGTACATTCTGCGATTCTCGGCGTCGGATTTCCGAAGCGAGGATCACGAGTCGTTCCCTTGAAGGAGAACGTGCCGAGAATGTTTATATCGTATAGTTCAGCAAATTCATAACCGAAGCCGAACGTTCCCGATGCGGGAATTATCGGATTGTCAAGCTCGATACCGCAAAGGTTTACCTTTGTGTTTACCATATTATTTCCTCTCTTTCGAGTACGGGGCCGTCACGGCAGATGCGCTTGTTTCCGTACTTGGTCTCGCAGGAGCAGCCCATGCAGGCGCCGAATCCGCAGCCCATTCTTTCTTCAAAGGAGAACTGACCGCTTGTGACGGCAGTTGCCTCGATTGCACGGAACATAGGCATCGGGCCGCAGGTGAAGAAGTAGGAATAGGTGAGATTTTTCATTACGTCGGTGACGAAGCCCTTAACCCCGTAGCTCCCGTCGACCGTGGTAACGTAAACGGTTGCGCCGAGCGCTTTGAATTCGTCTTCGTAAAAGATCTCGTCCTTATTATTAAAGCCGAGAATAACGGTCACGTCCTTGCCCTCGGAAATAAGCTTCTTTGCAAGGGCATACATAGGAGGAACTCCGACTCCGCCGCCGATGAGAAGCGGTTTTTCTCCGCTTTTTTCGGTATTGTAGCCGTTTCCGAGTCCCGTGAGAATATCAAGCTCGGTGCCGATCGGCATTTTTGCCATCTTCTCCGTTCCCTCTCCGACAACCTTATAAATTATTGTGAGTGTGCTTTTGTCCCAATCGCAGACCGAGATCGGACGGCGAAGAAAGAGACCGTCAAGCTTTATGTTGACGAACTGTCCAGTTGCCGTTATGTCGGAGGTGTCTCCGACGAGCACCATTTTGTAAACGGTGCTCGTGAGAGATACGTTTTCTTTTATCGTAAAAATTGACTGTTTCATTTTTTGTCCTGTTTTTAGAATTTGTATGGGCTTCCGCGAGATCCGAACGGCGTTGCCGTTCGCCCTTCGGGTTTCGACTGCGTCCCGCCGTTGTCATTCTGAGCGAAGGACGAAGTCCGGAGTCGAAATTTTGCGTCAGCAAAATCGCCGCAGGCGGAATCTCGGCGGGACTCCGCTCAAGATGACCGCGGAATTCTTCCTCACTCGACTTTACGCATCAATGGTCGATATCGTCAAGGTCGTTTCCTCAAGAACGTCGAGGAGAACACGGACGGTATCGAGCGCGGTGAAGATAGTCACGTTATTATCGGTTGCGTAACGGCGGATCTCATATCCGTCAGACGCCTGACCGACAGATGCTATATCGCGGGTATTTATAACATAAGCGATGTGTCCCTGTCGGAGCGACTCTGCGATCTCGTCACTTCCCTCGCTGATCTTTTTAAGGACGTGAGTGCGTATTCCGTGCTCCTTCAAAAACTTTGCAGTACCTGCTGTTGCTTCGATGTTGAAGCCGAGGTTATAGAAGCGGCGAATAAGGGGAAGCGCCTCCTCCTTATCCTTATCGGCAATCGTAGCAAACACGGTGCCGTAATTCTGCACCTTCATGCCCGATGCCTGAAGCGCCTTATAAAGCGCACGGTTAAGCTTATCGTCATAGCCGATTGCTTCACCGGTACTCTTCATTTCGGGAGAGAGGTAAGCGTCAAGACCGCTTATCTTATTGAAGGAGAATACAGGGACCTTAACGTACCATCTCTTCTTCTCATCGGGATAGATATCGAAAATTCCAAGCTCCTTCAAGCTCTTTCTGAGAATTACCTCGGTAGCTATATCTGCAAGTGAGTAGCCCGTTGCCTTCGAAAGGAAGGGAACGGTACGGGAGGAACGGGGATTGACCTCAATGATATAGACGTCCTCGTTTTCGTCAACGATAAACTGAATGTTGAATAGACCTATTATTCCGATTCCGACGCCGAGCATCTTCGCATAGCGGAGGATCGTTCCC
>JAZNXR010000091.1:0-12884 GCA_045593985.1 Eubacteriales bacterium
CCCCAAGGGGAAGGCAAGACAGCGTGGCGAAGCTTCGCCGCTTTATTTGTAGGGAGCGACGTCCTCGACGCCCCGCATCAAAACGATGTTACATTCCTCCCGAACACCTCATCCGGTTTCGCTTCGCTCAACCACCTTCCCCTGAGGGGAAGGCAAGAGGGCGTGGCGGAGCTTTGGTATGTTGTTGGTAGGGGCGTTTCGGTTACAATAAAGAAAGCCTCCGCGAACGGAGGCTTTTCTTCCTATTATTATTTATTAGGCTTCTTGATCTTATTGAGCTTCTTATTCATTTTGAGAAGCTCCTCCTTGGTGAAGGAAATGTTCATCATTCCCATCATGCTCGAAAGACGAAGAACCGAGAAGCCGCCGAGCATTTGCATAATGCCGCCCTCTGAGCCTCCCTTGAGGTCAACGTTGAAGTCGCCGGACTTCTTTTCGCCGCCCTTGCCCTTCTTGTTTGCGTTCATCTTCTTTTTGAGCTTGAGTCCAACGCCGATAAACCAGAGCTTGCCGCGCTTGGTCGACATTATATCGGAGATCTTGTCGTTAAGCGAGAAGCGTCCTTCGGGAGCGGTAACGTCAAACCAGTTGAGAACTGCGCCCTTTTCGACAAGAACGTAGTCCATATTCATTTCGTCGACTCGGCGGATAATTCCCTCGTCGGTAAGCTCGCCCGCCTTTGCAGTGATCTTGCTTTCGCCCTCGTTCTTCACGTCAAAGTAGAAGAAGTGATCGGGTGCGGTCTTTTTGCCGATGCTTTCGCCGTTGACGAAGAGCTCGACCTCGGGCAGGTTCGAATAGACGGTTACCTTCGTTACCTCCTCGACTCTGTCGACGTATCTCTTTCCGCAGAGATGAATAAACGGATCGACCTCGGGAGATACAAGCCACGCCTTATATGCATAGAAGGCGTCCTTCTTGTACTTTCTGTCTATCGTGACAAGTCCCTTGTGATTTTGTCCGTTTTCGCCGCCCTCGGCTCTTGCGTCTGCACCGAAGTCAAACATATTCCATACGTGAGTTGCCCAGATATATTTGCGGGTAAAGAGCTGCTTTATAAGCTCCTCGTGATAGAACGCCTGATATTCCTCGGTATAGTCGCCCTGCTTCGGATCGGAGGTATGCCAATTGAGCGCCTCACAGCCGTACTCGGAGCAGCCTATCGGAATGGTCGGATGAGTTTCGTGGAACTTATCGAACCACGGGCCGTTCATCGACGGGTCGCCGCCGTACCAGCCGAAATAGTGATTGTAGGAAACTACGTCGGGGATCTGAAGATACGGATCGTCGAGCTTGCACATCGACACTGCCGCAATGGTCGTAAGACGGGTTTTGTCGATCTCGTGAACAAGATCGTTCAATATGCGGTGATTTTCAAGAAGATCCTCATCGGAGCCGCCTATTGAGATCTCGTTCGAAAGTCCCCATACTACAATAGAGGGGTGATTGTAATTCTGATAAACAAGCTCCTTCATCTGCGAAATCGTGTTTTCACGTCCGAGAGGCATGTGCTTTGAAATATAAGGAATTTCCGCCCAGATAACGAGTCCACGCTCGTCGCAGAGGTCGTAGAAATACTGATCGTGCTGATAGTGTGCAAGTCTGACCGTCGTTTCGCCGACCTCACAGATAAGGTCGATATCCTCCTCGTGATGCTCAGGGAGAAGCGCATTGCCGACGCCCCATCTGTCCTGATGACGGGATACGCCGCGCAGAGGATATTCCTCGCCGTTCAGAATAAAACCGTTATCGGGATCGATCTTGAAGGTACGTATACCGAAGCGGCTGCATACGTTATCAATGACCTCGCCGTTTTCGACTATCTCTGCCTCGCAGCAGTAGAGATAGGGATCCTTTCGTCCGTTCCAAAGACGGACGTCCTTCATCTCGAACAGTACCTTCGTTTCGGTCGATTCGATCTTGTAAAGCTCGTTTTCTTCCTTATCATATACCGTATAAACGATCGTCTGACCGTTCTTAAGGCTCTTGACATATACCTCGACCTCGACCGAAGCGTCGGAGCCGTTTACGGCAGGTGTTATGGCAATACCCGGCGCGCCGTAATATTCAAGGTCGAAATGTGTTTCGTTTACGCAGATAAGGTTGACATCACGGTAGATACCGCCGTAGAAGGTGAAGTCCGCCATCTGCGGATAAACCGTTTCGCTCGGCGAGTTGTCAACTACGACCGCGACCGTCACCGTGTCTGCTATTTCATCGGTTATATCGACTCTGAAGGTCGAATATCCGCCGTCGTGATGCGCAAGCTTCTTTTCTCCCACGTACACGTCGGCGCTTGAATTTGCTCCCCGAAGCTCAAGATAATATCTGTCGGAAACGGGAAGCTCGTTTTTTTCAAGCGTTTTAACGTAAAGGCAGCTGCCGCGGAAGTAATCGTTTCCGCCGTCCTGACCGTCGACAGCATTCCATGAATGAGGCAGGTCGACCGTCTCGCCCTCTCGGGAGGCTATATCTGCCGTATTCTTTACAAAAAGCCAATTTTTATTTAAAGAAACTATTTTTCTCATTTTATTCTCCCTGTTCAGCTTCTGCCTTTCTTGCCGCAAGCTCGGTATTCATCTTGTTAAGAGTTTTCTTGTCGAGGTTATAGATAAGTGCAATACCGATAAACTGAAGCACTGCGCTGAACATATAAAGTCCCGCAACGAGCCAGCACATATTGTGAGAGGTAGCTGCCGACTGACCGATCGTTCCGTATTTAGCCTGATATCCGAGCCAGCCCATAATGAGAAGCACCATGGACGGGCCGATTCCCTGTGCGAGCTTACGGAAGAAGGAGTGGAGCGAGTAGACCGTTCCCTCCTCGCGAGTGCCGAATTTCCATTCGTTGTAGTCAATAGCGTCGCCCATCATTGCCCACGATACGCAGGTGTAAACGCCCATGCCGATACCGTAGATCACGAGTCCGAGCAGATATACGACAAGCGAGGTCTTTACACTACTTATTGTCGGGAAAATGAGCATTATGACGCCGCCGACAAGCGATATGACCGTACCGAATACCGAAGCTTCCTTTTTGCCGTATTTCTTGACTATCTTCGTAATGAAGGGCATAAAGAGGAACATCGGAAGGAATCCGATCATCTGAACGATGCCCGACATTGATGCCATATTAAAATAGGTAGCGAACATTATCGTAGTCGCAGTTGCTGCAGCATTCATGCCGAGGAACATTCCCATCGCCGCCAGCGTTGCGCCAACTGCGGGACGGTTTCTCATAAACTTGCCGAATGCCTTTGCGATGTTGAACTTTTCGCCCTTTTCGTTCGTCTTGACGGTGTTTTCGTCAACACGGACTGTTATATTCCTGATCATGAAAAGGAATGCGAGGAAGCCGATAACGCCCATAATAAGCGCAGCCCAGAACACTCTGTCGCCAAGAAGGACCTCAAGAGGCTTACCCGTGAGCGGGCTTAATACTTCTTCGCCCATCTTGTAGGGCTCCTTGGTCAAGGGGTTGATAACGATATTTTCGGGGCTGAATTTTTCTGCCGCATCCTTCGGAATTTCGATCTTGCTTAAGAAGTTGGTCGTTCCGTCGAATTTAACCTTACGCCAGATAAGCATGGGAAGAATGGTGCTGGGAAGAAGGTTACCGATCATAGAGCCGATCGAACGCCAAGTCGAAAGCTGTGCGCGTTCACCGACGTCCTCGGTAACGAGAGACAGCATCGAGCCGTAAGGCACGTTTGCAATCGTATAGAACGCATCCCAAACGATGTATCCGAGCACAAAAAGGATCGCCTTTACAACCTTCGGTGCGCCCGGGAACGGAAGAAACACCGCCGCGCCGCCAACAAGCAGACCGCAAGCGCCTATTAAAATATAGGTCTTGAACTTGCCTATTTTGTATTTTCTTCTGTCATTGTCGATAATCGAGCCGATCATCGGATCGTTTACCGCGTCCCAGATCTGAACGAGAAGAAGAAGTATCGAAAGAAGCCCCGTCTCAAGCATCATGTAGACGAGCCAGAAGGTCTGAACCGTGTTTTTGAGCGAGAAGCTCATGTTACAGCCGAGATCTCCCGCCGCATAAGCGAGCTTATCTCTTATGCCGAATTTACGATAACCGCGTGCATCGAGTTGTTTCTCTTTTTTCATTAAAAAATACCCCCTTGCGCTATACAAATAATATTATTGCCTGCGGTAGATATATAGTAACACATTCACGATAAAATTGCAACAATAAATGCATTTTTTGTGTATTTTTTCTCTCAAATGCCACAAAATGAATTTTTTTATTCGTAAGCGACCAAAATTACGCTATTGACAAACCGCTCGCTAAATGCTATAATACAAAGCGTGTTGATCCACAACTTAATATGCGGGTATGGCGGAATCGACCATAGGTCGGGGAGAATTCGGAGCTTTGAGTCCGAGCGCCGCCGGTGGCGGATGAAGCGAGGATGAAAAGGCGTAGCGGTCGAAATTTGGCGAAGCGATAAGCGAGCAACAAATTTCGGGCACCGCAAGCGGTCACGCGCGGCTGCCAAATATGGGAGCTTCGTGAAAACCCGCAAATGAAATAATACAATTTAATATGCGGGTATGGCGGAATCGACCGTAGGTCGGGGAGAATTCGGAGAATTCTCAACGCAGAACACTTGTGTTCTGCCGCAGACTGCGCGCGCGGCTGCCAAGCATGGGAGCTTTGCGGAAACAAAAAACTAATAAAATTAAAATTAAATATGCGGGTATGGCGGAATTGGCAGACGCGCTAGATTCAGGTTCTAGTGACTTCACGGTCGTACAGGTTCAAGTCCTGCTACCCGCACCAAGCATTCAAGCCCTAACCTTTTACCAATCGGTGAAATGTTCGGGCTTGTTGTTTTCTTAAAAAATATTAGAAAAAATGATAAATACGGAGGAACATTTATGGAGCTGAAAAAATTAGACAAGAGCGTTCTTAAATTATGGTACATCCGTGCGGCTATCGGAGCGCTTGCGCTGGTGGGAGTCTTTACAAGTGCGGCTGTAATCCTGAATGCAACGGACGCGCCCGCCGACGTAACGCTTGCCGTTTTGTTGGGGGTAGGAATAGCTGTTGCTTTACTTCTTACCGTTATTTTAATTATGCCTGCTCTGCGCTACAAAATGTATGCCTGGGGATACGATGATAAAAGGATCATTGTAAAGCAAGGCGTTATTTTCAGACATAGCGTCGTAATTCCCGTCTGCCAGATCCAGGATCTTCACAGAACGCAAGGCCCGCTTATGATGATGCTGAATTTGAGTGGCGTAACCATCTCGACGGCAGGCTCTAATTTTGATATTTCTACACTCACGGCCGCAGAAGCTGACCGCATGATAGATGAGCTGGAGCGCAATCTTGAAGCGAGAATTGAGGAGCTCAGAAATGAAGAAATTTGACAAAGGATATATTTATTCCAGCTTGTTGTCAGATTTATTCGGCAGTCTTGTGATAGTCTTTATCTTTCTTAAAGATTTATTCTTAGGCGACGAGTCAAGTCCGGAGGATATCAAGGCTGCAATTCCGTTTTTTGTAATCGGATTTGCCGTAGTTTATCTCTGCTTTATCGTCTACCGAATTCTCTATTACAAGACCTCCGGCTACGAGCTGACGGAGAACGAGGTCAAATGCAACAGGGGCGTACTTTTCAGAAAGCGCTCTGTCTTGGAATATAAGAAGGTACACGCTATCAATAAAAAGCAAAACCTGTTCCATAGGCTCTTCGGGGTTGCCGTTCTGACGATAGACAGCGGCTCTACAAACACCTCCCACCAGGCTGAAATCACGATTATTGAAAAGGATAAGATTGCCGATGCCCTGCTGAATGAGCTGAATTTACTGAAGGAGGGCGGCACACGAAATGTTGAAAGCACACAGCCGAATGACGAGCTTCTCCTTTCGGACGAAGACAGTCTTTACAGCTTTACCTCCGGCAAGAAGATGCTGTACACGCTCATCAATATAGCGTCTACTGCATTTTTTACGGCGGTGCTTGCCGTGCTTACCGTTATCGTTCTCGGAATTTGCAAGCTGATGATCAGTCAGAGCTTCCTCGGTACTTGGGGACAGTATTTACTTTACGCCTTTTTGATCACATTGGGCGCTATACTGCTGTTCTCGATGTTTTCCCTCATCGGATGCCTGATCCATTCCTTTGTGGGATACTACAAGTTCAGAATCACCAAGCACGGAAATGACATCCGGATCTCCTACGGACTTTTGGAAAAGCATACCAACACATTCAGCTACGACAGGATCAAGGCGGTTAAGATTACCCAAGGCCTTATGCAAAGGATGCTTGGCTTCGCATCCATCCGACTTGAGGTTATCGGTTATACCGTCGATAGCGGCAACGATAACAATAACGCCGATCTTGGCGTGCTTGTGCCGTTCTGTAAGTATGATGAGATTGATGAGATATTGGGAAAGGTTTTGCCCGATTATGTTCCGGATAAAAAGCAGACAAAGGCCGCTTCCTATTTCCCGTTTATATCCTGGTTTGCCTTAATTCTCGGTATCGTAACAGGCGTTGTACTGTTAGAAGCAATCCTGCCGATGCTGATATTCAACGCTTCTTCCTCGGTGATGACCGCCGTTGCTTTTGCAATTATAGGAGCGGGAGCAATAATACTTTTCGTAAAAGCATTGAGCGCTGTTCTCAGTTACCAAAACAACGGCCTTGCGATCAGCGACGGTAAAATAACGGCGTATTACGGCGGTTTTACCAAAAACGTTACCGTGTTTATGGCTCGTAATCTCATTGCGGCAGAGGATATAACGACGCCGCTTCGCCAAAAAGCAGGTATTACAAGCCTTGTTATGCACCTGAAAACTAATGCGCTGTCAAACGAAGTAAAGGTGCATATTCAAGCTACTGCTCTTTCAGAAGAATTGGAAAAGCTGCTGACGCTGTAATGACGGATCTCTTTTCAGGTCTATCTTCAATTACAGAGGCATCGCAGTAAAGACTGATTACTATAAGGACGTTTTAAATATCCTGTGAAACGAGCAGATTGACGAGTGCAAAAATAAATATCCCCCCGCTATGCGGGGGGATATTTATTAAAATCAAGCAGCCTTGTGGCACGGAGATATCGCTTTTTTCGGTATCACTCCACCGTGCTGACAAGCATCGTTGCTCTGCCGCTTACTTCGGTGCGGCAGCCTTGCGGGACATAGACGCTTCCGCCCTTTTTCGCGGCGATATCACCGACTCTCACCTCGCCGTCAAGAACGAGGATATGCGCAAATTCGGTCGGGGTGATCTCGAATTCACCGTCAAGGTCAATTTTATCGACCGTGAAATATCGGCATTTTGCAAGTCTTCGTGATTTTCCGTAGGGATAACTCGTTTCCTCTCCGACCTGACCGTAGGGAAGTGTCGGCGGGACGGTATCCGTTACATCCAGCGCTTTTTCAACGTGAAGCTGACGCGGCTTGCCGTCTGCTCCGAGTCTGCCGTAGTCTGACACACGGTAGGTCGTATTGGAGCTTTGCTGGATCTCTGCGATAAGAATTCCTGCACCGATTGCGTGAAGCGTTCCCGACGGAATGAAGAAAACGTCGCCACGGCGAACGGGAACGTAATTCATGACCTCGTCAAGGGTGTTATCCCGGATTCGGCGCTCAAATTCTTCCTTCGTAATTTCCTTTTTGAAGCCGTATATGAGCTGTGCGCCTTCTTCGCAGTCAACGATGTACCACATTTCGGTCTTGCCCGGCTCATTTTCGACTCGATATGCATATTCGTCGCTCGGATGCACCTGAACGGACAGCTTATCACGGGCATCTATCAGCTTAACGAGGATCGGAATTTCTGCGTCAATATTGCGCCCGTCCTTATGGCTCGAAAGCATCCACGCCTCGGCAACCCTTTCGCCCTCATATTCAAATCCGAATTCGGTTTTCAGGCGGTCGCCGCCCCAGATATAATCCTTCAAAACAGGTCTTAAAAGTGTCGTTTTCATATATTTTCTCCCTCAAAAAGCACCGAAATTGCATCTTTTTTTGCAAAAACCGTTCCGCAAATTACATCCTTGCCGCCGCCTCGGGCATTTAGCAAGACTTTCATTTCGGCAAAAATTTTCTGCGCATTTTTCCCTGCGATAACGAAGGAATAAGCGCCCTCCTCGCCGCCAAGGACAACCGAGGTGTCGGCTTTTTTCAGCATCGATAGGCAAAGCGAGCGAAGCACCCTTTGATCCTTTCGTTCGTCAAAAATCACGGCGAGCTCGCCGCCTTCATGAGAAGCACAGATCAGTGCATTTATTTTCTCGTTAAGAAACGATATTTCATTTTTGAGAAGCTTGTTTTCTTCCCCCAATGCGCTTACCGCAGAAATCACGTCGGGGCCGTTCGGCTTTGCCGAAAGAAGAACGGAAAGCGCCTTGATCCCCTCAAAATCGGCTCTTGCTCGGCAGACGGCATCCTCCGCGGTCAGAATATGAACGCGCGTGCCGCCCTTATATTTATAGCTGTCAACGATTTTGAAGAAGCCGATTTTGCCTGTTTCGCTAACGTGCGGAGCGCAGCAGGCACATTTATCGACCGAGCCGTTTTCTCCTATCATAACGATACGGACGTCCTCTGTCAGCTCTAATTTGCTTCTGTATTCGAGCGTTTTAAGCTCATTTTCGGAGGGAAAAAAGGGATAAACTGCGTGATTTTCACGGATTATGCGATTTACCTCGTCCTCGGCGTCATTAAGCTGCTCGGTAGATATAACGCCGTCAAAATCGCAGGTCGTATCGACCGTTCCGAGATGAAATCCGACGTTAGACAGCCCGTATTTTTTATTAAGTACGCTCGACAGGATATGCTCTGCCGTGTGTGCGCACATTTTTCTTAAACGCTCGGGATAATCGATCGTCCCTTGAGCCTTTGCGCCGACCTCGATAGGTGAAGAAACGGTATGAATTATCTCGCCGTTGAGGACACGGACGTCGCTTACACGAATACCGTTCAGCGTGCCGAGATCGCAGCTCTGTCCTCCACCCGTCGGAAAGAACGCCGTGCGGTCGAGAATGACCTTATATTCGCCCTCTCCGCCCTCGCACGACAAAACCGTCGCCTCAAAGGCCGAAACGGACGAGTCCTTTTCGTATATTCTTTCTGTGTTTTTTATCTTTCTTTCGGTCATATTCTGCTCCAAATATGCTTTATGGCTCTATTATATAACAAAAAAGGGCGTTTGTCGAGGGTTTTGATAAATCGCCCTTGAAAAAAGCGGAAAAGCATTGTATAATGGGAAAAGATGAGACTCGTTATGCCTCAATGATTCAATCCATTACAGACAATTAACCGCTTTGGCACATAATAGGCTCCCTTGTGTAAAGGGAGCTCCGCGAAGCGGTGAGGGATTGTAACTTAAGCGTTCTCTACTCCTTACAATCCCTCCGTCAACTGCGTTGACACCTCCCTTTGCACAAGGGAGGCTTACAGCGAATCGCCACACCGTATCTATACATTCACGAAAGAAAGGTGAGAAATCCCCATGCCCTACGATATAATAATTCTCGGCGGTCAGTCAAACGCCGAGGGAACCGGTCTCGGGCCGACAACTGTGCCTTACCAGGTCGACGAAAACATCCTTATGCTGCGTGACGGCGGAAAATACGGCTACGAGGAGCAAGAGGACGGCTCAATGAAATATTTCGTTACCGAGCCGTACACCTTTGTGACCGAAATTGCAAAAGAGCGAAATGACGGCACGCAAAGCTACGGAATGTTTGCTCTCACGTTTGCCAAGAAATATATTGAAGCAGGACTGCTTGACGAGGGCAGAAAGCTTCTCATCATAAACGGCGCTTCGGGCGGCACCGGCTTTGCCGGCAAGCAGTGGGGAATCGGAAACGTGCTCCATACACGCCTTACTCTTATGATGAAAGAGGCTAAAAAGGACGGTGACGACAGATTCGTCGCATTCCTCTGGCATCAGGGCGAGCACGATGCATTTGAAAACGCCGAGGCTCCTGCCGAAAGACGCCGTGAATTTTACCGTGCCGACCTTGCCGCAACCGTCAGCGACATAAGAAGAAAGGCGAACGACAGCTCCCTTCCCTTTATTGCGGGCGAGTTCGTTTCGGAATGGAAGGACAAAAACGCAGATGCCTGTGACGCTGTTCTTGCCGCAACAAGTGACGTTTGTGCCGACCTCGGAAGCGGAAGGCTCGTTATGGCGCGCGATCTTCCGTCAAACAACCAGACGGTCGGAAACGGCGACGATATTCACTTCTGCCGTGAGTCGCTTCGCATACTCGGAGAGAGATATTTCGACGCATTCTGCGAAATTAAAGGATTGAACAAATGAGCGACGGTCTTGAAGTAAAGCGCTTTTCAAAAAATGACGGCGGATTTATCTGCGCACATTGCGGCAAGGAGGTTCATCCGCTGAAATACACGTCACGAAACCATTGTCCCTTTTGCCTCTGGTCGCTCCATCTTGACGTGAATCCCGGCGACCGGGCAAGCGACTGCGGAGGCGCTCTTGAGCCGATATCGGCCGTCCCCGATCCGAAAAAGGGCTATATAATAACGCACCGCTGTGTAAAATGCGGCGCGATCCGCCGAAACAAGGCGTGTACCGAGGCGAAGGATCAGCCCGATGATATTAAAAAAATAATTGCCCTTACCGTGGCAAAATAAGGAGAATATATATGTTTATAAATATGGGTGCGAAAATACGTGTTTTCCGTCTGAAAAAGGAGATCACGCAGGATGCGCTTGCACAGTATCTTAACGTAAACTGCAAGGATATCATCGCCTGGGAAACGGGCGACAGCTATCCCCCGATCGAGCTTATCCCCGTGCTTGCAAGCTACTTCGGTGTTTCGACAGACGAGCTTATGTGCATGGACGAGTTCGATAACGAGGACAGGATCAAGGAATACGTTGATATGTTCCACGAGAAGGTCTCCGTCGGCAATATCAAGGAGGCCCTTGACGTAATTCGTGAGGGAGTAATGTATTTCCCCGAGGAATACCGTCTTAAATGCCTTCTCATGTACGGCCTTTACCTCAGCTGCGACCGTCCTGCGATGGTCAAGCATTATTCGGGCGAGCTTCTCTCTATCGGAGACGAAATTCTCGGTAACTGCACTGACGACGCCATTCGCCTTGAAGCAAAGCGACTTCTCTGCCTGCACTATTACGAGGATCTTCGTGATACCGACAGCGCTCGTGAGATCGCAATGTCCCTCCCCGGCAGAAAGATCTGCCGTGAGGATATGCTTCCGATAATCTCGGAGGGCGAGGCGAAAATTGCCGCAATAAAGGAAAATATATCCTCTTATACGGCTCACCTTATCAGCGCAATAATGGAATACGTTGATAACAACACCGAGCTTAAAGCGAAGGAAAAGCTTGAGCTGTGTGCCGTAGCACGAGGAATTCGTGAGGCGGTTTATCCCGACGGCGATATTTTTGAGGGAGCATATACTCATATGATGCTTCTTAAGGACATGGCTGTTCTTCTTATGTCGCTCGACTGCCACGAGGAGGCACTCGACTGTCTTACCGACTGCGCAAAAACCGCAAACGAGTTTGATAATCTTCCGAAGTCGCTTCCTCACACCTCTCCCCTCGTTAATGGAATGAAATTCTCGAAGCCCCAGCTTCAGATTCCGCAGAAGCACAAAAAGACGCCGCTCCGTGACATCTTTATGAACGAGGTTATGCCGCTTCAATGCTTTGACGCCGTCAAGTATAACCCGAGAATAACCGATATCTGCAATATCTTCACGCAGAAGGATGAAGAATAATAAAAAGCACCCGTTTGGGTGCTTTTTTAATCGTCAAAATTACTGCTTATACTCCGCTATATCTTCAATCCTGCAATCGAGAGCAGCGCAAAGCTTGTCAAGCGTCTTGGTCTCAATATTGTCATTTGCTTTAAGACGGCGCACGGTCTTGCTGTCTATACCGCATTCCTCACGAAGCTTGTAAGTAGATACACCCTTTTCCTTCATTGTTTTCCAAAGCTTGTCGAATACTATCATTATATAACCTCCATACTTGACTTTTATTATTATGGGGGTTATAATCTAAATTATTAAGGGGATATAATCCCCATATAACAAAACGGGGCGTTTTTTGTGGAATTAAGACAAGCAATCCTTATCAATTCAACAAAAGAGTATAAAGGAGAAATAATTATGGACTCAAATATAGAACAGCTTTTTGAAAAAGAATGTTATAGGGTGTTAGAGAAGATAAAAACAATATTAGAGGACGACAATCTGGATGATAAAGAATGCTTTGAAAAAATCGAAAGAATCGTGTGCCTGTTTGAAGAAATGGGAAGCGATTGCGGAATAAGACACGATTTTGGTTGAGAAAGAGAAGGGGCGATAATAAAAAGCACCCGTTCGGGTGCTTTTTATTATTTGGGAGCTTTATATGTTTCGCCATGTTGTTGGCTCCCCCTTTGGGGGAGCTGTCGATGAAATCGACTGAGATGGTGTAGGGACAGGCGTCCTCGACTGTCCGCACAAAAGCGGTGTTACATTCCTTCGGAAACGGGAGGAGCAAGCCCCTCCCCTACAAAGGTATATTGAACGTCGATTTGTAGGGGGCGACGTCCTCGACGCCCCGTAGGGCGGGGGCTTGCTCCCGCCGTACAAAAAGATGTTACATTCCTTCCGAACACCTCATCCGTCGGCTTCGCCGACACCTTCCCCTGAGGGGAAGGCAAGACGGCGTGGCGAATATTCGAGACGTTGTTTGTAGGGACAGGCGTCCTCGACTGTCCGCACAAAAGCGGTGTTACATCAGTTTGTGTTACCCTCTCCGGCACTTCGTGCCACCTCTCCCGGAGGGCGAGGCAAGAAACGTCTCGATGCTTTGCCACGTTGTTCGTAGGGCGGTGCCTTGGTGCCGCCGTTTCCAAAGGAAC
>JAZNXR010000092.1:0-8721 GCA_045593985.1 Eubacteriales bacterium
AAAACGATGCATCGACTTCGTCGATATGATGTATTGCGCTGTGCGCAATATGATGTAAATTCGCTTCGCTCATTTATGATGCGAAGCGTTCCTTAATGTTGCGAAGCAACACATCATTAACGAAGTGACATCATTAGCGTAGCGTCATCATGTTCCCAAAGGGAACGCTTCATTGAAAAACGACAAGTTTCTGTCGAAACTTGTCGTTTTTCTGGCTGGGGATGAAGGATTTGAACCCTCACAAACAGAGTCAGAGTCTGTCGTGCTGCCATTACACAAATCCCCATCAACGGATGATATTATAGCAGATTCAAATCGATTTGTCAATAGAAAAAATTAAGTTTTTCAAACTTTTTTTAAAAGAATAGAGAGAAGGTTTCTTCTTTGCTCCATATAAAAATACGCTTTCTCAAATTCGCCAAGAGAAACCGAGGTTTTTTCTAACAGAGAGAGTAGATAACAGCGAATCGGAGAGGGCAAAACAGCAGAGCTTGCATCAAGAAGCTTTGAATAAGCAGCTCTGAAATCAGAGCTTTTAATCTTAATCATAGCATCTGTCAACGAAGCATACGCCTTGTTTTCATAAATTGCCATTTTTGAAGCGCAAGAAAGAGTTGCTGTGTCGCACTTATCATACAAGCTTACAAACTTTGAAAAAACAGCTACGTCGCATGAAGAATCGGCATATGTCGCTATACTCGATATGAAAACAGTCTCCTTCCCTTCCTCATAGGAGAAGGCGAAGGCGTCCAGTAGTGCTCTATATATCTTTCCTTCGATTATCATGTGCTTTTCGAGGAGTGATTCCTTTTTCAAAGCATCTGAAATTAATTTTTGCGCTTCTTTAATCGGAGCGCATCCGTTCATTTTATCGATACCAAGAAGATATGTCGATCTCGCGGTGTAAAGCTCCTTTTCTTCCGGGTAATATTCAAGGCCCGCAAGAAGCTGGAGACAAAGATCATAGTTGCCGTTTGCAAATTCCTTAACAATTATCGAGTAAAGTCGCTCATTTTTCAGCTTTGTTCCATCGTCACGGTCATCAATTAAGTATCCGACAGGAACAGAAAGTCTTGCCGCAATCAAAGAAAGCGTTGAAAGAGACGGCAACGCCTCACCGTTTTCAATACAGCTTAACATATTGCGCGTGACAATTCCCTCGGATAACTCTTTTTGAGTCATTCCGAGTTCTTTTCTTATTGCTTTAATCTTGCTGCCCAAGTTAGAAAACGATTCGCCTCGATATTTCATAATATAACCTTAATCATCGTTATGACGTAGTAATTTTGATTCGATTTCCTTTGATTTAGTTTCGAGATTGCTGAGTAAAATTTCAGAGCGTGACTTGAGATTATCAGCAATACCTTCAAGAGTCACGTTTGTTTCTCCAATAATTGTGCCATACTGACTTACACATTCAACAGCAAAATCTCGCACCTTGTCGGTAATCCCGGAAAGAATTTCATCTCTTCTCTTGTCAGCCTCGGCTCTGACGCTTGAAGCATAAATATCTGCCTCGCTCTTAATGCGAGCTGACTCTTCATTGGCTTCCGCGATGATTCTATCTGCATTCTCATTTGCGGAAATTATGATATTTCCAACCTGAGCGCTCATTGTGTCATAAAGATTTTCTTCTTCGGAATTCTCTACGCTCTTTTCTTCGGTAAGACGAGCGACTTCGGCGCTGACTTCCTGAAGCCTTGCTTCAAGCTCCGCCCATTCCTCGTCTGTATGAGCTGTCGGCGTTTCAGGCACAGCGTTGATTTTCGCATTAAGCTCATCAATTGTTGCTTTAAGCTCTGCCTCTTTTTTTGAGAATATAATATTAAGCTGTTCTATATATGCTTTAACGTCGTCACGGTTATAACCCCTGAACGATTCTCTGAATCTGATTTCGCGATTATTCACTTCTTGCTACCATTCCTTCTGCTTTTGTTCTTCTTATATTTATCAAATTTAGCCTGTGATGATGAGCCTTTCGTTTTAGTCTTTGCTTTTCCTACAAATTTCGACACTGTGTGCGACGCCGGAGGAACAAGACAATCCTTGCCATACCCAATCAGCTCTTCTCTATGACAAAGACGAATTGCCTCTCGGACAAGCTCATAATTTTCTCGTCTGCTGTACTGGAGTAATGCTCTTTGAAGCTGTTTTTCTCTATAATCATTAGTGCAGTATACCGTCTTGCCGTTCAGAGGATTGATCCCTGTATAATACATTACGGTCGACACAGTTCCCGGAGTGGGGTAGAAATCCTGCACCTGCTCCGGACGTATGCCGTTGCGTTTAAGATACAGTGCTAATTCGAGAGCATCATTAAGAGTGCTGCCCGGGTGGCTTGACATAAGATAAGGAACAATATACTGCTCCTTGCCACACTCCTGACTGTACTTAAAATACTGTTTTACAAATTTTTCATACACCTTAACACTCGGTTTTCCCATGGTGCTAAGTACACCGTCACATATATGCTCGGGCGCAACCTTAAGTTGACCGCTGACGTGGTCAGTAACAAGCTTACGAAAGAAGGAGGGATCCTTATCCTCAAGCATATAGTCATAACGTATTCCCGAACGGATAAATACCTTTTTAACGCCCTTAACACGCTCTATCGCCCTCAAGAGCTGAATATATTCGGTGTGATCAGCCTTAAGATTCTTACAAGGTGTTGGCGCCAAGCATTTTCTTGTTAAACATACGCCATCCTTTAGCTGTTTTTCGCAAGCGGGGCCACGAAAGTTAGCTGTTGGGCCGCCGACATCGTGGATATAGCCTTTAAAATCGGGCATCGCCACAATCTGCTCGGCTTCCTTAACGCAGGATTCAATGCTTCTTGATCTAACGGTTCTTCCTTGGTGGAAGGTGAGGGCGCAGAAATTACAGCCGCCAAAGCAACCGCGATTATGGGCTATCGAAAAGCGCACCTCTTCGATTCCGGGGACGCCACCGTCATTTTCATACATCGGATGATAAGTTCTGGTATACGGCAGAGCATATACACTGTCAAGCTCTTCCCTTTCAAGTGGCGGCATTGGCGGGTTTTGAACGAGCATCTTGCCGTCATAAAACTCGACCACCGCTTTACCGGTTATGCTGTCTTGATTATAATACTGAATCTTATATGCCTCTGCATATTTCTTCTTATCGGTTTTAAGCTCGTCGTAAGAAAAGGTATCGATGCGAGGAAAATGAACCTTATCATCAATAGATGTAAGGTAGACAGTTCCTCTGACATCGTGAATCTTTTTGACGGGAACACCCTTATCAAGCAAAGCGGCAATTCGAAGAAGAATGTTCTCTCCCATGCCGTATGTCAATATATCTGCACGGCTGTCAACAAGAATACTTCTTCTAACCTTATTATCCCAATAGTCATAGTGCGCAAAGCGGCGTAATGATGCTTCAAGTCCGCCAATTATTATCGGTACGTCACCGTACGCCTCTCGAATTCTGTTCGAATAGACAATCACTGCGCGGTCAGGACGGCACCCCATTTTCCCACCTGGGGAATAGTAATCGTAGCTTCGCTTCTTTTTGGATACAGTATAATGTGCGACCATTGAGTCGATATTGCCTGCACTGACAAGAAATCCCAGTCTTGGCTTGCCGAAGCGCTTAAAATCGTCAGCGCTTTTATAGTTAGGCTGTGCGAGCATTGCAACTCGATAGCCTGCATTTTCAAGCACCCTCGAGATGATTGCCGGTCCGAATGACGGATGGTCTACGTATGCATCACCGCTAACATAAACGAAATCTGGGCGATCCCAGCCGCGCTCGTTCATTTCTTCACGAGAAACAGGCAGAAAAGCATTAGTATTCATACCGGCAACCTCCTTTCGAGTATTGATCATAAAAATTACTTCTGAACTTCAACCATTTCGAAGGCTTCAAGAATATCGCCTTCCTTAATATCGTTGAACTTTTCAAGTCCAACACCGCATTCATATCCGTCGTTAACTTCCTTAACGTCGTCCTTGAAGCGCTTGAGAGAGGAAATCTTATCCTCAAAAATAACAATGCTGTCACGAAGCACACGAATTTGTGCTTTTCTTGTGATCTTTCCATCGAGGATATAACATCCTGCAATAGTACCGACATTGGGAACACGAATAGTCTGACGGACCTCTGCGTGGCCGAGGATCTCCTCCTTGAATACAGGAGCAAGCAATCCCTTCATAGCGGCTGTGATTTCCTCAATGCACTCATAAATGATACGGTAAGTGCGAACGTCAACCTTATGTCTTTCAGCAGAATCAAGAGCGACTCTATCGGGACGCACGTTAAATCCAACGACAATAGCGTTTGATGCAGAAGCAAGGGTTACATCATTTTCAGTAATTCCACCGACTGCGGAGTGAATTACACGAACCTTGACCTCATCGTTAGAAAGCTTTTCAAGGGATGCCTTAACAGCCTCGGCAGAGCCGACAACGTCTGCTTTAACGATAATGTTAAGCTCCTTAGCTCCGTCGGAAATCTGTGCAAAGAGATCGTCAAGGCTAACCTTTGAGCTTGCCTTGAACTCGTCTTCCTTGATCTTCGCTCTACGCTTGTCAGCAAGCTCTCTTGCCATTCTTTCGTCCTCAACCGCATTGAACTCATCGCCTGCAGAAGGAACTTCGGCAAGACCTATGATTTCAACAGGAACGGAAGGACCGGCCGTCTGGACATTATTGCCCTTATCATCCTTCATTGCTCTTACACGGCCAACGGCTGTTCCTGCAATGATGGTATCGCCCGCTTTAAGCGTACCGTTCTGCACGAGAATCGTAGCAACGGGGCCTCTGCCCTTATCGAGCTTCGCCTCGATAACAATACCCTTTGCTCGGCGGTTGGGATTAGCCTTAAGCTCCTTCATTTCTGCGACCATAAGAACGCTTTCAAGAAGATTATCAATACCCTTCTTGGTAAGAGCGGATACGGGTACACAAATTACGTCGCCGCCCCATTCTTCGGGAATAAGGTCGTACTTCGTAAGCTCCTGCTTAACATTGTCAGGGTTAGCTGCGGGCTTATCCATCTTGTTTATTGCGACAACAATGTCAAGGCCTGCTGCCTTGGCGTGGTTAATTGCCTCAACGGTCTGCGGCATGATTCCGTCGTCAGCTGCAACAACGAGAATTGCAATATCGGTAGCCTGCGCACCTCTTGCTCTCATTGCAGTAAAGGCTTCATGACCGGGAGTATCGAGGAAGGTGATCGGCTGACCGTTTACGGTTACGCTGTAAGCACCGATGTGCTGAGTAATTCCGCCGGCTTCTCCTGCGGTTACGTTAGCGTGTCTGATTGCATCAAGGATAGATGTCTTACCGTGGTCAACGTGTCCCATTACGACAACGACGGGAGCGCGGCTCTGAAGATTTTCCTCGGTGTCCTCGGTTTCATCGAAGAGTTTTTCTTCAATGGTAACAGTAACCTCATGATTAACCTTAGCGCCAAGCTCGTCAGCAACGAGATATGCGGTCTCATAATCGACAATTTGGTTGACATTAGCCATAACGCCGAGCATCATGAGCTTCTTTATAACCTCGGAAGCAGTAACCTTGAGTCGTGACGCAAGCTCACCAACAGAAATCTCATCGGGAATATTTACAGTAAGCTGCTGTTTTCTTGCTTTTTCAAGATCCTCTTCCATCTTCCGTCTTTCCTGTGCAGTACGGCGATCCTTGGCCTTGCGGGGAGGCTCAACACGGGAAGGACTCGACGATCCCTTACCAAATTTCTTTTCGGGATAGTGCGAGGATCTTCTGTCGTCATGCTGAACGAAAGCATCGAGCTTCTCGTCATACTTTGAAAGATCAACGCTCGATGCTCTTGTATCAACAACTCGTGTCATTCCTACGTGACTGTCCGTTTGATCGCGAATAACAGTTCCGCTCGGCTCGTCGCTACCGGTAGATATGAATGGCGGCTTCTGCTGAACAGGTTTCTTCTTTTCTTCTCTTGTTGGGGCCTTAGGTCTTGTAAAATCAGGGCGTGATTCGAAGCGAGAATTGCCCTTGCCCTGGCGGCTGTCGGGGCGCTTAATTGCCTTCTTGGCTTCTTCCTCAGCCTTTTTCTTAGCTTCAGCTTCTGCAGCAGCGGCTTCAGCCTTAGCCTTTTCTTCAGCGGCTTTTCTTGCTGCCTCCTCGGCTAATCTTCTTTCCTCAGCCTCTTGCTCTTCTCTTGCTTTCGCCTCAGCTTCGAGCTCCTCTTTAGAGAGAAGTCTGACGATCGTTGCCTTACCTGACATATAATCGTCAAAATTCGCAACCTGAGCTTTTGAAGTCAGCGCCTCGAGAATAAGGTTAAATTCATCGGATTCAATGACGGAGGAATGCTTCCTGTCAGCCATACCAAGCGAGGCAACGAGATCAAGAAGATCCTTGCTCTTGATATTCAAATCCTTAGCAAGAGTACTAATCTTATATTTTGCGTTATTTATCATACTTAACTATCCATCCTTTCCGTTATCAGCTTTTAGATGACATTAGCGACTGCGGAAGAGAAATTGCCTTTCTTATTCCGTCAGCAAAACCTCTATCAAAGGTTGCACAAGCCGCAGCCGATGCTTTACCTATGCGATCGGCAATTTCTGTCTGGCTTAATGCGGAGATATAAAACTCAACCCGATAATATTTGCAAGCATTAATAAGACGCTTTTTGGTATTCTCGGAAGCGTTAGCGGCAATCACGACAATTCCTGATGTACTGTAACCTTTAACGCTACTGTCCTCGCTCGGAATTCCGTGACGTCTGATCTCGTCGCAGATTTTATCTGTGCCCGTTTCGAGCTTTCCTGCCTTCATTGCCAAGCCGAAAAGTGAGAGCAATTTATTGTTGATAGCTGCCTTGATCATGTTATTATCAACCTTCACAATCTGCCACCTGCCCTTCAAGCTTTTCATAGATCTCATCAGAAAGCGTTACCGATAGAGAACGGTCAAGCTTTTTAGCTTTTCTCGCTTTCTTGAAACACTCTAAACTACGGCAAATATATGCTCCTCTTCCCGACATTTTACCGGTCGTATCAAGAAATACATCGCCATTTTGAGTTTTAACTACTCTTATAAGCTCGTTCTTTGGAAATTGGTTTCCGCACCCTACGCAGTTGCGCTCGGGAATTCTTTTATTCTGTACCGGCAATTTAATCACTCGCTGACCTTGATATCAATTTTAAAACCGGTAAGGCGCGCTGCAAGGCGTGCATTCTGACCTTCTTTTCCGA
Organism: Eubacteriales bacterium; assembly: GCA_045593985.1. Taxonomy (GTDB): domain Bacteria; phylum Bacillota; class Clostridia; order Oscillospirales; family CAG-272; genus Colimorpha_A. The sequence goes on from JAZNXR010000092.1 coordinate 7,208, forward strand.
TTGCAAGTGAGAGCTGATCTGCATCAACAAATACACGGCAAATCTTATCGCCCTCAAGAACCACATCGTTAACAACGGCAGGAGAAAGCGCCGATGCGATAAATTCTGCGGGATCCTCGCTATACTTAATAATGTCGATCTTTTCGCCACCAAGCTCATTAATGATGGTGTTAATACGCATGCTTCTGTTACCGATGCAGGAGCCAACTGCATCTACGGTATCGTCGGTTGAGTAAACAGCAACCTTGCTTCTCGATCCGGCTTCTCTTGTTACGTTCTTAATAACAACAGTTCCGTCCTGAACCTCTGGAACCTCAAGCTCAAAGAGACGCTTGACAAGTCCGGGATGAGTTCTCGAAAGAGTAACGAGCGGACCGCGGCTTTCCTTTTTAACCTCTGTAACGAACACTTTGATGCGTTCGCCGTCTCTGAATGCGTCGCCGGGAATCTGTTCGCCCTTAATAAGGGTTGCGATGGATGTTCCGGTGTCAACGGTTACGTTACCTGTTACGTCATCGGTACGAAGAACGGTTGCGGTGATAATTTCGCCGCGCTTGTCTTCGTACTCCTTAATCAGCATTCCACGCTCTGCTTCTCTTATTCCCTGGATAATAACCTGCTTTGCGGTCTGGGCGCTGAGTCTGCGGAAGCTCTTTGTGTCCATCTTGACTTCAGCTGTTGTGCCGAGCTTATAACGGCGGCTGACCTTTTTCGCCTGCTCAACGGTAAGCTCGGTTTCTGGATCTTCAACGACCTCAACAACGGTATAAAGACGGTACATCTGTACATCTCTCTTTTCAGGATCGATAACGATTCTTACTCTTGCGTTAGGGCCCTGGTCTCTTGCGAAAGCATTAAGTAGAGCCGCCTCTACTCTTTCGAGCATATACTCCTTCGGGATTCCCTTCTGCTTTTCGAGAAGGTCAAGAGCTTCAAAAAATTCTGCGTTCATTTTTTCTTTATTCCTCCGGTTTGATTAATCTCCAAATTCAAAATGTAAATTTATTCTTGCCGCCTTATCAAGCGGAATAATAACGTCGTCAACGGTTACGGTTTTATTCTCTTCACTGTATTCGTTAAGAGTACCGACGTAAAGTTTACTTCCGTTTATTGCGGTAAAAAGCTTAACGTCAACTGTTTGCCCCTCGCAAACCTCAAAGTGAAAGGGTCGCGTTAATGCCCTCTCGACACCTGGAGAGGAAACCTCAAGATAGTATTGAACAGGAATAGGATCGGTCTCGTCAAGAATCGGATCAATTGCGCGATGAACCGCCTCGCAGTCGTTGATGTCGACACCGTTTTCCTTGTCAATTGTTATACGGAGAATCTGTCGTGCACCTTCCTTGACATATTCAACATCCCAAAGCGAACAACCGAGATCGTTTACCGTTGGCTGAATTAATTCCCAAACGGTATCCGCAATATTCTTTTTTGCATTTGCCACTTAATCACCTCAATTTGTCTTAAACAAAGAATTAAGAGTAGGCGTCAACCTACTCTTAATACTCCGTATT
>JAZNXR010000093.1:0-10517 GCA_045593985.1 Eubacteriales bacterium
GGCTTTTATAATTACTGAACCTTGTATCCGTCCTTAAGAATAACTGTGCGGATAAATGTTCCGGGATTCTTCGAATCAGGCGTAAAGTAGACTGTACGAACAAACTGGAAGCTTTCTCCCGCCTTCGCGTCCATGAGACACGGCTCAACTTTTGCATTTTCGACCTTCTGTGCCGATTCGGGATTAAGATAATCGTCGTAGGTCTTGTCCTCGGGAATATCACCCGTGTTTGCGATGGTAAAGAGCTTGTCGTAAAGCATAACGGTCGCATCCTCGGCATAGGAGGTTGAAAGCCAATGAATAGTACCCTTGATCTTTCTGCCGTCGGTAGGATTGCCGTTTCCGCTTTCAAGGTCGGCGGTACAGCGAAGCTCTACTACGTTGCCGTTTTCATCCTTTACGATCTCGTTGAGCTTGACGATGTAAGCGCCCATAAGACGAACCTCGCCGTCGGGCTTGAGACGGAAGAACTTGGGAGGCGGAACCTCGGCAAAGTCGCTGCGGTCAACGTAAAGCTCTCTTGTAAAGGGGACTTTTCTCGTTCCGGCGTTCTCATCATTCGGGTTATTTGAAACCTCGAAATATTCAACCTTGTCCTCGGGATAGTTGGTAATAACAACCTTTACGGGATCAAGTACTGCAATTCTTCTTTCGGCAGTTCTGTTCAGCTCGTCACGGATGCAGTAATCGAGAAGCTCGATATCAACAATGCTGTACGACTTCGCAATGCCCGCACGGCGAACGAAATCGAAGATAGCAGACGGAGTAAATCCACGGCGGCGAAGACCGCAAATAGTAGGCATGCGAGGATCATCCCAACCGTCAACGAGCTTTTCCTCAACGAGCTTGCGGAGATATCTCTTGCTCATTACGGTATAAGTCACGTTAAGACGCGCGAACTCTCTCTGCTTCGGCTTCGGATTGAAAATATCGACGTTATCGACAACCCACTCGTAGAGAGGGCGGTGATTCTCAAATTCGATAGAGCAAAGGGAATAGGTAATTCCCTCAAGAGCATCCTGAATGGGATGAGCAAAGTCATAAAGCGGATAAATGCACCACTTGTCACCCTGGCGGTGATGGCTGGTATGAACAATGCGGTAAATAGCGGGATCACGCATATTCATGTTGGGCGATGCCATATCGATCTTCGCACGAAGAGTGCGAGAACCGTCGGGGAATTCCCCGTTCTTCATTCTCTCAAAAAGCTCAAGGTTTTCTTCAACCGAACGATCACGGTAAGGGCTGTTTTTGCCCGGCTCGGTAAGCGTGCCGCGGTATTCTCTCATCTCATCTGCGGAAAGATCGCAAACGTATGCCTTGCCGTCCTTGATGAGCTTAACTGCATATTCGTAGCACTTGTCGAAGTAATCGGAGCCGTAGAAAACACCTCCGTCGGGAATTGCGCCGAGCCAAGTCAGATCCTCGTAGATCGAGTCAACGTACTCGGTATCCTCCTTAGCGGGATTGGTATCGTCATAACGGAGGTTAAACTTACCGCCGTACTTTCTTGCCGTCGAATAGTTGATATAAATCGCTTTAGCCGAGCCAATGTGAAGATAACCGTTAGGCTCGGGAGGGAAGCGGGTATGAACTGTATCGTTTACGCCTTCCGCTAAATCGGCGTCAATTATTTCGTGTATAAAATTGCCTTCTGTCTTGAAATTTTCTTCCATTTTAGTTTCCTCTTCAGAGCTTGCTTATCATATTGCCGATACGGTCAAGAGTCTTATCCTTGCCGATTATCTGCATAACTGTATAAAGGTCGGGGGAATTCATTTTTCCCGTAACTGCGACACGGATGAACATACTGATATCAGCCACGCTGCCCTTGAACGCAGTCGGATCTGCCTTGTACGCCTTCATATCGGAGGCGTAGCCGAGCGAATCTGCAATCGCTTTGACCTTGTCAAACCAGGTGTTCATATCGTCGGAGTAATCGTAGCCCTCGGCGAATTTAATAAGCGTGTTCTTAATATCTGCTTTGTCAAAGTTTTCGGGATATTCGTCGATAATTTCGAAATACTTATCATAGAAGAATCCCATATAAGGCTTGGCATCACGCCAGGTCGTAAGATCCTTTCTCGGCTTCTTTCCGCCACGGCCGATAGCGAGAATGCTCTTCGACATATCGGGGGCGTTTTTAAGCTCAAGGGCAAATTCGGAGTCGAATTTTTCAGCCCAGCGAAGCACCTTTTCGTAAACTTCCTCGGCTGTCATGCGGGAAATGATGTTCTTCGAAACGTCATTAAGCTTCTCGAAATCGAAAAGGCATCCCGACACCGACATCTTCTTGATGTTGAAGGGGAAATCGGTATAAGGCTTGTCGGGATTTTGCATATGCCACTCCTCATAATTGGAATTAAGGAGAGTCATAACGTATTCGCAAACTGCCTCGGGGCAGTAGCCCATCTCGGTGTAATCGTCCATATTTGCGCCCATATCACGCTTGGAGAGCTTCTTCTTGTTGCCGTTCTCGTCAAGACGCATGATCTGGGAGATGTGCATATACTTCGGAAGCTTAAAGCCGAGATAATTAAAGAGCTGAATATGCTTCGGCAGAGAGGGAAGCCATTCCTCACCGCGAATAACGTGAGTTGTACCCATGAGATAATCGTCAACTGCGTGAGCAAAATGATAAGTCGGGATTCCGTCACTCTTTAAAAGAACGAAATCCTCATCGTTTTCGGGAACGTCAATTGCGCCCTTAACGAGGTCGGTAAACTTCATTCTCTTGTCGGGATCGCCGGTAGCGAGAATTCTGATAACGAAGGGATGATTTGCAGCCAGGTGCTCCTTAACTTCCTCAATGGTGAAGCTGCGGCGAGCGAGCATTTCAGCACGGCGGCTTTCCGCCTCTGCCTGCCAGTCGGTGTTCTTAATTTCTTCCTTTTTATTTACTACCTGAAGCTCGTCAAGCTCCTCCTCGGTAGTGAAGCAGGGATACGCCTTGCCCTCGCTCACGAGCTTCTTTGCGAAAACTCTGTAAAGCGGGCCTCTCTCACTCTGTTTGTAGGGGCCGTAATTACCCTTGTCGGCTATCTTGCCGTTTTCATCAAGTATAGCACCCTCGTCGAAATGGACGCCATAGGTTGCAAGCGTCTTTATAAGTCCTTCTGCCGCACCCTCGACCTCACGCTTTGCGTCGGTGTCCTCGATACGAAGGTAGAACACACCGCCCGACTGATGGGCGAGGCGCTCGCCAACCGTCGAAGGGAATAGACCTCCAAAGTGTACGAATCCCGTAGGGCTGGGCGCGAAACGCGTAACCTTCGCTCCCTCAGGGAGCTCGCGGCGAGGATATCTTGCGATAACGTCCTCGGGCGTTTCGGTAATATCAGGATACAGTAAATCTGCCAAAAGCTGATAATCCATATGTTTTATCCTTTCTTATATCAGGTACGTATTGTGCTTAAGCTCGTGCTCAAGGGTGGTCGACATTCCGTGACCGGGATAAATTTTGCCCTTGATATCAAGCGTTTTTATCTTTTCAAGAGATTTGAGTAGAGTTTCGTAGCTTCCGCCGGGAACGTCGTAGCGGCCGATGCACTCACGGAAAAGCGTATCACCGCTGATAAGATCGCTGCCGACTGTAAGGCAGATAGAGCCCGGCGTGTGTCCCGGGGTATGAGTAACCTTAATTTCGCTATTTCCGAGCGTGATCTTGTCGCCGTCATTTAAAAGCCTGTCGGGCGTCGGGAAATCAATAACCAGATCGGTAAATCTTGATAAAAGGCTCAAGCTGCCGTCAACGAGCATGGGAGCATCGTCCTTGTGGATAAGCAGGGAAGCGCCTGTCTTTTCCTTAATTTCGGGTATTGCGATTATGTGGTCGAAATGCCCGTGCGTGAGAATTATATAGGAAAGCTCGGCACCCTTTGACTCAAGAGCGGATAGAAGCTTGTCAGGCTCGTCGCCGGGATCAATAAGCGCAGCTTTTTTTGTTTCCTCGTCCAGTACTATGTAGGAGTTAGTCCCCATAACGCCGACTGAATACTTAAATATCTTCATACAACTTCCTCGTGGAATAATTAACTTAACTATTATATCATACAAAACCACCTTTGTCCATAGCTCAAGGAAAATAAATGTCTAAAATTAAACCAATTATAAATAAATCTTTAAGTTTTAAATTCTGCTTGACTATTTTGTCAAAGTGTGGTAGAATATCGTATGTCTGTCGGGAAAGCCCGACAAATGCGCAATAGCGTATCGAAGTTTGTAACACGGAGGGATGCCCAATTCCTTCGGAGTCCAAGCGGATTTCGTTTCGCCTGAGCCGACGATATAAGGGCGAAACGGGTAAAATTATTTTTGAACGTCGGAGAACGGAGTTAAACAATGGGCAAGGGCAGCCGCGTAAGAGACGAAAGAGCGCAGAACGAAACACCTGTCGCAAATAAGCTCTCGAAAAGACAAATCATTAAACTGCAGGAAAAGAAAAAGCGCAATAAGAAAATTCTTACCTGGAGCATCTCTGCAGTTATCGCAGTTGTTCTTATAGTAGCGATCATATTGACTAACTATAAGAGCACTCCCAATCTCGAAAAGTATATCGTAGCAGATAACGAGCTTATCGAGGTCGACGGAGCAGTATTTGCATACGTAGTATATGACTATGTAGGCCAGTACGGAAGCTATATGGCACAGCAGGGCTACAATACCAGCCTTGGTCTGCTTAATCAGACAACCTCGTATACGAATTCAAGCACCGGTGCTACCATGACCTGGTACAAGTATTTCTGTAACCAGGCAATGGGCAAGCTCAATGAGTACGTTGCATTCGCATCCGCACAGCTTGCTAAGCTTTCCGAGGGCAAGGAAAAGACCGTGACAATCGACGAGGCTCTTTCCGATGACGATAAGAAGCAGATTGACGATTATATGAAGGAGCTTAAGGACTATGCGCTCTCCAGCGGATACGGTAGCGTCGATAAGTTCCTTAGTCAGGTATATGCTCCCGGTGTAACTGCTAACGCAGTAAGAAAGTACCTCAAGATCGAGGCGCTTGCATACGCATACGTTGAAGATTATCTTGACGGTCTTGAAATCTCCGAAGAGGAGCTTGATAAATACCTCAAGGATAATCCCGATTCCTTCAAGAAGATAGACTACGTTTCCTACACCTTCTCCGAAACCTACGCAAAGGACGCAACCGCAGACCAGAAGGCAGAGGCATACGCAAAGGCTAAGGCAGCAGCTGAAAAGTTCGTAGCGGAGCACAAGACCGTAGAGTCCTTCAAGGAAGGCATTTTCGAGCTTGAAAAGCCCAAGAATGCAACTACTACAACAACCGCTCCTGTGACCGGCACACCCGCTGATCCCGAGGCAGAAAAGAATACCATCATAAGCAAGTTTATTTCCGAGGGCATTCTTTATAACACCACAAAGGCAGAAGCAGCCGATACCAAGGTCTTCTACGAGTGGGCATACTCTACCAACCGTGTAGCTAACGACACCTACATTCAGGAGGTCAAGGCATCTAACGGAGACCTTTCCTACGTTGCTTATATCATAGTTAAGGGCGTATATATCGACGAGTACACCACCAAGGACGTAAGACACATCCTCTTTGATATTGACAGCAGCCTCACCGGCACAAAGAAGACCGATGCACTCGAAAAGGCTAAGGCAGAAGCCGAGAAGGTTCTTAACGAGTACAAGGCAGGCGAAATGACCGCTGAAAAGTTCGGCGAGCTTGCAAAGAAGCACACCGCAGATAGTAACGGCGAGGACGGCGGACTTTACGAGAACGTTCTTAAGGGAACGATGGTTACCGAGTTCGAAGATTGGATCTACGACGAAGCTCGTGTAGCCGGCGACACAGATATCGTTGCTACCCAGTACGGTCAGCACATTATGTACTATGTTGGCGAAGGCGAGATCGCATGGAAGGTTACCGCTGAAAACGGAGTCAAGAACGAGAAGTACGAGGAGCACCTCGAGGAGCTCACCGATAAGTACGAGCTCGAGTATGACTACGAGTCAATGTATATTGCTCTCGGCGGCGAAATCTGATAATTCAAAAACTCCCGAACGAATCGTTCGGGAGTTTTAATAATAAAAAAACGGCTCGAATGAGCCGTTTTTATATTATATCTTGAGGGTTTCCTCAATATAGTCAGCCGCAGCCTCCATGGCGTCGCATTCCATAAGCTCAAGAGCGCCCTTGTCGCAAAGATTTGCAAGCGCAGGATCGATCGGGACTTTTGCAAGAACCTTAAGATTGTACTGCGAAGCAACCTCCTCAACGTGGCTTTCACCGAATACCTTGATCTGCTTTCCGCAGTCGGGGCAGGAGAGATAGCTCATATTCTCAACAATACCGAGAACGGGAATGTTCATAAGCTTGGCCATATTTACAGCCTTCTCGACGATCATTGAAACAAGCTCCTGAGGGCTGGTAACTATCACGATTCCGTCAAGAGGAAGCGACTGGAAAACGGTAAGCGGAACATCACCGGTTCCGGGAGGCATGTCGACGAACATATAGTCAACGTCATCCCAGAAAACATCGGTCCAGAACTGCTTAACAGTTCCTGCAATTACAGGGCCTCTCCATACTACGGGAGTTGTGTCGGAGTCAAGGAGAAGATTGATGCTCATAATCTTTGTTCCCATCTTCGAAACAACAGGGAAGATGCCTCTTTCATCGCCCTTGACGGGGCCCTTTACGCCGAAGATCTTGGGAATAGACGGGCCGGTGATATCTGCATCAAGGATTCCCGTCATAAGCTCACGGCGATTCATGGTAATAGCGAGCATAGAGGTGACGAGGGACTTTCCGACGCCGCCCTTGCCGCTAACGATTCCTATAACTCTTTTAATCTTGCTGTGCGCATTTGCGGGAGCAAGCAAGCTTTCCTTCTGAGAGGAGCAGCTGCCGTTGCTTGCGCAAGTGGAACAGTCATGTGTGCATTCTGACATTTTTTGCCTCCTGAAAATTATTATCTACAACTGTATATTATAACCCACATGCAAGGAAAAATCAATAGCAAAATAAATAAAAAACGGATTGTAATTCTTTTATGAATTTTGTTAACAAAAGCAGAAAAAGGCAATAATCTGTGTTATAATATATCTGTTAAATAACGATGAATTTGTAATATTCGAAAGGAGGAATAAACTTGGATATTCTTGTAAATACATCTCTGCTTCGATACGTCAAGCGCTTTCTTGACAGATCCTCGCCAATGAAGGCTCAAATCAAATATACGATGCCGAAGCCGCTTTGCCCGCTCGGACAAGATAATATAAAGCCTATGCCGAGAGCATTGCCCGAAATCGTTGGACTTCCTTCTTCGGTAATATCGTCGTTTTTGAATGAAGCAATAAACGAATGCGGACTTGATCTGCACGGTGTTACGGTCGCAAAGGACGGAAAAATTGTCTGCGAGGCAGAGGTCGGCCCATATCGAACCGAGTATTATCACGTCAGTCATTCGTTCAGTAAATCGGTTACTGCAATGGCGATCGGTATGCTTATCGACGAGGGAAAGCTGTCACTCGACAGCAAGGTCGTAAAGCTTCTTGAGAACAAAATTCCCCCGATTGCAATGATTTCCTATAGATCATTGACGGTGCGCCATCTTCTTACGATGACGTCAGGGGCATCATTTGCCGAAACGGGTGTTACCGTCGAGAAAAAATGGCTTAAAGCTTTCTTTGAATCAAGCCCGACAACAGCACCGGGCAAGAAGTTCCATTATAATAGCCTGAATACTTATGTCCTCTCCTGCATCGTCAAGGAGGTAACGGGCGAAAGCTTGACGAAATATCTTGAAAAGCGCTTGTTCCAACCGCTCGGAATAACAAATTATCATTGGGAAATCTCTCCCGAGGGCATTGAATGCGGCGGCTGGGGACTCTACATTACACGGGAAGATATGATAAAGCTCGGACAGCTTTATCTTGACGAAGGAATATACGACGGTAAACGCGTAATATCCGAAGGCTGGATAAAGATGTCGACAATGCCCTGGATAAAGACTCCCGACGAATACGGGCCGTTTGAATACGGATACCACGTCTGGGCAGACAAGGAGAATAAGAGCTTCCTTTTCAACGGAATGTTCTGCCAGGACGTGCTTGTGCTTCGTGAGCAAAGAATCGTGATCGCAACGAATGGCGGCCTTGAACAGCTCTTCCAGCAAAGTGAGTATTATAAACTGATATATAAGTATTTTGACGTTGAGTCGTTCCGCCCGATACCCAAAGCGAAGAATCTCATTAAGCTCCTTCGTGACCTGAAAAGCGGCGGCAGATACCACCTGTTTGCACCGAAGATTCCTTCCGATATAAAGAAGAATATCGGCAAGGTCTACCGCGCCGACGACTACTCGAAAAAGCCGCTTAAGGGAATACAGAAGAAGGGAAATCCCCTCGCATGCGGCGTTCTTCCAATGACGGAGCAAATGCTGCGAAACTGCTACGCAACCGGTATTCGATCCTTTGCGTTAAATAAAGAGAGAAAAATGCTTTTCCTTGATGTAGAGGAGGGAGACGGAGTCAAGAGAATTCCTATAACGATAGATAGATGGACTGATACCGTCCTTCATTTCGGAAATACCGATTATCGGGCATCTGCGTATTCCACCGTCTCAAAAAACGAGGACGGCTTCCGACTTCTTAAGATCAAGCTTTCCTTCCCCGAAATAGCAAGCACGAGGATAATAAAGATCTATTTCGGACACGGCTCGCTACTTGTAACAATGTCCGAAAGCCCGGGAATGGAGCTTGTAAGAATATTTGCAGACGTCCTTGAGGATTCGCTGAAAACACATAAGCTGCTTTCCGACGTAGTCTCTCTTATCGATGCGGATTCAATATTCCTGAAGCTCGAAAGACGCTTTGAACCGAGCTTTACTCTTGACAAAGACAAATGAAAAAACCGCAGTCGCACGCATGGTGCCGACTGCGGTTTTAATATTCAATTTAATCCCAAGCAACGCCGTTCGAATCGAGAGTGAGAGAGGTGTCGGATGCTGTTTTAATGGACGGTGATGTGTCACCGAGCACGATGACCATTGCCGAGATATTCACAGGCATCTTTATAGTTGCGGTATTTCCGTCAACAGTAACAACGAGATAAGAGCCGCTGTTTATCGAAACGGTGTCGTATTTTCCGACGCTTGAGAAGTTCTGGCAGTGCGTTGCCTCGCTTGACATACCGCCACGCTGCATGACAGCTATGACGTAACCGCCCGTATACTTGTAGCCCTGCTCGCTGTCGATCGCAGAATTGCCGCCCGAATTCGTGATCACAACGGTTCTTCCTCCGGAGAAAACGATTCCCTGATAGGAGGTACGGCTGTTCGAATCGATTCCGTCGCCCGAGCAGTAAATATAAAGTGTACCGCCGCTTATTGAAACGGCAGTTCCCGACGTAGCCGTTGCGTTGATTCCGTCATCCTTGGAATTAACCGAAACATAACCGCCCGAAATATCGACGGTAGTTCCTTCAATGCCCTCGTAAGCATTGGTTATCGTCACAGTGCCGCTCGTGATTGAAAGAGCGCCGTCCGCATGCAGACCGTCATCGTTTGAATAAACGGTAACCGATCCGCCCTTGATAGTTATGTTTCCAAGAGGCGTATTGCCGTTTTCAAGGGAAGTGTCGTTGTTTGCGTGAATAGCATCGTCATAGGACTTAATATTGACTGTACCGTTGTTAATAACGATCTCGTTTGCCGCCTTGATGCCCTTGGTCGAATGATCCCCCTTGTCGGCGTTTCCGTTATCCATACCTCCGGGGCCTCCGCCACCGGGGCCGCCTCCGGGCCTGCCTCCGCCGAATCCGCCCTCCTGGATCTGAGTGGTATAATTTGTCCACTCATAGTAAAGCCCATCGTAATTCGGTGTCAAGGCAAAGGTGTCGCATCCGCTGTTCGGCGTAAGATACTCCGACATAACGAGGCATTCTTCCTCTTGACCGAGCTGATCAGCACTTTCGTAGATGAAGAACTGCTGCTTTGCATAGTCGTTCATCTTCGGGTAGGAATAGTAATAATAAGTGCTTCTGCCGCCCGATACCTTGGAATGGTATTCAGCATTTACCCAGACGAAATCGGTCTCTGAATTATAATACTTGACGGAGTAATAGTAATCCTTGCTCGTGAAGCGTATATAGTTGGTGTCTGACGAGGTCGCCGTAACCTCTTTAGAGTAATTTGAATACTTGTCGGTGTAGATATTCAGCACAGTGGTTTCATCTTCGACGGTGACGTTATAAGCAGCATCAATTCCGTCGCAAGCGGCGTAAAGCGTATGCGTGCCGCCTGTAATAGATACTGTTCCGCGCTGATTCCCCTTTTCGGAAATATTGCTGTTAGAGGTCTTGATGCAATCCCCGCCCGAAGCGATAAGCGTGGTAACTGCGCCTTCTATCTCAACGCTGTCGTTACCCTTGAGCGCATTGTCGATGCAAGCAACGAAGAGCGTCAGATTCTTGACCTGAAGATCGTCCTTCGTATGAATACCGTTGTTGTTTTCGGAAACCACGGTAAGCTCGCCCTTGC
>JAZNXR010000094.1:0-1815 GCA_045593985.1 Eubacteriales bacterium
TGCTTCAACTAAATTTTCTGCCATCTCCACACCGATATATCCGCCGCCGATCACCACGGCCGATCTCGGTTTTGCGGTATCAATATAGTTCTTGATCTTCAAGGTGTCGGGAATGTTACGGAGGGTGAAAACGTTGCTACCGTCAGCCCCCTCAATATTCGGTCGTATCGGCTCGGCGCCCATAGACAAAATGAGGTTATCGTAGCTTTCTTCATAGGTTTCGCCTGTGTGAAGATTTTTGACCGTAACGGTTTTGCTATCAGGGTTGATTTTAATAGCTTCGTTCAATACCCTGACTTCAATATTAAAACGAGTCTTAAAGCTTTCGGGCGTTTGAAGAGTCAAGTTCCTGCGGTCGGCGATGACACCGCCGATATAATACGGCAGACCGCAGTTGGCAAAGGACACGTATTCGCCACGCTCCAAAATAATGATCTCGGCTTTTTCATCCAGTCTGCGAAGCCGCGCCGCCGCTGTTGCGCCGCCCGCAACACCGCCTATAATAATAGTTTTCATTTGTAAGCCCTCTCTAAATCCAGCATATATTTATTATATTATTATACCAGTCCGTCTCAATCCATTAAAGATAATTTACCGCCAGGATCACAATACTTGTAACGATCATAACAACACCGACCACACGGTTTAAGGTTTTTGCGTTAGACTTATTGGCAATTTTAGAGGCAATTCTTGCCCACAGCAGAGTAAATACCACGCACAGCACCAGGGAAAGTATATCGGGAATTCCGCCGATCATAAAGTGGCTGATGCCTCCCGTAAGAGCCGTAAACGCCATAATGAACACGCTTGTGCCGACGGCTAAATGCATAGGATAACCGAGGAATGAGGTCAGAACGAGCAACAGCATCATTCCGCCCCCTGCGCCTGCAAAGCCACAGATGAATCCGACGAATATGCCGCCGACGATTGCCTTGATCAGTCTGCTTTTAGGAGAAACTGCTTCCAGCTGCTCTCTCGTCTTGTTTACAGGCTTTAATATAAAACGCAAGCCGATGATAATAAGTGCTATCTGCATAGTGCCGCTCATGGCTTGCTCGGGCAGGAAGCTTGCCACAAAGCTGCCGATCATCGTCACGATCAGAACGCTCACGAGCAGCGGCAAACTGTTTTTCACGTCCAGATTTCCGCTTTTCTTGTAGGTATATGCGCTGACAAGGCTTGAGAGACCATCGCTGATAAGTCCTATTCCAATCGCATCATAAGCAGGGATCCCCAAAAACGTTGCCAGCATCGGGCCAATAACGGCAGCCGCACTCATACCGGCAAATCCCGTTCCTATACCTGCCCCTGCTCCTGCGAGAAAACAAACAAGTATTTTTATCAGAATACCTTCCATGATATGTCTCCATCAGATTATTGTTTATCAGTGAGATCATTATACCATTTTTCACGCCTTTTCTCAACCCTTTTTTTCTTTGTCTATCACGGGGCAATAATTGACACGGACAGGTTGCAATATCGTCGGTTTTGTGGTACAATAGCCATACGGTAAAAGCCGAATTATTTTTTTGGAGTATGCTGTTTGAAAAGAAACAACACCTTGGAGATTGTATTGTAAACGAGAGGTCCCGCAATACATCTCGCAATCCTCTCGTACTTTGAGCATCAACGAATTATACTACATGCGAGCGCACCTCTTACGAGGTGGTGCTACGCACAACGTTTTGCTATATGCAAAACGCTCGCGGAGCAATCTGCGCTCACTCACTGACAAGCGAGCTTGCCGATTCGTTCCGCTTGATTATGAAAGGATTTAAAAATGGAAAATTTGACGATACGTTTAGAGACCGAAAA
>JAZNXR010000095.1:0-49920 GCA_045593985.1 Eubacteriales bacterium
TTAACGCAAAGTATCACGAAAAAGAAGCCGAGATCGTCGCTAATGCCGGTAAGCTCGGAACTGTTACGATTTCGACTAACATGGCAGGTCGAGGCACCGACATTATGCTTGGCGGTAACCCCGAGTTCCTTGCCAAGCAGGAAATGATAAAGAACGGCTATGACGAGGACGTTGTCGGTCTTGCCATCGGCTCTTCCCTTTCGGTTTCCGACGAGGTTCTTGAAGCCCGTAAGGTTTACCGTGAGCTATTTGAAAAGTACAAGAAGCAAATCGAGCCTGAGGCAGAAAAGATAAGGGCGGCAGGCGGTCTCTTTATAATCGGTACGGAACGTCATGAAAGCCGCCGTATTGATAACCAGCTTCGAGGACGTTCAGGACGTCAGGGTGACCCCGGTGAATCTCGCTTCTTCCTCTCGCTTGAGGACGACCTTATGCGTCTTTTCGGCAGCGAAAGAATTTTAGGCATGGTTGAGCGTCTCGGTCTTGAGGAGACTCAGCCTATCTCCGCCGGAATTCTCTCTCATTCCATTGAGGATGCTCAAAAGCGTCTTGAGGGCAACAACTTCGCTCGCCGTAAGCACGTTCTGAGCTATGACGATATAATGAATCAGCAAAGAACTATCATTTACAGCCAGCGACGTGAGGTGCTTGACGGTGCTGACGTGAAGGATAAGATCGTTTCGATGATCGAGGAAGTCATTGCTTCAAAGGTTGACGAGTTTATAGGTTTCGACGATCCCTCCGAGCGCAAATTTGATGCTCTTCGCAGCTACTTCCTCGGAACTCTTACGACAAATGACGACTTCCGTTACGGCGAGGATGAGCTTGCGGAGGTTACCGCTGACGAAATTGAGAAGCTTCTTCTTGACCGTGCAGAAAAGCTTTATGCTGAAAAGGAAGCTATGTTTGGCGAGAATATGAGAGAGATCGAGCGTGTTATTCTGCTTCAAAACGTAGACAAGAAGTGGATGGATCATCTCGATGCTATGGACGACCTCAGAGGAAGCATCGGTCTTAATGCTTATGCGCAGAGAAACCCGATCTCCGAATACCGTATTCAGAGTGCAGATATGTTCGACATGATGAACTCCGAGATCAAGGAGGACACCGTCAGAATGATTCTTTCGGTCCAGCCGAGAAAAGAGATCAAGCGTGTTGAGGTCGCCAAGGTCAAGACAGAGGGCTTTGTCGGAAGCGGCGAGCCTGTTAAGAAAAAGCCTGTCGTAAAGAAGAAGGACGAGAAGGTCGGACGTAACGATCCCTGTCCCTGCGGCAGCGGCAAGAAATACAAGAAGTGTTGCGGAAGAAACGAAGGAGATAATTAACTCGTAATGAAATATTGCTTATTTCTTTTCGGTCTTTTCTTTCTTATAAATCCGTATTTTTGGGTAATTGATATTCTGCCCGATTTTATCGGTTTGCTGATCATGGCGAAGGCGATTTCGAGGCTTAACGATATTTCGCCCTCAATTGAAGCGGCCTCAAAGGGATTTAAAAAGGCTGCTGCGCTTTCGATAGCACAGCTTGGATTATTGATACCAATGATTCCGATCGTTAATTCCGATCCGACGTTCAATTTGGTATTTTCCTTCTGCTTCAATATCATTCGCATTATCTTCCTGATACCTGCACTACACGAGCTGTTTAACGGTCTCATTTATTTCTCGGAGCGCCACGCTGTATCGAAAGCCGTTTCCGTTACAGGGCTTAAGACTATGAGAACGGCAATGCAGATATATTTCATTTTACACGCCCTTCTCGCTATGTTCCCTGAAAGCGTATACCTTTTGAAGGTAAACGATTCCGGTCTTACATCAAGCTTCGAGGAAATCTATCCTCTTGCCTACACGAGAACGGGAGTTATGTTCTTATCTGCGGCGCTCGTGGTTTTGATCTCCCTCGTCTTTTATATTGCTGCTTGCGTTTACTTCTTAAAGCTGCGAAGGAAGGCAGATTTCAACCGTGGAATTGAGTCGGATATCGGCTCTTACGTAAGAAGCGAAAAGAAGCGTATAATGTCGGCAATAAAGCCTGCCATTACCTGCTTTATCATTTCATGCTTTGCATCCGTTTGCTTCCTTATCGACGGAAAACAGATAATTCCGCCGTATTTTGCGCCTATTCTTCATATTGCGGTAATAACTTATTTACGAAAAATTCTGAACAAAAAGGTAACGCGCGCCTTTTCTATCGTCGCCACCGTTGTCGCCTTTCCGCTTCAGCTTTTCAATGAGCTTTTCGCAAGTATGTATCACGAAACCGCATCATTTGCGTTTTCACACGTTAAGACGCAGTTTATGTTCCCCTTTTCTCTGAACGTGATTTATACCTTCTTCCTTGTTCTTTCGAGCCTTTGCGTTGGAATTGCGCTTTACAGGATGATAAAGGAGCATACGGGGCTATTTTGGGAGTCGGAATACGTCACTCACAATTCAAAGGCAGCAAACGAAAAGCTTGCTCTTTTGCGTTGGTCTGTCGTTTTAACGATTGCTTATTTTGGCACTGCAATCTTTAACTGCTTTGCTTTCGGCAAGCAATACGATAAACCTATGCTGATCAATTATGCGGCTATTCTGACAATTATCGTTGCGATATGCGCCTCGATACTGTATAGCATGGTGCGCACATCGGTGTTGGAGAAGTACTCGACCGAAAATAAAATGAATTAAAAAAATAGCATCCGAAAGAGTTACTTTCGGATGCTGTTTTATTTTTAACTGAAATCAAAGACGGCTCTACCGTCCTCGAGCTTTAATTTAGCGTCGAAGGGCTTTCCCGATTTCTTTGAGATGAAGCCGGACAGCTTTTCGGTCTTTCCGTTTGTAAGAAGCTGCCTGACTGCCGAAATCGGAATTACCCGTGAGCAGATCCGCATATTGACGGTGAATTTACAGCCGTTTTCACGGTAGGAGCCACAGCCGTAGCCGAAGTTCGTTCTTCTGACCTCGCCGCCGCAAAGCGGGCATTTACCGACAGTCTGCATAAAGAAGCCGATATCGGTATCGGCTGCAAAGCTTTGCTCCTTGCGGTCAAACACCTCGGATATCTCCGCTTTTGCAAGCTCAACGCTGTCACTCACGGTACATTCCCCACGGAATACACGCTTGAGCGATTTGCCTAGCTCAGCGGTTTTGAATTTGTCCATGCTTATCTGCATGGCTCTTAACGATTCGATCAGGTATTCGCCGTCGGGAAGTATCGTATAAACGTCCTTATTCAGCTTTATGTAACCGCTTTTGCGGGCGTTGTCGATTATTCCCGTTCTCGTTGCTTCCGTTCCAAGCTCAAGACCTTCAAAGATCGCTCTATACTCTTCGGTATCGTCAGCCTTTTCGGGATCGGTACTTTCCTGTGCCTTTTCTGCCTTGAAGGGATTTTTGAGGTAGTTATTCAGCGTTTCTATCGTATAATGCTTCGGCGGGCTGGTTTCCTTTTCAACGGGCTTAAAGTCGATATTAACGGGATCGCCTTCATTCAGCTGAGGAAGCACCTTATCCTTTCCGCTGTAATCGTCGTACTTAGTCCATCCTCGCTCGACGATGACCGTTCCCTTAAGAGTAAACTCCTCAAGGTCACCGACCGCTATCTTGATCTCGCTCTTATTTACAACACATTCCTCGGCACAGAAAACCGCAACAAATCTACGGAAAACCGTCGAATACACCTGCATTTCTCTTTCGGAAAGACGGGATTTGTCGGGAATTTTATATGTTGGCGTAAGCGCTGAATGTGACTCGATCTTACTGTCATCGAAGATCGTCTTTTTATCCTTAAAGACGAGGGGATAGCCGAGCTTTTTGCAGCTTTCGATTATCCTTCTGATCTTATCCTTCTCGGCGGTAGCAAGATATTCCGAGTTTGTACGGGGATAGGTAAGATAGCCTTCCTCGTAAAGCTTCTGTACTATTTCAAGGCTTTCAGCCATTGACATTTTATACTTTTTACCAAGGACGTTCTGGAGCTTTGAAAGCGAATAGAGCTTTCCCGGAGAGAGCGTGTCCTTTTTCTTCTTTACTCCTGTAACGACGGCGCCTGTTGCATTATAAGTATCACACAGGCCTTTCGCTTTAACGAATTCGGTTTTGTCGAATCTGACCTTCGATTGAAGCTCGATCATTTCGCCATTCGTCTCGGCTTTGCTCACGAGCGCATAATAGACGTCGGGGACGAAGTTTCTTATTGCCATATCACGCTCGTAGATTGCAAGCACGATAGGCACTATAACTCGTCCTACACGAAGAAGCTTGCCGCTTTTCAGCGTTGCGTAACGCGTGAGATTTACACCGTATAGCCAGTCGATGAATGTTCTTGCATAGCCCTCGTTTGCGAGATTATCATATTCGTCCTCGCTTTTCATATCACGAAGCGCGGCGGCAACGGTTTCGGGCGTCTGGTCGGGAAGCCAGAGTCGATAAAGCGGCTTCGGTGATTTCAGCGCCTTTGATACACAGGTACGGACGATTATTTCTCCCTCTCTATCGGCGTCTCCTGCGTTTACTATTTTTTCAACGTCGGGGCGGTTGCAGAGGTCCTCAATAATCTTAAACTGCTTGATAACTCCGTCATCACGGCCTCCGTTATCGCTTTTGCGAAGCTCGTAGCGAAACTCGCTCGGGAAGCACGGAAGATTATCCATGCTCCAATACTTCTGTCCCTCGGGAAGCGGACGGTAGCTCTCTATATCACAAAGCCCAAAAAGGTGTCCGAATGCCCAGCTTACCAGGTATCCGCACCCCTCAAAATATCCGTTTTTCTTTTGCATTTGTCCGATGCCTGCGACTATGTTTCTCGCCAGGCTCGGCTTTTCGGCTATAATAAGTATCATACCGACATTATACTACATTTCACTAAAAAAATCAATGCCTTGACACGCTAATACTAAAATGATATAATATTTTCATTAATATTTTGGAGAATTCTAAATGAACGATTATTCTAATATTGCCGAATATTCTGTTACAAAGAAGCGCGGCAAGCTGTATAACGTAGCGAAGATCGTTGCACCTATCGTAACCGGTGTAATCCCGATCTTGTATTCCGTAATATTGCTTTTCGCATACGGTTTTCCCCCATACCCGATTGCAATAATTGGTCTTTCGTTATTGCTTCTGTTTTTTACTGCCAGTTGTTTCCGCCGAATTGATTACGATTATCGTATGATAGGCAGTGAGCTGTCCTTCTCTATTGTTTACAACAGAAGAAAACGCAAGGAGCTTGGCTCGATTGACGTTTCAAGGCTTGAAAAGATCGTTCCCTATGACGGCAAATATGCTGACGAAATTGATGAGGAGGACTTTGACAAGGTATTGACCTACTGCTCATCACCGGATGATCCCGACGTATACTGCGCCGTTGACGTCGACGAAGAAAAGAATACTCGGATGCTATATTTATTTAACCCGTCGGAAAGAATGTTACAGCTTATCAAGCAATACAACAGACGCGCGGTAATTACACTTCCAAAAGAATAATCATCACCTCTGCGGCATAGAAATTGACTGCGGAGGTGATTTTTTTGAAGAAGGTTATTATATTTTTGCTGGTATTAGCGGCTGCGTTTTCCGTCTTTACGTCTTGCGGCGGCGAAAAAAAGTCTAAAAGGCCCGATTTTTCTTATCCGCTTGAGTTTCGTGCCGATATAAAATTTGACGGCAGGGACTATAAAGCCGACGTTACGGTCTATGACGAAGCCAATATAAAAATCGCCTTTCTTTTTCCCGATAATCTCAAGGATGCAACTCTTGAAATGAAAAACGGCGAATGCTTTTTGAACGTTTTTGGTATTACTCTGCCAATAACCGACGGCGGATATTCCTCCGACAATGGACTATTGCTTCTCAGACATCTTTTTTCTTTTTCATCAAGTGAATTCACGGGCGGTGAGGTGGTTAAGATCGGTGGCGTAAGATACAGCGTTGATAATTATAAAACGGACGAGGGTAAAATCAGCGCTTATTATTCCTCCGACACGAAGATGCCCGACAAGATAAGCGCATCCTTATACGGCCACGAAATTGAGATCATAATTGTTAAATAATAATTAAATTTGCTTTTTCTATTGTATTATTTGGATAAATAAGGTATAATCATTGCATAACGCTATGATTATGGAGGATATATAGATGCAATCTTGGACTACAATAATTATGCTTGTCCTTATGGTCGTTGTTTTCTACTTCTTTGCTATTCGTCCTCAGAAGAAGCAGGAAAGAGAAATTAATGAAATGCGTAACAGCATCACGGTCGGTGACGAGATCATTACAATCGGCGGAATCATCGGAACGGTTATTATCATCAAGGACGACAAGCTGATGATCGAAACCGGTAATGACCGCACAAAGCTCACTATTCTTAAGAGCGCAGTCAGAACAGTTCTTCGCGATGACGGAGAAACAACCGATTCAGGCGAAAAACCCGAGTAATTTTTCGTAATAAAAAAGCCCCTTAACGAATATTCTTGAGTAAAGGATATTTTTAAGGGGATTTTTATTTATCCCGAAGGAGAAAAAATGATAAAAACTGTTAACGGTACTCCCTTTATTCCCGCTTTGAAGGGAGCTTTGATCTCGGTTGCTATTTCCTTTGTTGCGTTAATTATTTCGGGCTTTTTTCTTGTGGAAAGCAAAAGCCTGACGGTGCTGACCGCCGTTATTCCTAAGATCATTCAAGCTGTCTCGGCTATAATCGGCGGATTCTTTGCTGCCCGATTCTCAAAGGAGCGCGGATATCTGTCGGGCATAATCTCCGGACTAATTTTCAGCGCCATCATAATTATCGGCTCGCTTATCAATTCGGATTTTAAGCTTTATTATGCGCTTATATCCGTTTCCGTTATAACCGTTTCGTCCTTTATCGGCTCGCTTCTGAATAGGGGCGGCGCAAAAAGCGGCGCTGCTAAACGGCGCTCGATCATGAAAAAGCTGCGTTCATAAAAAAACACTTTACAACGGTACAATAATATGGTATAATATTTATACCAAATACAAAGGAGAAAAACTATGATTCCGTTTATTATTGTATGTTGTGTTATTATAGTGCTTCTTATTGCTTGCATCAAGATTGTTCCGCAGGCAACAGAGTACGTTGTCGAGTTTCTCGGCAAATACCAGAAGACCTGGTCTGCCGGTATTCACTGGAAATGGCCGATAATTCAAGTCATTGCTAAAAAGGTGACTCTCAAGGAGCAGGTTCTCGACTCTCCTCCCCAGCCCGTTATCACAAAGGATAACGTCACTATGCAGATAGATACCGTTATCTTTTACGCTATTTACGATTCAAAGCTTTACAGCTACGGTGCGGTAAACCCTATTTCTGCGCTCGCGAATCTTGCTGCAACGACGCTCCGTAACCTTGTTGGCGAGCTTGAGCTTGACGACACCCTCACGTCGCGTGACATGATAAACGGCAAGATGACGAATATTCTTGACGAAGCAACCGATAAATGGGGCATCAAGGTTCACCGTGTTGAGCTTAAAAATATCATTCCGCCTGCTGAAATTCAGAACGCAATGGAAAAGCAGATGAAGGCAGAGCGTGACCGCCGTGAAACACTTCTCGAAGCAGAGGGACACAGAGCCGCTGTTATCACCCGTGCAGAGGGTGATAAGCTGGCAATGATCCTTGCCGCAGAAGGTGAAAGAGATGCTCGTATTGCTCGTGCTGAAGGCGAAGCAAGAGCTATATTCCTTGCCAAGAAGGCCGAAGCTGACGGTCTGGCAGCACTTAAAGACGCAGGCGCAGATCCCGCAGTTCTTGAGCTGAAGAAGTATGAGGCACTCATCGAGCTGGCTAACGGCCGCGCTTCGAAGATCATCGTTCCGACAGACGTTGTTAACATGGCAAAGTCAAACGTGGTGTTCTCCGAAACCACAGGTCTCGGTGACGTTACCGAGGAGGCTCCCGAGGCTCCGAAAAAGAAGAAGCCGGATCCCTGCTGCGATTAAAATGCAAAAAAAGCTCCAAGCATACGCTTGGAGCTTTTTTAATTGAACATTATATCGTTTACCTCGAGAAGCGAGGGAGCAACAAAGTCGGGCTTGTCCGATTCCTCGGCTTTATCAACGTCTGTCTGCTTCGTTTCGCCCGTGAGCACGAGAACGGATGTAACGCCGTTACGCTTACCGAGCGCTATATCGGTATAGAGACGGTCACCGAAGATGACCATATCCTCGGGAGCTGTTTCGGTTATCTGACACATCATATCGAGGGCGGAGCGGTACGGTTTACCGAAGTAGGTCGGCGCTACGCCTGTTGATGCCGTGACGAAGGCGGAAATTGCGCCGCTATCGGGAATAAATCCGTCCTCTGTCGGGCAGTTGAAGTCGGGGTGAGTTGAGATATATTCAGCTCCGTTACGAACAAGGCGGCAGGCGATATCGAGCTTTTCGTAGGTCAAGGTCGTATCAAAGCTCGTTACGACTATATCGGAATCGGGCGACAGCTCGATGCCTTCGCTTACAAACTGCTTTTCAAGCTCGGGTGTACCAACGAGGTATACGCTCTTCCCTTTTCTGTTTCTTTTGAGAAACTGAATCGTTACGTCCCCTGCTGTCAGTATCTCGTTTCTACTCGGCTCGAAGCCCATTCGGGTGAGCTTTTCAAGATAAAAATCGGGGTTATGTGATGCGTTGTTCGTAAAGAAAAGCACCTTATGGCCGTTTTTACGAAGGTTCTTTATAAACTCGATTGCAAAGTCGAATACTCTTCCTCCGAGATATATCGTTCCGTCCTGGTCAAAGACGAACAGCTTTTTGTTTTTTAATGTGTTTTTCATAATTACTCCAATCTGAACGAGCGTCGATGGTCGGGGGTTATTCCGTATTTTCTGATCGCCTCGTAGTGCTCCTTTGTGGGATAGCCTTTGTGCTTTGCAAAGCCGTATTCGGGATATTTTTTATCAAGCTCAAGGCAGGAGCGATCACGCTCTACCTTTGCAAGAATTGATGCCGCTGCGATGCTGGGGCTTTTACTGTCTCCCTTCACTATCGCCTTTGCGGGTATTGTGAATCCCCGTGTTTGATTTCCGTCGACGAGCACGAAGTCTGGCTTGGGATCAAGCATCTCGATCGCTCTGCGCATCGCAAGAAGCGCGGCGTTAAGTATATTAAGCTCGTCTATCTCGGCAGGGGTTGCGTACGCAATGCCGTAGCTTATTGCCTCTGCCTTGATTATATCATAAAGCTTGTCACGCTTTTTCTCGGTGAGCTTTTTACTGTCGTTCAGCCCTTCAATAACAAGCCCCTGCGGAAGAATTACCGCTGCGGCATAAACGCAGCCTGCAAGCGGGCCTCGTCCTGCCTCGTCTGTACCGCAGACAACGGCATAGCCATCTTCGATTGCCTCGTTTTCGAAATAGTAGTCCATAAATTAATACGGGGAATCAAAGCTATTCCCCGTAATCCTCTCAAAACAAATTTGTTTACGGCTCCTCGAGTGTCATTCTGCCGATTTTTCCGCCTCTGAATTCATCAAGAAGCATAACGGCAGTTCTCTCGGTATTTATTTCTCCGCCGCTGACGAGAAATCCCCGTTTTCTGCCAATCAACTCAAACAGGTCGTAATCGATCATATCGGCGTACTGTGCCATATCTCCGAGCTTATATCTTGCCGAAAGAAGCTCGGGATATTTTTTTCTTAAACGTGCACAAAGGATAACCGCTATTCTTTCCTGGTCGAGAATTTCGTCTCTTATTGCGCCTGTCAGGGCGAGATTTTCGCCGACCGTCTGATCCTCAAACTTAGGCCAAAGCACGCCCGGGGTATCGAGAAGCTCGATGCCGTATTTGGTTGTTATCCACTGTTTATCACGAGTAACGCCGGGGCGATCCTCGACCTTTGCACGCTTACCGCCTGCAAGACGATTTATAAGGGAGGATTTTCCTACGTTCGGGATCCCTGCGATCATTACACGCAGAGTCTTTCCCTTCATTCCCTTGTTTTCATAGCGAGCAAGCTTTTCGGAAAGCAGCTCACGGATCTTATCGGGAATTTCGCTGATCCCCGCACCTGTTGTACTGTCTATAAAGAGGCAAGCTTTTCCCTCTTTTTCGTAATGTCTTCTCCAACGAGCAATAGATTCGGGATCGGAAAGCGTTGACTTGCTGAAAAGAGTAAGTACCGGCTTGCTTCCGACTATCTTATGAAGCTCGGGGTTCTTTGAGCTTATCGGAATTCGCGCATCGAGAATTTCGATGACCGCATCAACCTGCGGCAGCATCTCCTTCATCATTCTGCGTGTTTTCGCCATATGCCCGGGGAACCATTGTATCAGCTCTGACGGCATTTTTTCACCTTCAATTATTTTATCGGGCCAAGATTTTTATAGGGCAGGAAGCGATAAACGACCTTACCTATGATATATCTTTCGTCGATCAGTCCGACATGATAGAATCGGCTGTCAAGAGAATTGTTTCTGTTATCACCGAGGACGAATACGTGTCCTTCGGGAACGATAATTTCGTCGGTGTCGTATTGCCAACCGACCATATCGACTGATCCGATTACAAGATACGGCTCTTCGATAGCTGAACCGTTTACGATTATTTTCCAGTTTTCAAGATCGAGCCTGACGGTATCTCCCTCAAGCGCAATAACTCTTTTAACAAGAGGCTTATCGAGTCCGTAATTCTCCGACTGGCAGACAACAATATCGTTGTATCGGGGAGAGTAGAATAACTGGCGAACAAGAATTTTATCATTATTTGAGAGTGTCGGGTACATAGAGTTTCCCTCAACCACCGCAATTCTTGCGACAAATGAGAAAAGCACAAATAC
Source organism: Eubacteriales bacterium (assembly GCA_045593985.1). GTDB lineage: Bacteria > Bacillota > Clostridia > Oscillospirales > CAG-272 > Colimorpha_A. The sequence goes on from JAZNXR010000095.1 coordinate 10,774, forward strand.
AGCAGCAACCGAAATTATAAATATCTCAAGCCATTCAAAAATCACCGCTGATGGCTTTCTCGGCTCATATTCATCTTCATGATAATGGTGATGGTCTAAATTTATCAAGATTTTTTCCGCCTTATCGTTAATTTTATAAGCAAGGACATAAGCTCATGTCCTTTGGGTAGATAGTTTTTCTTCATTGCTGCACTCTTTTCGTTGAAGGAGGCAACACCGTCATTTTCCTCATAGGAACGGTAAATCATGAAGGGTACGGGATCGATCGTATGAGTTCTTTTCACAATCGGCGTTGGATGGTCGGGCAAAATCATTATTGAGAAGTCCTCGCCGCTATTACTCAAATACTCGTATATCGGCTTGAGAATTCTCTCGCTAATATATCCGATACAGGTTATCTTATTGTCTCTTTCTGCGCGGTGTCCACATTCGTCGGGGCCTTCTACGTGGAGGTAAACCAAATCCTTTCCGCGCTTGAAGGCATCAATTGCGGCGTTAGCCTTGCCCTCGTAATTTGTTTTATAATTTCCCGTTGCGCCCTCGACGTCAACCGATTCCATTTCGGCGCAAATACCGATTCCCTTGATTAAGTCGACCGCAGAAATTACCGTTGCATCCACGCCCCACTTTTCCTTAAATGAGGATAATGCAGGCTTCGCTCCCGGGCTCCAGAGCCATATTGAATTTGCGGGCTTGAGTCCACGCGCCTTACGGGAAAGGTTTACGGGGTGATCCTTAAGCACCTTATAGCTTTCACGAATAAGGGTGGCGTATGGCTCGGGGGGCATTTTGTCTCTTACGCCCTGACCGAGAAAATCGTGGGGGCGGTTGAAGTCGGTGTATGCGGGAGGATTATTCCAAATCATACAGTGGCGGTAGCTTACACCGGGATAAAAGGCTCTGTTTTCAGTCTTAAACGCCTCATGAAGCGCCTTGACAAGCTCGCTTGCCTCCTCCGTCGTTATTTCATCGGCAGAGTGGTCGAGCATTATTTTATCATCGTAATTTTCCTCTTCCTCGGAAACCGTTACGATATTACAACGGAAGGCGATATCGCCTTCTTTCATTGTTAGTCTCATAGACATCGCCTCAAGAGGCGAGCGTCCCTTCGAGTATATCGCAGGATCGTAGGAGAGGATCGCAAGATTTGCCGTATCGCTCTCGGGAACCATATGCGACGGGACGTTTGATACGGTACCGACTATCGACACCCTTGCGAGCGCATCAAGCGTTGGCTTGCTTGCACATTCAAACGGGGTTTTATCACCAAGCTCGGAGATCGGATAATCTGCCGCACCATCGGGAATAAGCACGAGATATTTCATAGGTTTGCCTTCTTTTGTGATACTATATCCTTCATTATATCACACAGTCTTAAATTATACAAGTAAAATTTTTATTATTTTAAACAAATAGCAGAGAAAAAACTGCCGAAAAGCGATGCTTTTCGGCAGTGTAAAATTTTAATTCGGAACCTTTACGGAATACCTTCCGCCATTTAGCGTAAACTCAAGCCGTTCGCCGTTGCGCACTGCATTAAGATCGTCCTTCGTCATCTTAAAACCGCCGAAATACAGTACATCCGTTTCCGATACAATACTCACTTTTGCGCATGTGCCATCAGGAATAACGAAATCGTATACGAAGCTTCCGTTTTCGTTTTTCCAACCGCTTTCTATTTTTCCTGCACGTGAATCATAGGTAGCACGGGCAAAGTTTATTCTCTTTTGTCCGCTTGGCAAGGTCTTGCGAAAATCGGGATTGGGCGCGAGAATGAAGCTTTCAAATGCAGGATGATCGGGATCGGGCTGTATTCCGCAGATACCGCTGTAAAACCATTCCGCAACCGCTCCGTATGAATAGTGGTTAAAGGAGTTCATCGAAACGTCGCCAAAGCCCTTTTCCTTATTGTATGAATTCCATCTTTCCCATACCGTCGTTGCGCCTTGGCGAACCGAATAGAGCCAGCTCGGATCCTTTGTCTGAAGCAAAAGCGAATAGCAAAGATCGTGCAGGCCGACCTTTGAGAGAGTCTGATTTAGTATTCCCGTTCCGACAAAGCCGGTGCTTAAGGTGTAGTCGTTATCGACAATAAGTTTGCGAAGCTCGGATATGAGCGATTCCTTCATTTCGCCGTCGACCATATCGAAAGCAAGCGGAAGAAGATGCGATGTCTGAGTTCTGACGGTCAATGCGCCGTCAAGCACATACTTCTCCTTCCAGTAAGCAATAATGCGCTCACGCAGGTCGTCATAGTATTTAACCCGGTCTTTCTTTCCCAGTATGCTACTGAAGCTACTCATCAGAAGTGCATCGTAGGCATAGTAGCAAACGCCGATATACTTACCGTCGGTTTCATCATAATTGAGCCAGTCGCCGAATGTCGGATTCGGACCATCAAGGCCGAATCTTTCGAGGTACTTCATATAGCTTTCCATCGAACCAAAGTGCTCGATAACGGTCGATCTATCTCCATACATGAGCCACAAGCGATAAGGAACGATAATTCCCGCGTCTCCCCACGCGGCGTCTGCCCTTTCCCTCCATCCAAGATATGGAATGACAGACGAATATGCGCCTTCCAAGGTCTTTTGTGAGTCTCTTGCGTCACCGAGCCACTTGCGCATAAATTGGTTAATATCCGCCATATATGATGCAGCGCCGCAGAATATCTGCGTGTCTCCCGTCCAACCGAGACGCTCGTCCCGCTGAGGACAGTCTGTGGGAATTGACAGGTAGTTTCCTCTCATTCCCCAGAGAGCGTTTGAATAAAGGCGGTTTACCTCATCGTTATCACAAACAAAGCTTCCCGTTTCGGCAATATCTGAGCCAACGACCTCACCGATCACGCCGCGAAGTGTAATATCTCCGTCAGCGAAGATCTCGATGTATCTGAAGCCGTAGAAAACGTGTCTGGGCGAGCAGATTTCACGCTTTGCACCAGATGAAACGATAATATATCGGGACAAGGCAGAACGATAATTTTCGATATACAAGCTTCCCTTCGGCCCGTCGTTTCCGCGACTGCGGTCGCCGCTGTCGTTTAGCATCTCGGCGAAAAGAGTTTCGATTCTCGTTCCGCGCTCGGCACTCAGCTCATATTTGGGCCAACCGACCAGATTCTGACCGAAGTCTATAACAAGATGTTCTCCCGCCTTGATGAATATGTCCTTACAGCCATTATTATACTCGGACACTATATTGACTTCGCCCATATCGCTTCCGTTATCGACTGTGCCGTCATAAATATATCCGCATACAGGCGAAAGCGAAAGCTCGTCTCTTACGCGAACGTCGTCACCTTCAAACGGTACAATCTCTCCTTCAAAGCCGTCAAAAAGAATAGCATTTTCCCAAGTATAATAATCAGGATCGGTCGACGGATGAGGAAGCGTCATATCATCGTATTGACCGTCCCAGATATCTGCGCGGCGGATCTGTCCGCCGACCATCACTTGCCAGCTTTCATCCGAGGAAATTATCTCGCTTTCACCGTCGCAGTAGATTATCTCCACCTCGCCCGCAAAGGCGTTCGGCCTGAATCCGTACATGCCGCAGCTTATCCGTCCGTTCCACCAGCCCGAAGAAATTTCGCAAACAAAAACGTTTTTTTCGAGGCAGAGCTCCGTTATATCGTATTCACATTCAAACACTCTGAATCTATAATCCGTCCAACCGGGTAGCATCTCATCATTACCTACGCGTTTGCCGTTTACATACAGACAAAAAATTCCGAGCGCAGTCGCACGCAAAATGACACGCTCAACATCTTTATGAATCGAAAAATCCTTTTTTACGTTAAGCAATCCGTTACCCGGCTCAAGAGTCAGAGCGCGGTTATTTTTTCCCTCGATTCTTTCGGTAAAAGGAGCGGAATGTCCTTGTTTCGTAATAAATTTAGCGCTTTTCATTTTGTCCTCCGTTTGTCGAGTATTCAATATGATTATATCATACCGAATGAGTATGTCAATGTTGTTTTTTAATCTGAAAAGGCGTTTATATTTAATATTTTCTTCGATTTCCCACTTGAAAATTAGATTGGGATGTAGTATAATGTAATATGGTTTATAATGACCGAACATAAATGAAAGGTTGTGCCAATATTGAGCGCAGTAAGAAACTTTGTTATAACACTCCTTATATCGCTTCTGATATTCGGACTTGTGGCGTTCGCTATTCTTGAATTTGCAGATTCCGCATTTGACCGTGGCGGCGATAATAGCGGCGGAAACAGCGGCGGTCAGCACGTAACGACAACTACCCCCAATCTGCCCCCTCCCCCTGATGGCTTTGATACTCTCAAGGGCGAGAGCATGACTGTCCTTTTCGTTATTACTGATTATCTGCCGAGCATCTATAACGATTACGAGTATGCAGACAAGCGTCCTGACGGCTTCGACGGCGAAGTGAGAGAAGTCGAAACCGATATAGTAATTCTTGCTCGAATCAACAAGGAAACGGGTGAGGCAATTTTCTGCCCCATTCCGACCATAACTCAAATAACCATAAACGGTCACGCAACAACGCTTAACAAGCTTTATTCAAAAAGAGGAATCACGGCGCTTCGTGAGCAGGTAACCTCGCTTACCGGTCTGCCGATCGATTTCCATATGATTGCGACTCTTGACGCTATTTCTACCATCGTTGACAGCCTTGGAGGCCTTGAATTCCACGTTCCCAAGAACATGAATTACGCCGACCTTGATCTCGGTATTGAAATTGATCTCATGTCAGGAACGCAGAGTCTTGGCGGAAGCGCAGTCTACGATATGCTTCTTTACAGCTCGCTTTGCGATGATGATGCGAGCCGTCAGCGTCTCGGATGTAACTTCCTTAAGGCAATGATCAAGGAGTTTGTAACGAAAATTCCGATGAACAACTCCGCCAGCGTTTATCTCGATTATTCCGATCACATAACGTCTGACTTCACCGCCAATGAAATGAGCGAGAATGCAGACCTTATATACACCTTCACAAAATTGGCGATAAAGGATTATACATATCCCGGAACAACAACCGGAACGGGCGCTGATACGGTATTTACACCGAACTCCGCCAAGGCAATGGAATTTTTTGATCCTTACAAGTTCAAGGGTTAAGATAAAATGGCATAGGAAAGGAAACAACAATGCTTAACACAGAAAAAACAATGGACAAAATAGTCGCTCTTTGCAAGGGCAGAGGCTTCATATTTGCCGGCTCCGAAATTTACGGCGGCCTTGCTAATACCTGGGACTACGGCCCTCTCGGAGTTGAGCTTAAAAATAACATTAAGCGCGCTTGGTGGAAAAAGTTTGTTCAGGAAAACAAGTACAACGTCGGCCTTGATGCCGCAATTCTTATGAATCCCCAGACTTGGGTCGCATCCGGACACCTTGCAGGATTTTCCGATCCTCTTATGGACTGTAAGGAATGTAAGGAGCGCTTCCGCGCTGACAAGCTCATCGAGGACTGGTGTGCTGAAACCGGATATGAGCTGCCCAAGCCGATTGATGCTTTTTCGCAGGAGGAAATGAAGGCGTTCGTTGAGGATAACAATATCCCCTGCCCGACCTGCGGCAAGCATAACTTTACCGATATCCGTCAGTTCAACCTTATGTTCAAGACCTTCCAGGGTGTAACCGAGGACGCTAAAAATACCGTTTATCTCCGTCCCGAGACCGCACAGGGTATCTTCACTAACTTCGTAAACGTTCAGAGAACGACGAGAAAGAAGCTTCCCTTCGGTATCGCACAGGTCGGTAAATCCTTCCGTAACGAGATCACTCCCGGAAACTTCATTTTCCGCGTTCGTGAGTTCGAGCAGATGGAGCTTGAGTTCTTCTGCAAGCCCGGAACTGACCTTGAATGGTTCTCCTACTGGAGAAGCTTCTGCCATAATTGGCTTCTTGCTATCGGTCTTAAGGACGAAAACATTCGTCTTCGTGACCACGATCCCGAGGAGCTTTGCTTCTACTCTAAGGCAACGACCGACTTCGAGTTCCTCTTCCCGTTTGGCTGGGGCGAGCTCTGGGGCGTTGCTGACCGTACCGATTACGACCTTACACAGCATCAGAACGTATCGGGTAAAGACCTTACCTATTTCGATCAGGAATCAAACGAGCATTATATTCCTTACGTTGTCGAGCCGTCTCTTGGCGTTGAAAGAACCGTCCTTTCGGTTCTCTGCGACGCTTACGACGAGGAAGTCGTTGACGCTGAAAAGAACGACGTAAGAACCGTTCTCCGTCTCCATCCGTTCCTTGCGCCCTTCAAGGCGGCAGTTCTCCCCCTCTCGAAGAAGCTCTCCGAGAAGGCGACTGAGATCTACGAGGAGCTTTCTAAGTACTTCAGCGTTGACTACGACGACGCCGGCTCTATCGGTAAGAGATACCGCCGCGAGGACGAGATCGGAACTCCTCTCTGTATTACCGTTGACTTTGAAACGGTAGGTGACAGCGAGAAGGAGGGTGACAACTGCGTTACCGTCCGCGACCGCGACACTATGGAGCAGGTCCGTATCCCGATCACAGAGCTTCGTGCTTACATCGAAAAGAAGATCGAATTCTGATAACTGATAAAGCGATACTCGGTATAATGCCGGGTATCGCTTATTTTTATTAGACAACTATATTGACGTGCAGTCAAAGAGGACTCAAAAATGAAATTAGTATTAATATTTGGAAATTCAGCCGTCGGAAAAATGACGGTCGGACAGGAACTCGCAAAGATAACGAACCTGAAACTATTCCACAATCATATGACGATCGAGCCGGTTTTGGAAATATTCGGCAACTTTAATGTCAATGCGATCACAAGACTTCGCCGGGTAATTTTTGAAGAATTTGCCAAAACGGACAACTACGGTATGATTTTCACGTTCATGTGGGCATTGGACAGCGAAGAAGATAAAGAATATGTCACAGAGGTAAAAAAGATATTCGAAGCGTACGGAGCAGAGTTTTATCACGTTGAGCTGGTTTGTGATTTGGCGACGAGGTTGGAGCGAAACGTAACAGAAAACCGACTTCAAAACAAAGCTTCAAAGCGCGATATCGAGGAATCTGAAAAGCGACTTTTGAATGACGATAAAAAGCACCGATTCGAAAGCTATGACGGAGAATTTGATTTTGAAAATTATATCAAAATCAACAACACAAACCTCTCTCCGGAAGTCGTTGCGAAAATGATTAAAGAAAAATTCGATCTGTGAAGGAGTCAAAATGGAAAAAAACGATTGTGTTTTAATAAGAGTTACCGCCGATTACGCAGAGCAGATTAAAGAATATCGGCAAGAGTTCCTTGACGCAGGCGACTCGATGGACGGCACGGGAGCGCTCCGAAGAACGGCAGATCCTTATGAATTCATCAGAATGAGCATAGAACGTGAGGATCCTAAAAATGTTCCCGAAAACCTCGTGCCTGCGACGCAGTTTTTATTCATCCGCAAAGATGATAACCGTCTACTCGGAATGCTTCAGGTGCGGCACTGCTTCAACGACTATCTTGAGAAATATGCAGGTCATATCGGATACTCAGTAAGACCGAGTGAAAGACGCCGTGGCTATGCAAAGAAAATGCTGAAGGCAGCACTTCCCTTTTGCCGAGAGATCGGGCTAAAAAAGGTGCTTATCACTTGTATTGACGGCAATATTGGAAGTGAAAGAACAATCCTCGCCAATGGCGGCGTATATGAATCAACAGTACACGAGCCGAATGATAACGAGGACCTGAAAAGATTTTGGATAAGTTTGCAGTAAAAAATGCCCCGACGGATTTTCCGTCGGGGCATCTTTATTAAACTTAATGAGTAGAATAGTTCGGGGCTTCCTTTGTGATGCTGATGTCATGAGGATGTGATTCCTTAAGACCTGCGCCGGTTATACGAATGAAGCGTCCGTTCATCTGGAGCTCTCTGATCGTGGGAGTTCCACAGTAGCCCATGCCTGCGCGCAGACCACCCATAAGCTGGAACACGGTATCTGCAAGCGGTCCCTTAAACGGAACGCGGCCTTCTACTCCCTCGGGAACGAGCTTTCTGTTGCCCTCCTGGAAGTATCTGTCCTTAGAGCCGTTTTCCATAGCGGCGATCGAGCCCATTCCACGGTAGACCTTGAACTGTCTGCCCTGGTAAATTTCGGTTTCACCGGGAGATTCCTCACAGCCTGCAAGAAGCGAGCCGATCATAACGGCGTCAGCACCTGCGGCGATCGCCTTAGGAAGATCGCCCGAATACTTGATACCGCCGTCGGCGATTACGGGGATTCCATACTTTGTAGCAACGGAAGCAACGTCATAAACTGCGGTGATCTGCGGTACGCCAATACCTGCTACGATTCGGGTTGTGCAAATCGAGCCGGGGCCTATACCGACCTTGAGCGCATCAGCGCCTGCCTTGATAAGATCCTCTGCCGCTTCAGCGGTTGCTATATTTCCTGCGATAAGCTGACAATCTGGATATGCAGCCTTTATATCACGTACTGCCTTGATGATGTTTCTCGAATGTCCGTGTGCGGAATCCAAGCTGAGGAAGTCGGCGCCTGCTTCAAGAAGCGCGCCTGCTCTTTCAACGGTATTTGCGGTTACTCCGATTGCTGCGCCGCAGATAAGGCGTCCCTTGTCGTCCTTTGCGGAATTCGGGTAGCGCGTTGCCTTCTGGATATCCTTGATCGTGATAAGTCCGCAAAGACGGTAATCCTCATCAACGAGAGGAAGCTTCTCGACCTTGCTTCTGCTGAGAATTGCCTGTGCTTCAGCAAGAGTTGTACCAACGGGAGCTGTAATCAGGTTTTCCTTGGTCATTACCTCGTATATCTTCATCGAGTAGTCGGTGAGGAAGCGCATATCACGGTTTGTGATAATGCCGACAAGCTTTCCGTCTACACATACGGGTACGCCCGATATCTTGTACTTGGACATAAGCGCCTCTGCCTCGAAAACATAATTATCGGGAGAGAGGAAGAAGGGATTTGTAATTACTCCGTTTTCGCTTCTCTTTACACGAAGAACATGGTCTGCCTGATCTTCAACAGACATATTCTTATGAATAACGCCGGCTCCACCTTCTCGTGCCATAGCAATAGCGAGGTCCGCCTCGGTTACCGTATCCATAGCGGCGGAAAGAAGCGGGATATTAAGCTTAATTTTTCTTGTGAGCTGTGTCGTTAAGTCTATATCCTTCGGGAGCACATCACTCTTTGAAGGAATGAGCAGAACGTCATCGAAGGTTAGTCCCTCGGGACGGAATTTCATTGAAACGTCGGTATTTACCATAGCTTTATTTTCCTTTCCTTTTATGTCCAAAAAAGAGTTCTTATTAACTCACTATTATAATACAAATCATTCTTTCTGTCAAGAAGTCAGTCTAATAAAATCAACCTTTGTCTAAAAAATATCATTTTCGACAAAAAGCATTGAAAAAAGCGGAAAGGAATAGTATAATAAAGATGCGTATTATCAAAATCTTTCATGAAGAGGATAAAAAACATTGAAAAGACTACACATTTTCAATCCTGCGTCGGGTGTTAAGCACTCGCCTGAGCTTCTTACGAAGGGCGCAGCTAACGGCGAAAAAAGCTATATCACCACCGGAGTGGGAGATGCTGAGCGATTTGTTTACGAAACCTGCCTCAGCAGTCCCGAAACCCATTTTATCGTTTATGGCGGTGACGGCACAATAAACGAGGTCGTTTCCGGAATCGTTCGTGCAGGTGCAGGAGACAAGGCGCTTTTTTCCGTTGTCCCCGCAGGAACAGGAAACGATTTCGTCAAGAGCTTCCCTGAAAAAGACCGTGTATACACCATTGACGTTCTCAAATACGATGATAAGTATTCCGTTAATATTATAAATTTCGGATTTGACAGCAAGGTTGTTATTAAGACCGCAACATACAAAAAGGCGTTCCCAGGAAGTGCTGCATATATTGCGGGAGTTGCCGACACCTTCTTCCACAAGATAGGAGAAAGGTGGCAGATCGAGCTTACCGACGAGGACGGAAATACCGAGACTCTCGACGAGACCTTTACCCTTGCGCTTGCGGCTAACTGTCAGTACTACGGCGGCGGATTCCGTTCTGCGCCTCTTGCCTCTCCGAGCGACGGTCTTATTGATTTTATCGCAGTCAGAAAAATTCCCCGTCTTGCCTTTATCAATCTTATCGGCTCCTACAAAAAGGGCACCCATCTTGATCCCGAAACGGAAAAGCCTAGGCCCAAATTCGAAAAATATCTTATCTATCGCAGATGCAGAAGCGTATCTATAAAGGGCGTTTCCACTCTATGCTCCGACGGAGAAATTGAAGAAAGAACCGAAGCGAACATAACCGTCATCCCCGGCGCAGTCCGCTACGCTACCTGATATGAAAAAGTATATTCTCGCCCTCGACCAAGGCACTACAAGCTCACGCTGTATCGTATATTCGAAAAACGGTGAAAAGGTCGGCGAGGCTCAAAGAGAGCTTCCGCAGATATATCCCCTTTCGGGATGGGTTGAGCATGATCCCGAGGCTATATGGTCTACTCAGCTTTACTCTATTGAAACAGCAGTAAAAAGAGCAGGCATTTCGCCCTCCGAAATTGCCGCTATCGGTATCACCAACCAGAGAGAAACGACAATTGTCTGGAACAAAATCACGGGCAAGCCGATTTCTAACGCCATAGTCTGGCAATGCAGACGCACTGCCGATTACTGCGAGGAAATAAAGCGTTCGGGCTACGAGCCGATTTTAAAGGCTAAAACAGGTCTTATTGCCGATCCCTATTTTTCGCTGACGAAAATCAAATATATTCTCGATAACGTAGACGGAGCTTATGATCTTGCCGAAGAAGGAAATCTTGCCTTCGGTACGGTTGACAGTTGGCTTATCAACAAGCTGACAAAAGGCAAATGCCATGTAACCGACGCCTCAAACGCATCGAGAACAATGATGTATAACATTCATGAAGGAAAATGGGATAGCGAAATACTTTCTCATTTCGGTATTCCCGAAAGCATACTTCCTACCGTTGTCCCTTCAAGCGGATATATTGCCGATGCGGAAATTCTAGGCACAAAGATTCCGATTTGCGGAGTTGCGGGTGACCAACAGGCTTCCCTTTTCGGTCAATGCTGCTTTAAAAAAGGAGATGCAAAAAACACCTACGGAACGGGCTGCTTCTTGCTTATGAACACCGGCAAAAGCATCGCAAGCTCCAAAAATGGGCTTCTTACTACCGTTGCGTGGCAGATCGGCAATGAGCTGACGTATGCCCTTGAAGGCTCCGTTTTCGTTGCCGGTGCGGCAATTCAATGGCTCCGTGACGGCCTTGGAATTCTTGCTTCGTCGTCGGACAGCGAGAAGATGGCACTTGACATTCCGAATACCAACGGAGTTTATTTTGTTCCTGCCTTTACGGGACTCGGCGCACCGCATTGGGATCCCGAATGCCGAGGACTTATTTGCGGTCTGTCACGAGGAAGTGACCGCCGTCATATCGTTCGCGCCGCTCTTGAAGCGATGGCTTATCAAACGCTTGACGTTCTGACACTTATGGAGCGTGATTCGGGCACTGAAATTCCTGCCCTTCGTGTTGATGGCGGAGCATCCGCTAACGGATTCTTATGCTCGTTCCAGGCAGACGTTTCCGGCAAGCCTGTAATTCGTCCCCAAAACACCGAGACGACCTCTCTCGGCGCGGCATATCTATCCGGCCTTGGCTGCGGTATGTATTCTTCCCTTGAAGAAATTGCTTCGATTGCAAGCAATTCTACCGTATTTGAGCCGAAAATGGATACAATGACGAAAGACGAATTTATCAAAGGCTGGCAAAATGCTGTCAAAAAGACAATTTCGGGCTAATTTAACATTTTTTTAGATAAATTTTACAAAAAGTAGTGACAAACTGTACTCTTTATGGTATAATATATTTGCAGAGGTAAATCCCCTGTAATTTCCGTAAAGAGGTGAAAGTTTTTATGAAGATCAACATTATCGGACGCAAAATCAACGTAAGAGAAAGCTTCAAGGAAGTCGTTGAGAAGAAGCTTGCTAAGCTTGATAAGTACTTCAAGGACGATGCAACTGCTTACGTTACGATGAGCATGGAAAAGAATGCAGAGCGACTTGAAGTTACGGTAACGAGCGGTGCTCTTCTCTTCCGCGCTGAGGAAAGCGACGATACCTTCGTAAACGCCCTCGATACCGCAGTCGATACTATTGAGCGCCAGATCAGAAAAAACAAAACGCGCCTCGAAAAGCGTCTCCGTGAAGGAGCGTTTCGCGAGATCGGCGAGCAACCCGAGGAGTACGAAGAAACCTTCAACATCCGTGAAAAGACCTTCGTTATGAAGCCCATGACTCCCGAGGAGGCAATTCTCCAGATGAACCTTATCGGTCACGAGTTCTTCATGTTCGAAAATTCCGAGACAGGAAATGCCGCTGTCGTTTATAAGAGAAAGAACGGCGGTTACGGCTTAATAAATCCCGAAAAATAAACAACAATTTTCGCCGCCGAGCATTGCTCGGCGGCAGTTTTTTTCTTTTGTGGGTATAATAATTGACATAGTATAATTTATATGCTATAATTATATGATACCAAAAACGGGAAAGGAGGAATACTGTGTCGAAAAAAGGAATTAACAAGTTTGACCTTAATGACGACTTCTGGGATATTGACGAAATGCTCCCGAAAAAGAAGTTTGGTGCGGTTTTTTCGGACGATACCGATACCGTGGAGATAGAAGTCAAGGCCGACTCCTCCTTCAAGGGTTCCCCTATTCCGAAGCCTGACGGCTGGGAGGCTCGTTTGAAGGAAATGAAAACTGCTGATCCCACGTCAGCAGCAAGCACCTCCGACCGTCTTGAAATTGCAAGAGCCGCGCTAAAAACCGCAGAGGAAAAGCATCTTTCCTACGCTGCGGCGGCATTCGGCGACAAGAAAGAAAAGAAGAACGAAACAGTTGAGCTTGCTCCCTCAGACGAGCCTCTTTTTTCCTATTCTCCCAAACGAAATCCGCTGATTGAAAACGTAACCGTTCGTATTTGGCCTGCAAAATATTCCTTCTACGAGCAGTTCAGGAGTAACGCTGTCAGATATTTCAGCCGTGAGGGTACGGAATGCGAATTTGTACCGTTCTTCTCCTTCACTCCGCAATACGTTCAAATGACGCGTCATCAGTTAGATTTTTATTTCTATTTCAGAAGTAAAATCAGACGGGGCGAAGCGATAAAAACCGACTATTCCTACATTCTGCTTCTCATTTATGAGATAATTAACGTTCCCGACCTGCTCCCTCCCGAAAACGGTCTTGATCTGCTCGTCTTTCTTTGGGACAGCTACCGAAAGGCTTTTCCGAAGCTTGACCGTCATTTAAGCGAATGGGTTTGCGATTACTGCCTTGTTCACAAGCTTGACGGCAGATATATTCCCTTCTCTGTTTCCGATGAGGGAACGAAATATTGCTCACTCAAGGAGTTCTACGTCGGTCTTAACACGAGCGATGAATCGCCTTACGCTTCTGCGCTCTATTCCTACGCTTCACTTTATAATTACAGAAACAGCAAGTTTTATACAGATAATAACCGTGAGCTTTTCGACAAGCATATAAGAGCTTCCGTTATTTATGCCTTCTCGAAGGCGGAAAACGAGCATTTGACCGTCTTTGCGCCGATTGGCAAGGCATCGATGATACCGCTTAAGATAACACGAGACGCCTTTGTCGGGGCGCTTTGCGCTTACAATGTAAAAAGGCGAATTGAGGTTTCTTATCTTTCGGTTTCACGCTCAACAGAGCTTCTGTATGCCGTGACCGATGCTATCAAATTTGCCGAAAACAACGTGCGTGCGCTTCTTGGAATAAGGAGCAGATTCCATACGCCGAATCTTGCCCTTCCGCTTCGTCACGCTATTGAGGAATATTTTGCTCCTTATAAGCGTGAGCAGAAAAAGGAGCAGATAAAGGAGGCTCCAAAGCCCGAATATGACGTGCTTTACGAGCCGATCAGTCACGAGCTTTCCCTTGATGATGCAAAGGATATTGAAGAACATTCTTGGGCTACGACCGAGCTTTTAACAGACGGCATTGAGGAATATGAGCCTGATGCCGAGAATGTCGAGGTATCGGTTGATATAGAAAAGGAGCCCGAGGCTCATGACGGTGACGATGATATTTCGAGGGCAATTATTTGCCTTATGAACAACGATAAAAACGGCTTTAACGAGCTTTCGCAGTCGCTTGGTATTCTTCCCGATGCCCTTTGCGAAGCGATAAATGACCGCCTTTACGACACGCTCGGAGATATCGCGGTCGAGCATGGAGATGACGGCTTTAATATTGTCATCGATTATATGGAGGAAATTGATCAATGGTTGAAAACACCGAAAAAGTAACAGTACCGAAGAGAATTCTGTCTTCTCTTATCAGATCAATATCGGCAGGCGTTGTTCCGCGTCTTGGAGCGCCTTATATTGCTATCGGACGTGACGACGAGATCGCTGCTCTGCTTTCCGATCTTAATCAGGTCAGTGAGGGTGGCTCTGCCATGCGCTTTCTTATCGGTAAATACGGCAGCGGTAAAAGCTTTCTGATGCAGCTTATGCGCGGCTATGCTCTTGAGCGAGGATTTCTGACCGCCGACTGCGATCTTTCGCCCGAAAGACGTATTTGCGGAAGCAAGGGCGCAGGAATTGCAACCTACCGTGAGCTTATTCGTAATCTTTCGTCAAAGACATCGCCCGAGGGCGGCGCTATTTCCGGAATAATATCTAAATGGCTTTCTTCTCTTATGAGCGAGGTCGCATCAAGCGGCATTTCGCCGAGCGATCCTTCGTTTTATAACGAGGTAACGAAGAAGGTTTACGAGGTTACCCGTGAGCTTGAAAACAACGTCGGCGGCTTTGACTTCGCTTACGTTATAACGGAGTATTACAGCGCATCCGTCAATAACGATGACGAAAAAAAGAGCCAGGCGCTTCGCTGGCTCCGTGGAGAATATGAAACTAAAACCGAGGCAAGACACAATCTCGCTGTAAACTCTATAATAGACGACGATAACTGGTACGATTATATCAAGCTTTGGGCTGAATTCTGCCGCAAGATCGGATATATGGGATTGGTCGTATTCATTGACGAGTGCGTTAATCTTTACAAGATCTCTAACCGTATTTCCCGTGAAAACAACTACGAAAAGATTCTCTCGATGTTCAACGACACCCTTCAAGGCAAGGCGAAGGGCCTTGACATAATCCTCGGAGGAACGCCGCAGTTTCTTGAAGATACTCGCCGTGGTCTGTACAGCTACGAGGCGCTTCGCTCACGTCTTACCGACAGCCGCTTCGGAAACGAGGGATACCGTGATCTTATGGGGCCCGTGATTCGACTGCGCCGCCTTTCGGATAATGAGCTTTATGCGCTTATTACTCGTCTGACGAAGCTACACGGTCAGCATTTTTCCTGGGAGCCGAGAGTTTCTGACGGCGACCTTGAGGCTTTCCTTCGTTCTTCCCTTGCACGTGCGGGAGCAGACGTTATGATAACGCCACGTGAGATCATCCGTGACTATATGTCGATGCTTAACATTCTATATCAGAACCCGAATCTTTCCGCCTCCGATATCATCGGCAAGATTCCCGAAGGCAAGACGCAGGATGATGCTCAAAAGACCGAGACACGCCCCACCTTTACTCTTTCGGATATTGATATTTAACGAAAAATCATAATCAGTCCCCCTAAAATGACGGTCAGGGCGACTACCCGCTTGACGATTTTAAGCTTTAGCCTTTTGAGCAAAACTGCTCCGACAGCGCCGCCGAGCGCTGCGGGAATAATATAGCGTGATGCGGTATTTATCGGCAAATTACCCTTTAAGCTATACATTATTGCAGAAACAACTGCGAATGTTGCAGTTATAAGCGAGGTCTGCGCAAATATTCTTTTCTGCTCACTTTTCATAAGGAAAGAGAGCGCAAGGATAAGCACGATTCCCCCACCTGCGCCGAAAAAACCGCTGACAAAGCCGGAAATTGCCCCGACAAGCAAAAGCTTTAAGATTTCGTTCACCTTTCCCTCTCCTTTTTAATTCTGTACTTGTCATTTTTAAAAAAATCTGTTATTATATATATGGTAGACTGTTTTTAGGAGGAATTCTCTTGACCATATTGTCTGCCATTATATACGGTATAATACAGGGTGCGGCTGAATTTTTACCGATATCAAGCTCCGCCCATCTTGCCATTGCCCAACATTTCTTTGGCGAGAATATTGATACTGATTATTTTACCTTCGATATTTTGCTTCACCTCGCAACGCTCTTTTCGGTAACGGTCTTTTATATCAAAGACATTCTTCCGTTATTTCCTGCGTTTTTCAGGGTTGTTCGCAAGATTTTTAAAGGCGAGCTTCGATATCAAGCCTGCGACGGTGACGAAAGGCTTATTATTCTCTTGTTTTTCTCGTCACTACCTCTTTTGACCGTTCCCTTTTTCGACGATAAGGTCGAAAATATCGGAATTGGTGCGGTTGCCGTTCTGCTTATTATAAACGGAATTATCCTGCTTTTAAGCGAGCGTATACGGCAAGGAAGCAAGGATATTTATTCGGCCAAGCCGAAAAATGCTCTATTCATCGGTATTTGCCAGCTTGCCGCAGTTTTTCCCGGTCTTTCCCGTTCGGGATCGACTATTACTGCTTCCCGTGCCTGCGGTTTTGAGCCGTCATTTGCAGTAAAGTATTCATTTATCATGTCTTTACCTGCGGTAATCGGCGCAAATATTTTCAAGCTGAGTGATCTGCTTAATAACCCCGTGCCGAAGCAGGATATATTACCTTATGCCGTCGGTATGGCTTTTGCCGCCCTTATCGGCATACTTTCGATAAAGCTTATCAAAGCCTTAACGAAAAAATCAAGCTATAAGCTATTTTCAATCTACTGTATTACAGTTGGAATTATCGTTTTATTCTTCAAATAAGGAAGTGTTAAAATGCCAGAACAAAGAAAAAATACGACACAAAAAAAGAAGGTCGAAAAGCCTAAAAAGCCGTCGAACGATGCTGTCGAGCCTATTGAGCGCCCGATACATCAGATTCTTCCCTTTATCATAGGCGCTTTTTCAATATTTCTGTTTTTCTGCTTAATTCCCATGGAAGGCACGGGAGGACTCGGATTCGGTCTGCGTTGGTTCTTTAACGGACTGTTCGGTGGAGCATCCTTCGCCCTTCCCTTCCTTGGTCTTATTCTTGCGCTCTTTTGGAGAAAGCGTTTGCGCAAGAGCGTGGCTTCCCTTGTAAAATTTGCGATTTGGCAGAGCATTTTCTTTGTGTCTCTATCAACGCTTATTCATTACTGGAGCTGGGGCAATCCCGCCACTATGACCTTTAACCCCATTGTTCTTTTCAAATACGGTTGTGATTTCCGTGGATGCGGCGCACTCGGAGGACTGCTCGGAGTTTGCATTTATAAGCTCACGGGAGCAGTCGGCGTTTATATTATCGGTCTTTCGGCTGTAATTATCTTTGGTCTTCTGATGTTTGAGCTTACGCCCTATTCGATTTATCTTTACATAAGATATTTCATTCGCATTTCGGAGGAAAACAAGGAAAAGAGGCTTACAGAAAAGGAAAACGAGGAAAAGGTAACTACCTTCAAGAAAAAAGGAAAGCCTACGGTGGTAATTACGGAAGAAGAGGAAAATTATGCTACCGTAAGGCCTGATCCTTATGACCGTCATCACTTTGAGCCGGATATCCCGACGGGCGAAACGGGCAAAAAAGTGCGAGATAAGCGCTTGCCCGAAAACGAAAACGAATCTACCCCCGTTCGTGAGGATCTCTTCACTCCCGACGAGGAGGAGGACGAGCCGCCTTTCGATGATGCTGTAAAGACGGAAATCGTTACGCCGGCACGCGTTGTTAAAAAATCCGTTCCCGATTTTGAAGAAGGCAGCGAAAAGGCGGATCTTCACGGAATCTTTGGAGACAGCGGAAACCTTGAGGTCGTCAACCGTTTTGCCGACGAGCATGAAAGAAAAAATCTTGAGAGATCTATTCAGAACGGCGAGAATTCAGACGCCTCTCTTGAAATAACCCGCTCCCCCGTTGAGGAGGTTGCAGAAGCTGAGGTGAAGGAATACGTGTTCCCGCCCGTCTCCCTTCTCACTCTTGATACGACCCCCAAAAACGAGAATATCCGTGAGGAGCTTCAAACAAATGCGACTCGACTCGTAGAGACGCTTCGCAGCTTTAAGGTCAGAACAAAAATCGTCAATATTTCGCGCGGCCCTGCAATCACGCGATACGAGCTTTCGCCTGAGGAAGGCGTCAGAGTTCGCTCGATTGCGAACCTTGTTGACGATATTGCACTTAATCTTGCAACGACAGGCGTTCGTGTTGAGGCGCCTATCCCGGGCAAAGCGGCTGTCGGTATCGAGGTTCCGAACAAGACCGTTTCGACGGTGTTCCTGCGTGACCTGATTGACACCGAGACCTTCCGCAAGGCAACAAGCAAGCTTAACGTATGTCTTGGCGTTGACGTGGCGGGCGAGCCTGTATATCTTGACATCGTGAAAATGCCCCATCTGCTTATCGCCGGTGCAACCGGTATGGGTAAGTCGGTTTGTATTAACAGTATTATCACTTCCCTGCTTTATAAGGGAACGCCTGACGAGATCAAGCTTATCCTTATAGATCCCAAAAAGGTTGAGCTTAATATTTACAACGGACTGCCGCATCTTCTTGTTCCCGTCGTTTCCGATCCTAAAAAGGCGGCAGGAACACTTCAGTGGGCAGTCACCGAAATGGAGCGCCGCTTCGAGCTTATCGAGGAGGTCGGCGTTCGTGACGTCAAGAACTACAATATCGTAACCAAGGACGATCCCGAAAAGGAATTCCTGCCGCAAATCGTAATCATAATCGACGAGCTTGCCGATCTTATGATGACTGCGCCTGACGATGTTGAAGCGTCTATTTGCCGTCTTGCGCAGAAGGCAAGAGCTGCAGGTATGCACATTATAATCGGTACTCAGCGTCCTTCGGTTGACGTTATCACAGGTCTTATCAAGGCAAACGTCCCCTCTCGTATCGCTTGCACAGTTGCTTCGCAGACCGACTCGAGAGTCATTCTCGATATGGCGGGCGCAGAAAAGCTTATAGGACGAGGAGATATGCTTTATGCTCCCGTAGGAGCTGCAAAGCCAAGACGAGTTCAGGGCGCATTCGTAAGTGAATCCGAGGTTGAAAACATCGTTTCCTTCATTAAATCGGAAAACGGCGACGTCTCCGAATACAATTCCGATATTATCGCAAGCATTGACCGTGCCGCCGCAGCCTGCGGAGGAAAGAAGGGCGGTTCGGGTGGCTTTGGCGGAATGGAAGAAGGAGCGAGTGAGGGCGGAGATCCCATGCTCCGTGCCGCTATCGAGCTTGCGCTTGAAAGCGACAAAATCTCCACTTCCCTCATTCAAAGACGTCTTTCTCTCGGCTACGGCAGAGCCGCAAAGCTCATCGACGAAATGGAAAAGCGCGGCTACGTTTCTCCCCCCGAGGGACAGAAGCCACGCCGTATACTCATCACCCGTGAGCAGTATATGGAAATGGTCATAAACAGAAGCGAGGAGCTTCAGTAAACCAACTTATTAGAGGAAAAAATGACTGAATCAGATATAAAAAGAGCCGCAAAAGCCTTTGCGGAATATTGGAAAGACCGAGGTGACGAAAAGAGTGATAGCCAATCCTTTTGGCTTTCTCTTGCTCGTGACGTTTTAGGTGTAAGCGAACCCGAAAAGTTTATATTGTTTGAGGAACGTGTAAAGCTGGATCACACAAGCTTTATTGACGGTCATATTCCCTCTACTCATGTTCTTATCGAGCAAAAAAAGAAGGGCTTAAATCTCCGTAGCCCTATTCGCCAGTCAGACGGCACACTTCTCACCCCATTCCAACAGGCACAGAGATACTCGGCGGCACTACCCTATTCGCAGCGTCCCCGTTGGATCATCACCTGTAATTTTGAAGAGTTCCTTATTTACGATATGGAAAAGCCTACCGGCGAGCCGGAAAGTATTTTGCTAAAGGATCTCGGTAAGGAATATTATCGTTTGCAGTTCCTCGTCGAAGAAAAAAGTGAGCTTTTGCACCGTGAGGAACGGATTTCCATCAAAGCCGGTGAGCTTGTCGGAAAGCTGTACGATGCTATTTTGAAGCAGTATATTCATCCCGACAGCGAAGAAACATTGCGCTCTTTGAATATGCTTTGTGTCCGCCTCGTATTCTGCCTTTATGCAGAGGATGCAGGCATTTTCGGCGGTCATTTGAAATTCCATAATTACATAAAGAGCTTTAATGTCAAGGACGTGCGCCGCGCACTCATTGATCTGTTCCGTGTGCTCGATACCAAAACCGAAGAGCGTGATCCTTATATGGATGACGCTTTGGCGGCGTTCCCTTATGTAAACGGCGGCCTGTTTGCTGACGAAAATATTGAGATTCCCAACTTTACGCAGGATATTGTTGATTTGCTTCTGCACAATGCAAGCGAGGATTTTGACTGGTCGCAGATCAGCCCCACCATTTTCGGTGCGGTGTTTGAATCCACCTTGAACCCCGAAACACGTCGTAGCGGTGGTATGCACTATACCTCTATTGAGAACATTCATAAGGTGATTGATCCCTTGTTCCTTGACGAGCTGCGTGAGGAGCTTGCAGAGATCAAGGCGCTGAAAGTACCCAAGATTCGCAACGATAAAGCAGAAGCTTTCCGTGAAAAGCTGTCTAAGCTCACGTTCTTTGATCCCGCCTGTGGCTCGGGCAACTTCCTAACCGAAACCTATATTTCTCTGCGCCGTTTGGAAAACGAAGCGCTTGAAATTATAAACGAAGGGCAGATCATGCTCGGCTTTGACGGTGTTATCAAGGTGTCGATCGGTCAATTCTACGGCATTGAGATCAATGACTTTGCAGTAACCGTCGCAAAAACCGCCCTTTGGATCGCAGAAAGCCAGATGCTCAAGGAAACAGAGGACATTATAAATATGTCCCTCGACTTCCTTCCCTTGAAATCCTATGCCAACATCGTAGAAGGCAACGCCCTCCGTACCGATTGGGAAAGCGTTGTCCCGAAGGATAAGCTCAATTACATAATGGGTAATCCGCCTTTTGTTGGAAATAACAATCTTAACGCTGAGCAAAGGTTGGATTTGTTACCGTATTTTCCAAATAACAAGACAATGGATTATGTAGCAGCGTGGTATGTGATTGCGACAAGATTTATTGTCGGGACGAGAATAAGGTGCGCTTTTGTTTCTACAAATTCAATCACGCAAGGTGAGCAGGTAGCATTGTTGTGGAAACCATTATTTGATGAATATGGTATCCATATTGATTTTGCCCATCGTACTTTCCGTTGGGATAGCGAAGCAAGTATCAAGGCTCACGTTCATTGTGTAATTGTTGGATTTAGCATTGCACATAATAGCAGAGCTAAAATAATCTATTCTTCCGAAAGACCTCAGATTGTGGAAAATATAAACGCTTATTTGTTAAACGGGGATGATGTTTTTGTTGTTAGCCGTACTAAACCTTTGTGCAAGGTAAGCGAAATCAGAAAAGGAAATCAGCCTACCGATGGCGGTAATTTAATTATTGAAACTGATGAGATTGAAGATTTCCTTCGCAACGAACCGTGCGCTAAACCCTATATAAAGAAGTTAATTGGGGCAAAAGAGTATATCAATAATTTGGATAGATACTGTTTGTGGTTGGTAGGTGTCAAACCGGAAGAAATAAGAAAAATGCCTTTAGTTATGGAACGAGTTAAAAAAGTTCGCGAAATGCGTCTTTCAAGCCCCGATAAAGGCACACAAAGATTGGCTGACTATCCTACGTTATTTAGGGAAACTAACAACCCTAAAACATTCATTGTCGTTCCGTCTGTTTCTTCGGAAAACAGAAAGTATATTCCTATGGGATTTTTGGATGAGAATACCATACCCACAAATCTTGTTTTAATCATACCCGATGCTTCCTTGTACCATTTTGGCGTTTTAACCTCGAATGTGCATATGGCGTGGACTCGTGCGGTATGTGGACGCCTAAAGAGTGATTACAGATATTCCAAAGATATTGTTTATAACAATTTTCCGTGGTGCGCTCCTACTGAAGAACAAAAGAGAAAAATCGAAGAAACCGCACAAGCCATTCTTGATGCACGCGCTCTTTATCCCAATAGCAGCCTTGCTGATCTTTACGATGAGGTCGCTATGCCACCCGAACTTCGAAAAGCGCATCAAGCCAACGACCGAGCAGTAATGCAGGCGTATGGATTTGATATAAAGACCATGACAGAAAGTTCTTGCGTAGCAGAGCTTATGAAATTGTATCAACAACTTATTAATTAAAACAAGCAGAGCTTTCGCTCTGCTTGTTTATTTTAGTTCAACAACGGTGACTCCGCCGTCGCCTTCGCCGTAAATGCCGGCTCGGAAGCTTTTTACTCGAGGATCGTTTTTAAGGTGCTTTTTAAGCGCATCTCGTAGAGCCCCTGTTCCTTTACCGTGGATGAGCGTTACCGTCTTTACGTTTGCCATAATCGCTTCGTCGAGGTATTTATCGGTCATAAACCATGCGTCATCTCCGTACTGACCGCGAAGATCAAGGGATGAGGTAAAGGTTCTGTGCAGGGTTGCTTGGTATTTCGATGCGGCAACCTTTTTCTTATCTGCGGTTGTGACGGTCACTGCGTCTTCGACAAGCCGCAGGTTTTTGATGTTGCTTCGGATATTCATGAAGCCAACCTGCACCGTTACGTTGCCGTTTTTATCGGGATCCGCTGTAAGCATTCCCTCCTGACCGAGATTGACTATAAGGACTGTATCTCCCTTTTTAAGCGGTCTCGGAAGCTCATAATCGCTATTACTCTGCTCCTCAACGGGATTGACGGAATCGGAAGCATCACGCAGACGCTTTCTTATTTCCCGTCTGCCTTCATCAAGGCGAGAGCCGAAGCCCTCCTTTTCCTTTTGGCGCTTGATTTTTTCAAGCTCCTCCATAACGTATTCGCTCGTGATCTTTGCGCTTGTAATTATCTGCTCGGCTCGCTCTATATTCTTTTCGAGCTGCTTTTCCGATGCAAGAAGTCTATCGCGCATCACCTTTTCCTGCTCGGCACGGTATCTTTCAAATTCCTCACGCTCACGCAGCGCAATATCTCGCTCGCGTTCCGCCTCGATCCTTCGTGCTTCAAGCTCCTCGATAACCTTCTCGAAGCGCTTATCGTCGGTTGAGATCTTGGCTTCTGCCGCCGAAATTATATCCTCGGCAATTCCGAGCTTACGGGAGATTGCGAATGCATTTGACTTTCCGGGTGTACCGATTATCAGACGGTAGGTCGGGCGAAGAGTCTCGATATCAAATTCGCAGGAGGCGTTCGTTACGCCCTCTGTTTCAAGAGCATATGCTTTTATTTCGGCATAATGAGTCGTTGCACAGCAGAGTGCGCCAAAGGAGCGCACCTTGCCTATTATCGCCATTGCAAGCGCAGCGCCTTCCGTCGGATCAGTTCCTGCGCCAAGCTCGTCAAGCAGCACGAGAGAACGGTCGGTCACGCTATCCATAATATCGACTATATTCACCATGTGTGACGAGAAGGTCGAAAGTGACTGCTCGATGCTCTGCTCGTCACCGATATCGGCGAGCACGGAATCAAAGACAGATAGCTCTGCGCCGTCCTCGCAGGGGATATGAAGTCCTGCATGAGCCATAAGGCATAATAGGCCTACCGTCTTCATACAAACGGTTTTACCGCCTGTATTAGGGCCTGTTATTACCATAGTATCGTAGTCATAACCAAGCTCTACCGAGATAGGCACGACCTTCTTTTTATCAATCAAGGGATGTCTTGCCTTTTTGAAGGTAAGACAAGGGCCGTCGTCGAGAATCTTCGGCTCGCAGGCGTTAAGCCTATAAGAAAGCTCGCCCTTTGCAAATATGAAGCCAAGCTCGGTGAGGGTATGATAATTACCGATTATCAAGCCTCCCTGCTCTGCGCACATGGCGGAAAGCTCGGAGAGTATTCTCTCGATTTCGTGCTTTTCACGGCTTTCAAGCGCACGAAGCTCGTTGTTTGCATCAACGATGGAAAGCGGCTCGATAAACAGCGTTGCTCCTGATGCAGAGGTATCGTGAACAAGACCTTTGATCTCGTTTTTATATTCCGCCTTGACGGGGACAACGTATCTGCCGTTTCTTTGAGTTACTATATTTTCCTGGAGATATTTTCCGTAAGCGCCGCTTACGTATCTGTTCAGCAGCTCTTTGATTTTGTTATTCTCTGCTCTGATCTTTCTTCTTATATCCGAAAGCTCAGGCGATGCCTCATCGGCAATCATATCCTCGGCTATGACCGTTTTTGTTATCCTCGTTTCGAGCATTCTGTCAACTACAAGACGGGCAAAATGCTCGTTCAGCGAGGGATACGCATTGATATCGTTACGATCACCGAAGTAATAATCGTAAAGATGTCGGCTCGATGCAAGAAGAAGTGCCGTGTCGAGCAGATCCTTTGTGCTCATCGTTCCGCCCTTTTCGGCTCTCTCGATTGCATCGGTCACGTCACGAACGCTTCCAAATGACGGGAATCCCTTTGCGGCGATCATCTTTTTTGCATCGGTCGTCATAGAAAGACGTTTTCTTATCATATAACCGTCGCTGTCGGGCGTTAAGCGCATAGAGAGCGCTTTTGCGCCGTCTGTCGGAGAGCATTCAACGAGCATCGACAGTATTTTATCAAATTCAAGGGTTTTTATCGCCTTGGAAAAGTTTGACATTGTTTTATCCTTATGTTTATAGTTTTTTTACGTTCTTATAAAAATCCAGCGTTTTAAAGCCTCGCTCAAGATGGTGAGTAAGGTATTTTTCACATACTCGGCAAAATAGCTCAAGCTCATCGTCTTCAAGCTTGAATGAGAAAATTCTCTTGCTTTGAGAGCCGATAACGTATCTCATTGCGGTAAGCACAGAGGAAGAAAGCGGCATAATTATTAAGGCCTGTCCTTCGCTTTTTCTCATTTCGATATCCTCGTCGCTTCCGAAGCAATCGCCACAGCGCAGAGCGCCGTTCATGATATCGAGATAAAATATTTCGCTCTCGGTTTTTCCGCAAAGCGGGCAGGCTGTAAGGTCGGGGCAAAAGCCGTTAAGCGCCATACAGCGAAGCTCAAAGACTGCCTTTATAAAATCGGTGTCGCTATCCTCTTTGCAAAGCATATGTAGCGTGTTGAGCGCAAGGGAAAGCGTTTCGGTACCGTTTTCGTTTTCAACGCTTACTTCGCCGCAGATTTCGGCAATGTACTGTGATAATGCAAAGCGGTCAAGAGACGAGCGAAGCTCGAAGAACTGACGTATCAGCTCGGCTTCACTCAACGTATAAAAGCCGTTACGCTCTTTTACGGTAAATTCGCTGTATGAAAGAAGCTGACTTGATGCGCTGTTTTTGTTTTTCAGGCTTTTTCCGCCCTTGAAAAGCACCGTTATTCTTCCCTTCTCGGCAGAGAGGAGAGTCAACAGCTTATCGTTTTCGCCGTAGTCGCTCTCGCGTATGACAAGAGCCGGAAAGCTTATAATTTCTTGTGCCATATCAAAGATCGTTTTTGTTGAATCCAAAGTTTCCGAGGTTAACTACGTCGTCACGCCCATTCGTCTTGACCTTTACCCAAAGATCAAGAAAGACCTTTGTGCCGAAAAAGGATTCGAGATCCTCTCTTGCATAACTTCCGATCTTCTTAAGCTGTGCGCCCTGCTTGCCGATTATGATTCTCTTATGCGCTTCTCGCTCGCAGAAGATCTCGGCTCTGATGCGGAGAAGCTTGCCTTCCTCCTTGAATTCCTCGATAACCACTGCCGTGCCATGAGGAATTTCATCGTCAAGGGTACGAAGGAGCTTTTCTCTTATGATTTCAGACGCAATTTGTCTTTCGGGCTGATCGGTAATTTCGTCCTCGCCAAAGAACCAAGCGCCCTCGGAAAGGAACTTTTCCGCTTCGGAAAGAACGATATCGACGCCCTTATTATTCTGTGCCGAAATCGGAACTATCGAAACGAAATCGTAAAGATCCTTGTACTGAAGAATAGTTTCGCCCACAGCCTCGCCATTGACCTTGTCGGTCTTGTTTATAACGAGAATCGCAGGCAAGCCACGCTTGCTGATTCTCTCTACGATATTCTTCTCGGTCGGGCCGGGAGCCGCTCCCGCTTCAACTACGAAAAGGCAAGCGTCAACCTCGCCTATCGTATTGGAGATAGTTTTTACCATATAATCTCCAAGCTTATTTCTGCTCTTTATCATGCCCGGAGTATCGAGGAAAACGAACTGATCCTCACCACGTGTAAGAATTCCCGTTATCCTCGTTCTTGTTGTCTGCGGCTTCTTTGACACTATTGCGATTTTTTCGCCCAGCATTGCATTAAGAAGCGTAGATTTTCCGACGTTCGGACGTCCGAGTATTGCTATAAAACCTGTTCTCATATCTATTTCCTTATCTTATTAATCCTATTGTTTTCAAAATTTCCTCTTGACGGAAAAACATTTCTTTTTCGTCTTCTTTGCTTATTTCGTGATCGTAGCCTAGCAGGTGAAGCATTGAATGCACCGTCAAAAATGCGACCTCACGCTCAAAAGAGTGCTGATAATCAATTGACTGCTCTCTTGCTCTTTCAAGCGAAATTACGATATCTCCGAGCGCATCACCGTCGGTTGCGTTAAGGAGATCTTCCTTTTCAAAAAGCGGAAAAGAAAGGACGTCGGTCGCTTTATCAATATTCCGATGCGCAAAATTAAGCGCCCTTATTCCCTCGTTATCGGTAAAGGTTACCGAAATTTCAGGGGCGAAGCTCACCTTTTCATATTCAAGAGAAGCCTTTATTGCACGGCGGACAAGGGCACGCAGGGACGGGCTGACCGTCTCCTTTTTTTGCTCATTTCTTGTGAAAATGTCTGCTCGCACGCTCATTTGCCTTCTCCTGTCTTTCTTTATCATACTTTTCATAAGCGAGAATTATCTGCTGAACAAGACGGTGTCTTACTACGTCACGCTCGGTGAAATAGTGAATTGCAATATCGTCAATTCCTTCAAGAACGTGAATAGCCTCGACAAGTCCGCTTCTCGTTCCTCTCGGCAGGTCTGTTTGGGTGATATCGCCCGTCACGATTGCCTTTGAATTTGAGCCGAGACGGGTAAGAAACATTTTCATCTGCTCGGGCGTTGTATTTTGCGCCTCGTCGAGAATTATAAAGGAGTCGTCAAGAGTTCTGCCTCGCATATATGCAAGAGGAGCGATCTCGATTATTCCCTTTTCTACGTTTCTTTGATAGTTCTCGGATCCAAGCATTTCAAAGAGCGCATCATAAAGAGGACGGAGGTACGGATCGATCTTATTCTGAAGGTCGCCAGGAAGATATCCGAGCTTCTCGCCCGCTTCAACAGCCGGTCTTGTAAGAATGATTCTTGAAACCTGCTTTGAGCGAAGCGCCTTGACCGCCATCGCAACTGCAAGGAAGGTCTTACCGGTTCCCGCGGGCCCTATGCCCATTACAACCGTGTTTTTTCTTATGAGATCAACGTATCTGCTTTGACCGACCGTCTTTGCCTTTATCGGCTTTCCTCTCGTTGTGATGCAGATACAGTCGCCGTCGAAACCGGATAGCTCCTCGTTTTTACCGTCACGCACCATCGAGATAACATAATCGACGTTTTGAGAGGTGATATTATTATTCAGCGCTGCAATTTTTTGTAGATATTTCAGCGCTTCCGTTGCACTGTAAACTGCCGCCTCGTCATTTCCGATAACGGCAATTACGCTGCCTCCCGCAAGCTCGCTGTCACGCGTGACAAGTCGCACGCCGAAGCTTTCTTCTATTCTTTTGGCATTTACGTCGAGACCGCCGAATAGCATCGCGGTCTGTTCAATGCTGTCTGTTTTTACGGTTTTTTCTACCATTATTAACCTCTATACAAGTCCTATCGGAATTTGTTTTCCTATGTCTATTATACATTCGACTTCCCAAGTCAAAATTACTACGCCGTCTTTAACTACGCTGTTTACCGTTTTGGCAATCAGCTCTGCACCCTCAAGCTCCGATATGCAGATTGAAGATATTTCCTTTTCGGCAATTTTGAGTGCCTCGTCCTCCGTATAAGAATACTCCTGCTCAGTAGATATCAGCGCATATTCTTTTACAACCGCAATGGGAAGCGGTATATGGAAGCTATCCTTCATGCTTTCAAAAAGGACAACTCGCTTTCTCTCCTTTATTATATCACACTCTTTACCCAAAATGCTACTGTTTTCTTTAAGTTTAATCGATTTTCCAAAGAAAACAAGGGACTTTTTTGCTAATACCTTTTCGTTTGAAGTAATTTTTACTCCGTTTAGCGGTACGGAAACGGAGAAAACACGTTTTGTCAATGCGAAAACGCTTCCCTTTGCACGAGTCAACGTGAATCTTCCAGTGTCAGCACCGTGTCCGATTTTCACCACTCCGCTAATAAGCAGCTGCCCCTTTTTTACCACGTCACCCGCCTTGACCTGAGTTTCTCCATCAACCGTTTCCGTTCGGACAATGATGCCGTCATAATCGGCAACGATATTTGCAGGTGTTCCGTTATCAAGCTCGCCCTTTTTATCACGTTCAATAAGCTTTACACGGGCTGACGTTCCTTCCATGTTGACCGATATCCAGGCGACGTTTTCATTTTCAAGGATAAACTCATGGCAGAGGTCATAAAAATCGACATCGGATATATGCGCTCCGACGGAAAAGCCGAACTTGTTCAGAGTGTCTATCACCTCGGAGTCAGAAATAGACTCGTTTCCCTCAACCGTAATGTCCCAAACGTATCTTGTCGACATTACTGTCAGCGTAATAATGATCGCAAGGCCGACAAGCAAGCCGTAGCGGTGGCGGTAGCGGTATATCAGCTGCGGAAGGCCTGTTCTTTTATGATTTCGGAAAACGCTTTTGTCAATTTCATTAATCAGCTTTTTGTATTCAAGCTCGGTGACCGTGAAGCTGACTCTGCCGTCCTTTTCGCTCGTATTTCCGTATTTTATGCCTTTTTTTGCCATTACAGTGGCAATATTCGAGAATACCCTCTTTGAGCAGGAAAGATATCTCACGCCGACAAAAAATGCGATAAGCCATTTTATCATTTTTCGCCTCCGAGTGAAACCGTTATTATCAACCCCGAAATTGTCGCCGTACGTTCGCCGTATGACGATAAGGAAAGATCTCTGCCGCAAACTGTCAATTCGTATTCCTTCATTGCCAGAATTACCTTATCGGAGCAATAGTCAATTATTCTGCGGCAGCCGTTTATCCTTACAAACGAATTGGATATTATCTCAATATTACTGCCGCCAAAGGCATCCTCGGGCAGGTCTGCCATTTGTAATAAACGCTTTTTGAGATTCATATATGAATATCTCCCATCGTAATTTTATATAGTATAATAAAATATGCAAAAGTCGGGAGCATAATTCATGGGCAGGTTAAAGGCGATTTTCGGTTACGTTTCGCTGTTCTTAATATTCGTTTTTACTATCTTTTCAAACGAAACGGCAATGTCTGCATTAAGCTCGATCAGGCTTTGCTACCGTGTGCTTGTGCCTACCCTCTTTCCCATGATGGTATTGACGGGAATCGCAATTCGGTTGGGCGCTTTAAATTCACTTGGAAAGCTCGGCAACAGGCTCTTTTCGCCCCTATTCGGAATTAACGGGAAATATTTTATCTCCTTTATAATCGGAGCTTTAGGCTCTGCGCCAACCGGGGCTTTGGCAGTTAAGAATCTGACCTTTGAGGGCGATAATGACGACGAGGCACAAAGCGGTATGCTTCTTTCATCGGTCGTTTCCTTCGGATTTATTTATTCTGTTATCGGACTTAACTATTTTCACAGCGGTCTGCACGGAATTTTACTCTTTCTTTTTCAAATAATTTCCGTAATGATAACGGCAGCTTTTCTTCGTCCAAGAAAAAGGCTAACAGACGTAATTCGCGTTGCCCGCAGTCCCGAAAAGCTTTCAAAGGCGGTAGCGTTTTCAATTCGTGATGCGGCGAGCGGTATGCTGTCGATTTGCGGTAGCGTTATATTTTTCTCGGCGCTCTCGGGAGTTATTGTATCGCTTCCCCTCCCTCAAGGGATCAAGATTTTTGTTTGTCCGTTTTTTGAGCTTGTGTCGGGAATCCAATATCTTTCGGGGAAATTTGCAGAAAACACTTTATTCGTAATTATTTCGAGCGCTGTCGGATGGTCGGGCTTGTCTATGATTTTTCAGACGATCTCGGTTTCGGGTGATGAGATTTCGCCGAGCAAATACATAATAGGCAGAGCCGTTTCGGCACTCATCTGCCCGATGCTTGCTTTGCTTGCGATTTGGTTAAGAATTATTTGAGATTTTGCAAGAAAGCTATTGCAATAATTCATTTTTTGTGTTATAATTGCTTCATATTTACCGTAAAAGGCAAAAATAATGACAATTTGCGGAGGCAAAAATGCAAGAAAAGAGAATTCCCGCCCTGTCGGACAAGCTCGAATTTTCGTCTGCAACGAATCTTCTTGAGCAATCATCATATAAATATCAGCTTCAGGAGCGAGAAACTCCTAATCTATACCGTCATCTTTTCGACTACGAAAGCATACCGAAGGTCTCCTTCAACCATCGCTTCGTACCGATAAATATGCCCGAAAATATTTGGATAACCGATACGACCTTCCGTGACGGTCAGCAGTCTACCTCTCCCTTCACAGTAAGACAGATCGTTGAGATATTCAAGATGCTTCACCGTCTCGGTGGACCTAAGGGCTTGGTGCGTCAGAGCGAGTTTTTCGTATATTCCGAAAAGGATCGCCGTGCAGTTGAGGAATGTCTTGCTCTCGGCTATGATTTCCCCGAGGTTACATCCTGGATCAGAGCTAACGAGAAGGATTTTGAGCTTGTAAAATCTATCGGCATCAAGGAAACGGGCGTGCTTGTTTCCTGCTCCGACTATCACATTTACAACAAAATGGGGCTTACCCGTGCAAAGGCTATGGATAAGTATCTTGGAATCGTCAAGAGCGTTCTTGACAAGGGGATCCGTCCCCGTTGCCATTTTGAGGATATTACGCGTGCCGATTACTATGGCTTCGTTGTTCCCTTTGCCGAGGCTCTGACTCGCCTCAGCGAGGAAAGCGGCGTTCCGATCAAGATTCGTGCTTGTGACACAATGGGCTTCGGAGTTTCTTACCCCGGTGCAGCACTTCCCCGAAGCGTTCCCGGAATAATCTACGGTCTTCAGCACTATGCGGGAGTTCCGAGCGAGCTTCTTGAGTGGCACGGTCACAACGACTTCTATAAGGTCGTTACCAATGCATCCACCGCTTGGCTCTACGGCTGCTCGGGCATCAACTGCGCCCTGCTCGGAATCGGTGAGCGTACCGGAAACTGTCCGCTTGAGGCAATGGCAATCGAATACGCTTCTCTCCGCGGCACGACCGACGGTATGGATCTCTCCGTTATCACAGAAATTGCAAACTTCTTTGAGCGCGATATCGGATATGAAATTCCGCCTAAGACTCCCTTTGTCGGACGTAACTTCAATATGACAAGAGCCGGCATTCACGCTGACGGACTTCTTAAGGATCAGGAAATTTACAACATTTTCGACACCGAAAAGATACTCGGCCGTCCTGCAACCGTATCGGTTGACAAGCACTCCGGTCTTGCGGGAATCGCATTCTGGATCAACGGCTACTTCCGTCTGAATGACGAGGACAAGATCGACAAGAAGGCTCCCTTTGTTGCTAAAATCAAGGAGATCGTCGACCGTGAGTATGAGGAAGGCAGAACGACCGCTATGGGCGATGACGAGCTTGACAACATTATGAGAGACGTTGATTTCGACGAATACGAGCGTCTTTGCCATATTCACGTTAAAAAGAGAAAATAAAAAAAATCACCCGAAAAGCCTTGCTTTTCGGGTGTTTTTAAATCTAAAATCAGCTATTGTATATTGCATCAAGAAGCGTTACGTTCATGCTCGCAGCAGTCGCGCGTCTTTTCTCAACGATGCGTTCCATTTCGCTAATTACCTTTCTCGAATAGCTGTCCTCATACGTGCCTTCTCTCATGAGACGGTCGCCGTACTTCCAGCCACCGTGGTAATAAATCAGCGATTTATGCTTATCTCCGTTCAGTCTTGTCAAATAAACATCAAGGAAATAAGTGCCGGAAATTACATTCTGCTCGAAATCCATCAGGTCTGTAATACCGAGTCTTCTATTCAGATTATTGAAGTTTGATTTCGATATTTGCATAATGCCGAGGTACTGCTTATTCTTACCGACCGCATTTACGTTGTATCTCGTTTCAACGTACATAACAGCGAAAATCAGCTCCTCGTCCACGCCGAATCTCTTGCCGATTTTTTCGACCAGCTTCTGCTGATCAACCGTCAAAGGTACGTCATAAGGAACGAAAACATCGTTTGAGGTCAAGCCTGTCGTTTCTGCGATTTCGGGCTCTTTTGTCGTTTCGGTGGGAGACTCGACCGAAATTCCGATATCGGGACGGCTAACGTCTGCGGTTTCGTTTTCGGTTACCGTTTCCTCGTCTTCAACGCCGCTCGTTTCCTCGCTTATTACGTCACTTGTGGTGACATCGGGTATATCTTTTGCCGAGTTTAAAGCGCAGGATGAAAGCAGCATTATCGCCGCCAAGAGCGCTGTAAACAGTCTAATTTTCATATTTTAAGCCTACTCGAAAGGGGTTATTCCCTCTTCCTTTCTTACATTTATTACTACGATTATATGCTTA
Source organism: Eubacteriales bacterium (assembly GCA_045593985.1). Lineage (GTDB taxonomy): Bacteria > Bacillota > Clostridia > Oscillospirales > CAG-272 > Colimorpha_A. The sequence continues at coordinate 43,574 of JAZNXR010000095.1, forward strand.
AAAGAGTAATTTTGATACAGTATTTGGAAAAAAATTGAAATAAAATCTAAATGTTGTGGGCAAAAAATGCCCTTAAATACTTCGTGAGGGCTGACACGAAATTCGCGTCAGCCCTCATTTTTAATTTTAGTCGCTGATATAAGGGATAAGCGCCATGTGGCGTGCTCTCTTGATAGCGATAGTAAGCTGACGCTGATGATAAGCGCAGGTTCCGGTCACTCTTCTGGGAAGGATCTTGGAGCGCTCGCTTACGCACTTTCTTAATCTGCTTACGTCTTTGTAATCGACATAGTCGATCTTATCAGCGCAGAACTGACAAACCTTCTTGTGTCTCTTGTTCTGACGGAAGGGCTTCTGCGGCTGAGTTGCCTGATTGTTATCCATCTTACATTCCTCCTGTTAAATTTAAACTGTGCTCTCAGAAGGGCAGGTCGTCGTCGTTTGACATCTCCTCGAATTTAGGAGCCGACTCTGTCTGAGAAGCGAAAGAGGGAGCATAGCTACCGGCATTATAGGAGGCGCCGAATCCACCCTGATCGGTAACCGAGCTATCGCCCTTAGAATCGACGAACATTACGTCGTCTGCTACGATCTCAAGGTCATATCTCTTCTGCTCGTGCTTATCAGTCCACTGGCGCATCTGAATAGAGCCCGTTACACAAATAGCACTTCCCTTACGGAAATAGCGGGAAACAAACTCCGCCTGCTGACGCCATGCGACAACGGTGATAAAGTCTGCAACCGACTGCGACTGACCTTCATTGTTCTTCGGCTGGTATCTGCGGGATACACCTACACGGAAGGAGCATACGGGAATACCGCTCTGCGTAGTTCTCATTTCGGGATCTGCTGCAAGATGACCTGCCAGAACAACCTTATTAAGATTCAAGCTTGCCATAATAATACCTCCAAATTATGCTTCCTTAGCGATTACCATGGAACGGAGAATACCGTCCGTGATGCTGAAAACTCTCTCAAGCTCTGCGGGGAAATCCGTGGGAGCGGAGAAATTAACAAGCACATAGTAACCTTCGTTCATGTCGTTGATCGGGTAAGCGAGACGACGCTTGCCCCACTCGTTAACCTCGTTAACGGTGCCGTTATCGGCGATGAGAGAAGTGAACTTCTCAACGAGAGCCTTAACGCCCTCCTCGCCGGGGGTAAGATCAACTACGAACAGGACTTCGTAAGACATGTTGTTCTTTTCCATTTTTTACACCTCCTTATGGACATAAGACCGCCGCTATCAGATTTTCGGCGGCAAGGAGAAAACAAAAGTTTTCACCCTACTATTATAAATCAGATAATTAAATATGTCAATGATTTTTTTCAAAAAAACTGTTATTTGTTTCCTTTTTACCACTTTTGATATACTTAAAAGTGCTTTTTTGTGCCAATTTTGGGCACAAAATCGCAGGCGTCGTATAATCGATCAAAAAAAGCCCGCAAATGCGGGCTTTTTCTTATTGATTATCTGCCGAGGTCGTGAACGTCAACGAATTCAACGTCGAGCGTTGCGGTTTCGTCGTTTTCGAATATGATGATCTCGTTTACGCCTTCCTTAAGGATAGGAGCGGGAACGTAGAGAGTCTTCTGCGGTCCGATCTTCCAGTATCTACCGAGGTTGAAGCCGTTGATTACAACAAAGCCCTTGGTGAAGCCGTCGAGCTTGAGGAAGGTATCGCAGGGCTTGCCCTCAATTTCAAGCTCTGCCTTGAAGAAGTTAGCGCCAACGAGGGGCTTTTCTTCGGTAGGAACGTTCTCGATGGGCTTGAAGTCGAGCTTTTCGAGGTTGTTCATCGGGAGAGTGTAGATATCCCATCCGTGGTGCTGGCACTGCGCGAAGCGAATACGTGTGCATCCCTTGCGGTCAGCCATGAAGGGGCCGTAGTTGATTCTTCCCTGGTTCTCTACGAGAACGTCGAGCTTTGCGCTTTCGCCGAAGCCGATCGGAATAGATACTGCCTCTTCATCCTTAACGGGATTATTTCTGTGGTAGGTTGCCTTATATTCGCCGTTGACGTAGATGTTAGCTCTGTCGTGGAGCTCGTCGATATGAAGCGGCCAACCCTCCATCGGGCCGGGGATCTCGGCGCTGTACAGGATATATCCGAACGACTGACCGAAGTCCTCCATAGGTCTCGGTGCGGGAGCACGGAACTTCTTACCGATATTGTCGAGGTTATCGAAGAGATTTGCGGTCTTGGCCATTGTAACCTTGCCGTATGCCTTCTTCTCGGTTTCCTTTGCGGTAAGCGCGGGAACCTTGTCCTCGCCGTACTTTGCGATAATGGTGTCACGGAATGCGTAGTACATAGGTGTACGGTCGCCTGCTTCGTTAAGAGGTGCGCCGTAGTCGTAGCTCGTGGTGTCGAAATATGCCTTTTCAAACATATTCGCGCCTGCCCAGAAGTTAAAGTTCGTGCCGCCGTGGAACATATACACGTTGATCGATGCGTCGATCTCAAGGAAGTCCTTGAGGTCGTTAACACAGGTCATATAATCACGGGTGACTGCCTTCTTTTCCCACTGGTCGAACCAACCGTTCCAATACTCGCCGCACATAAGGGGCTGATCGGGGCGGAATTCCTCAAGCTTGGTGAACTGACGCTTGGGATCGGAGCCGAAGTTAGCAACGCAGAGATACTCGGGAAGCGTACCGCCGTTGAGCATCGTGTACTCGGGGCCGTCGGAGGTGAAGTAGAGCGCCTTTGCGCCGTACTTATCGTACATAGCAGCAACAGCACGGAGATATTCCTTATCGGAACCGAAGCTGCCGTACTCGTTTTCGACCTGGATCATTACGATGTTACCGCCATTACCCGAGAAATGCTTATGAAGACGGGTAAGAAGCTCCTTATAGTATCTGTCTACCTTGGAGAGATAAACCTCGTTGTTACAACGGATATCTATATCACGGTAGGTGAGAAGCCATGCGGGAAGACCGCCGCAATCCCACTCTGCACAGATGTAGGGACCGGGACGGAGAATTACGTAAAGTCCGAGATCGGTTGCGGTCTGAACGTACTTTTCAATGTCAAGCATACCGGAAAAGTCGAACTTTCCTTCTTCCGGCTCGTGAAGGTTCCAGCAGGTATAGGTCTCAACGGTGTTGAAGCCGCACTCCTTGAGCTTAAGAAGACGGTCGTACCAGTAATCCTCGGGAATACGGAAATAGTGCATCGTACCCGAGATAATTTCGATCGGCTCGCCATCCATATAGAACTGCTTGCCCTTAAAAGTCAAATTTGGCATAATTTTCCCTCTCTTTCGTTTGAGAACATTTTACTTTTATAATTATACCAATTATAAAATACAAAGTCAATGATAATAATCAATATTTTAACAAAAAACGGACAAAATGAACCCATTTTGTCCGTTTCTCACATATTTAGAGAATTATGCAGATAAGTCCGCCGCTTCCCTCGTTAATAACCTTTTCAAGGGTTTCGCTTAAGCGCTCCCGAGCTTCAGAGGGCATGTGGTCGAGCTTCGATTTTAAGCCGTCGTTTACAAGCTCGTGGAGAGTTTTGCCGAAAATATTCGATTCCCAGATCTTGTCGGGGCTTTCGGTATACTCATCCGTCATACGCTTTACAAGCTCCTCGGATTGAGATTCCGTACCGACAATGGGATTTATTTCGGTTTCGATCCTCGCCCTTATCATGTGAATTGACGGGCCTCCTGCCTTAAGCTTAACGCCGTAGCCGCCGTTTTGTCTTACGATTTCCGGCTCATCGAGAGTCAGCTCGCTCAGGTCGGGCGTGACGATTCCGTAGCCGTTTTCGTTTACGTCGTCAAGAGCCTTTGCGATTTTATCGTATTTTTTCTTCATCTCGGAAAGCTCACGAAGCAGTCCGACAAGCGTTTCCTCACCTGTGATCTCAAAGCCCGTCATCTCGCCGAGAGTCTTATAGTAAAGCTCCTGCGGCAATCGGACGTTGAGCCGTGCGTCGCCCGTACCGAGATCTATTTCGGTAATTGCGCCGCTTTCTATATATTCGTTTTCCGATATGCCGTCAAATGCGCCCTTTACATCGGCTATTTTGCTTATTTTCGATGCTGACGAGAGGACGCTGTCCTTTACCGAAATATAAATCGGATGATCGTCACCGAGTGCACAGAGCCAAAGAGGAATGTCAACCGATATCTGTCTTATCGGGAACTCCATAAGTATCATTTCAAGAATGTGCTTGATGTCCTCGCTGTTCAGCTCAAGGCAATTCACAAGCGCAACCGGAACGCCGTATTCTTTTTCGATTTCGGTTGCAAGGCGAATGCTTTCATCACGCGAAGGATCTGCTGAGTTCATAATGATGGCAAACGGCTTTCCCATCGTTTTAAGCTCGTTTACTATTCTCTTCTCTGCTTCAACGTAATTCTGTCTGCCGATTTCGCCGATCGTGCCGTCGGTGGTTACAACAACGCCGATAGTTGAGTGGTCGGTTATAACCTTTCTCGTGCCGTATTCTGCGGCTTCGGTAAAGGGCATCGGCTCCTCTCTCCAAGGTGTCGTGACCATTCTCGGGCCGCCGTTTTCGATATGCCCCATTGCTTCGGGGACTATGTAGCCGACGCAGTCGACCATTCGTACCGACAGTCGGGCGTTATCGGAAAGCACGATCTCAACCGCTTCGTCGGGAATGAATTTCGGCTCTGCAGTCATAACGGTCTTTCCTGCCGCGCTCTGCGGCATCTCGTCACGCGCACGCTCACGGTCGAAATTGTTTTCGATGTTAGGTAGCACCAGGTTTTCCATAAAACGCTTGATAAAGGTCGATTTTCCCGTTCTCACAGGCCCGACAACTCCTATATAGATGTTCCCTCCCGTGCGCTCGGCAATATCGCGGTAAATATTTGAATTCATCATCTTCTGATACCTTTCTCTCATAGCGACGGCGGAGCCGTTCTGCCTCTTTTTGTATATTACTATGCGGAGCTTTTCACTTCTATGACAAGGCATTAAAAATCGCTATGCGGCATAGTATTAAAAAAACGAGAGGAGAAAAATTATGGATTGCTTTTTAACCGACCTGAAAAACAAGGAGGTCATAAACATATCGAGCGGAAGGCGGCTCGGGTTTGTTTCGGATATTGAGCTTGACACCTGCGATGCAAGGCTTGTTGCCCTTATAATTCCCGGCGAAAGTGGACTTTTTTCAAAGTCCCAAAGCATTAAAATACCCTGGGCTTGCATTGAACATATCGGCGAGGATCTTATAATCGTTAAAATGAAGGATCCCGTGCCGAAATAGCAAAACGCCTCAAGGTCGTCCTTGAGGCGTTTTTATTTATTCTCTGTAGCCTTGATCCGTAAATCTATCCGTTCTTGTATCTCCATCACCAAAATCCCACTCAACGGTTTTGGGCAACCCGTTTGAATGAAATTCCGAAAAAATGCAAGAATACTCCTCCTCCGTTTTTCCTGACTTACGGTATACGTTAACACCGATTTGTCTTCCTGCGCCGCTATACAAAAACTCATTCGTCTCTGTACTATCGGCTGTCTTTGTAGTGATTTCTTTGATAATTCCTCTTTCAAGATCGTATGTAAAATCAAACGACATTCCCTTCAGTCCCATTGCTTCCATCATCATGTCATCAAGAATAAAACCGCCCTTTTCCAACATGGCTATTTCCATGCTGTCTTCATCCGGATCAAGCGAATTTCTGTATTCGTCTGAGTTTTCACCGATTACATTGCGTTGCATGGTGGCTTTCATTACAACGTAAACGTTTCCGTCCTTCTCAAGGAAATATATTCTTTTATCGCTAATTATACAAGAACTATCATCATCAAAGTAAGAATATGATTGGACAAGCGTAGCATCGTCACATTTTAAGGTGATTTCGTTCGTCCATACCATACCGTCACTTATAAAGATTGCAGATACAATTTTTTCGTCACCATCGTTGCCGCCTTTTTTTCTGTCGCAAGCGCATAGTGAGACAAGCATAAAAATCGCCATCAAAATTGCCAAAAACTTCTTCATTTTTTAATCCACCTTAATTTTTATTCCGCTATCGCAGTTGATACTCATATTATAACCTGTTTCAGGTTATTTGTCAATACTCTGAAACAGATTAACATATAATATCATTATAAAATGTTTTGGAGAGATAAATATGTATCGCAGAATCAGGGACCTACGTGAGGATCACGAGCTGACGCAGACGCAGATAGCAAAAATTCTCGGAATGTCGCAAACAGGATATTCAAAATATGAAACCGGCGAAAATGACATTCCCACGTCTATTCTTATTCGCCTTGCCCGCTTTTACAACACCTCTATTGACTACCTTCTCGGCGAAACCGACGATCCAGTGAAGCATTGAATTGAACACAA
>JAZNXR010000096.1:0-2865 GCA_045593985.1 Eubacteriales bacterium
GAAGCTTCGGATAACGTTACCTCCGAAGGCGTAATCGGCGGTGAGTACGTTATAGCAAGAACCGTTGTATCCACCGATATCTCCGGAATGGCTACCGAAGTGGCCGCGAAAAGGGCTGACAGATAACTCCCCTAAAACGCCAAAAGATAAAACGGCAACCAATTAGAGAAACGCCACCCAAAAAGGCAGGTTCTCATAAGGATATTAAGTTAAATCCAAGAGAAATGCCGATTGAGAGTGGCTGAACAAGAAAAATGCAACATGGACGAAGGTCTGTGTTGCATTTTTCTTTATACTTCCGCTACTCAAAATTTGCGCCGCAAAAAACAAAGAATAAGCCCGGTGAAAAAATTAGACTTATTTTCAAAAAAGTGCTGGACTTCCGCAACCTTCTGTGGTATGTTGTTGTGCTAACAGGAGGTGCAACCTACGAAAAATATAATCAACGAACTATGGCGCGGCAACATCATACCTCAAGAGGATAGCCGAACCAATTCGCCGGAGATGAAGGAGCTGCTCGGATACATGGCAAGGTATCATGAAGACCTCGAAAAGTCCTTTACCGAAGAACAGAAAGAAATCTTCGAGAATTACATGTAGCGAGTTAAAAACAACTGAGTGTTGTTTTTGACGCAGCGAAACCGCCCAAAGCAACGAGTTGGCAGAGCCGAGCCGGCGCAGGCGATAGGCAACGACTATGCGACGGTGGAGAGAAGCCGGAGCGAGTATATGAGCCTCGCCGAAGCAGCCATCTTCGAGCATGCTTTCAAATTAGGGATGCGGATAGCCATTGAAACCTTAACCGAATAAAACAGAAATTGCCTTAAAGCGATTAAAATTCCCTCAATTTCGAAATAATATTAAGGAAATATACCCTTAAATGATTGACAAATCCCTCATAATATGATACTATTTAAGGGAACGAAAGCGAGGTTAAGGTTATGAGAACGTTTAACTACTCAAAAATTAATGAACAAAAATGGGATTCTGAGCTTCTCGGCTTGATAGCTGCTATATACAAAGAAGCCGGAAAGCAAGAGATGTATCTCAAGCAACGCCCCGAAGAGCTTGAAAAGCTCGTCGAGATTGCAAAGGTACAAAGTACGGAGAGTTCCAATGCTATCGAAGGTATCGTTACGACGAATACAAGAATTAGACAGATTGTAGAGGATAAGACCACACCTAAAAATAGAGATGAGCAAGAGATCGCCGGCTACCGCGATGTGTTAAATATCATCCACGAGAGCTTTGATGCCATCCCGATTACGCCAAACTACATTCTGCAGCTCCATAAAATCCTGTACAGCCATATGAACAATCCTGTGGCAGGCAGAATAAAAAGCGTGCAGAATTATATCAGCGCAACATACCCCGACGGTAGTACAAGAACGCTGTTCACTCCACTTGATCCGTTTGAAACTCCGACTGCGCTCGAAAGCATATGTAATGAGTTTAATCGAGTAATCGGAAATAACGAGTTAGAGCCGCTCATAGCCATTCCGATATTCATTCACGACTTTCTCTGCATCCATCCGTTCAACGACGGAAACGGAAGAATGAGCCGTCTGCTCACTACTCTACTCCTTTACAGAAGTGGCTTCTATGTTGGAAAATATATATCTCTCGAAGCAAAGATAGCCAAGAATAAGGATTTGTACTACGATGCACTTGGCGAAGCACAGAACGGATGGCATGAAGGAAATGCGGATGCTGTTCCGTTCATAAAATATCTGCTCGGCACGATACTTGCAGCCTATAAGGATTTTGAAGATAGATTCGCACTCGTAGAAACAAAACTATCGGCGCTTGAAACTGTGCGTCGCGCAACGATTAATAAGATCGGCAGATTTTCAAAGCAGGATATCAGAGAGTTGTGTCCTTCACTGAGCATCAGCTCTATCGAAGGTGCGCTCCGTAAGTTAGTTGCCGAAGGCGAGATCAAGCGAGAAGGTAATGGAAAAAATATTCGTTACTTTAGACTTAAGTAAAAATCAAAGTTTTTGATACGCGAAAATTGTGTCGCAATAGGAAACACCTCGTGTTAATCTTAACTCGGATTACTAAGCATGGAATACCTAAATCAAATGATGCAATCTTTGTGAGATCGATGTGTGAAAAAGCAGAGACAAAATTACCCTCAAATTATAACGCCCGAAGCTTATGCAAAAGTTAAAGCAATAAACGATGCCAATAAGACAGGAACTCGCAGCATACAAGCCGTTTACTTACTTAGAGGCAAACTAAAATGCGGATATTGTGGACAGCCTATTAGTGCCGAAAGCGGTACGTCTCACAACAGAGAAAAGAGAGTATCGAAAATGCCGTAAAAACCATTATGTCACTTCAAGAAAGATATTTGAACGATAACCCCGGCTTAAGCCTATTCAAAAAGGAAAAGCCCCCGACAGTGCTGTCGGGGACAATTCATAGAAAAACAAAACGAAAACCAATCCTCTTTCGAGGTTCGATGTGGACCATATAGGATTTTGACGGCGAGCGTCAATATTTCCACACTCTGCGCCTGACAAGCGAGCTTGTCGATCTTCGAGTGGGAAATGCGAACCTATTTTCTCGGCTTCGCCTACGAAAACTAGGTCGAGTCAATCTTGATAGTCCGCCAAAAAAAGAAATAACCAAAACCGACACCCCGAGGGGTTCGATTTTGGTTATTCTTGGTGGACCAACTAGGACTCGAACCTAGGACCGACCGGTTATGAGCCGGTAGCTCTAACCAACTGAGCTATTGGTCCAAATAATTATTGAGTTGTAAGAATAAATTGTGCCGTTCTCCGACCGGTTATACTCCCTATGAGCCTGCCGCATACTGCGGCGGTGCTTTGCACCTTGCATCGCTATCGCGATGCG
>JAZNXR010000097.1:0-20934 GCA_045593985.1 Eubacteriales bacterium
AAGAGCGCCTGCCAAGATAACGACCAAGCCGATAAGGACGTAGGATTTGAAGTTCTTTTTAAGGTTTCCGAAAAACTTCGGGCCGGCAATAAATCCGACCGAGGTTACGAAAAGCACAAGTCCGAGGCTTTCGATTATCGATAGCCCTGCAGAAAAATCGTACGGCGCTTTTGAAGCGAAGAAGTTAAGTCCCGTTTCTTCACTAACCGTAAAGCAAAGTGCTCCAACGATAAGCGCTACAACGAACACGCCGGCATCACCGAGGGAAATTCCCTTTATCGTAATTCTGCCGAGAAGGTATCCGAGAAAGAGCACCGAAAAGACTACGACAAGAAGTGTCGGGATATCTTTTAAAGTTATTATACCACCAAAGAGTTCCATAGCCGTATATTACACCTTTCTCGCGTAATTCGGAAGAAGCTTCGGGGAAAGCGTTTCGTTTACAATGCCTGCGTCTGCTTTTTCCTTTTCAAATTTTTCGAGATGATCGAGGGTAAGGCTTCCGACTGTCACGCTCTTGCATTTTTCAGCCGCGCTCTTACCTGCATCACGGCCGAATACGATAATATCGAGAAGCGAATTTCCCATAAGACGGTTACGTCCGTGGATGCCTCCGACTGCTTCGCCTGCAACGAAGAGATTATTTACCGTTGTCGACATACAGTCTGCGCCGATGTCGATTCCGCCGTTCTGATAATGGAGCGTCGGATAGACAAGGATAGGCTCACGGCGAATGTCTATGCCGTATTTTGCGAACATACGAAGCATTGCGGGAATTCTCTTTTCGATAGTTCCCTCTCCGTTTTTAAGCTCGATCATAGGAGTGTCGAGCCACACGCCGTAGCCCTCGGGCGTTTTTACGCCCTTACCGCGCTCGGAGCATTCTCTTATTATCGAAGCCGCCGAAACGTCACGGGTTTCAAGAGGATGCATAAATGCTTCACCGTCGCAGTTTATCAGCTTTGCGCCGAGAGAACGAACCTTCTCGGTTACGAGCGCACCGAAGATCTGCTCGGGATATGCAGCGCCCGTGGGATGATACTGAAGTGTATCGGGATACATAAGCTTTGCGCCTACACGGTATGCAAGAACAAGTCCGTCTGCCGTTGCACCGTAGTGGTTTGAGGTCGGGAAGCCCTGATAGTGCAGACGTCCTGCGCCGCCCGTTGCGATAATTACCGTCTTTGCCTTTGCAACGAGCAGTTCCTTCGTTTCCATATTGAGAAGAACAGCGCCCGAGGCGTTGCCGTTTTCGTCAAGGATAAGCTCAATAGCGGCTGTAAAATCGACCACCGGAATAGCTCTGTTAAGCACCTCGTCACGGAGGGTACGCATAATTTCAGCGCCGGAATAGTCCTTTGCCGCATGCATTCTCTTTCTCGAAGTGCCTCCGCCATGCGTCGTTACCATCGTGCCGTCGGGCATTTTATCGAATTCGACTCCGAGCTCGGACAGCCATTTGATTGCATCGGGAGCCTCGTTTACAAGCTTGTAAAGAAGCTCGGGCTTTGCGGCAAAATGTCCGCCGCCGAATGCATCGAGATAGTGGATCGCAGGGGAATCGTTCGGCTTATCAGCCGCCTGAATGCCGCCCTCTGCCATCATAGTGTTCGCATCGCCTATTCGAAGCTTGGTTACGATCATAACCGATGCGCCTGCTCGGTGAGCCTCGATAGCCGCAGCAGAGCCTGCTCCGCCGCCGCCGATAACAAGAACGTCACACTCATAGTCAACCTTATTCAGGTCTATTTCGTCAGGATTAATTCTGCTCTTGCCTTCAAGAAGCTCGCACAGCTCCGTCGGCACCTTCTCGCCCTTGTTTGCGCCGATCGTAAGACATGCAAACTGGTCCTCACGATAATCGGGATGGAAGGTTTTAAGCAGATTTTCTTTTTCTTCTGCGGTCATTCTTCTCGGCTCAAAAACTGCGTTTTCCGCTCTTTTTGCCTCTACTTTTTTGACCGACTCCATAATATCTTCGTTATACATCTATCTTCCTCACTTCTCGATATCTCTGTTGTTGTAAAGCTCTTTCATCTCGGAAATCGGCTTCTCCATAAGCGCAGAGAGAAGCTCCTCAAAGGTTCCGTCCTCGATTTCCTTGACTCTGTCCTCAAGATGATCACATTTCGGAGCAAGATATTTGCCGTTAAGACGGCGAGCAAGAATTCCGACCTGCGGATGAGAAATTCCCGCAGGGCAACGTGACGAGCAAACTCCGCACATTACGCAGTCGAAGGACTCCTCAGCGCACTTTTCGTACTCACCTCTTTGAGCGTAAGCGATGTACTGCATTACGTTAAGCCCCTGAGTACAAGCCTTCGTGCAGGCGTTACAGCCGATGCAGGCATATATTTCGGGATAAAGCTGCATCATTATCTGCTCGGTCGGCTTGATCTTTTCAATATCGTAAACCTGCTTAACAAGCGGGAAGAACGGAAGGGTTGCTATATACATTCCCTCCTCGACCTTCGTCTGGCAGGCAAGGCAGACCTTAAGCTCACGGTCTCCCTTTATGCGATAGATCGTAGCGCAAGCGCCGCAGAAGCCGTTACGGCATCCGCATCCGCGCACGAGCTGATAGCCCGCATATTCCATTGCGCCCATTATCGTGAGATTTGACGGCACATCGTATTTCTTGCCGTAAAGATATATGCTTACCATTGTTTCCATAGTATTTTCCTCATCAATATTCATCGGGAAGCTCGCCCAGCTCGTCATAACGGAAAACCGGGCCGTCCTTACAGACGTATTTATCACCTATATTGCATCTGCCGCATTTTCCGACGCCGCACTTCATACGAAGCTCCATTGTCGTATAGACCTGAGTTTCCTCGAAGCCAAGCTCTTTAAGCGCCTTAAGGGTGAATTTTATCATAATAGGGGGGCCGCAAACAAGAACGGTCTTGTTTATATCGGGCTTAAGCTCCCTTACGTAGTCCGGAACGAAGCCGACGTGGCCGTCCCAGCCCTCCTGCGCACGGTCGATCGTGAGATGCACGTTCACGCCGCTTTCATTCATCCACTCGTTTATGATCTCGGAATAGTCAACGAGATCGTCCTTTGAGCGAGAGCCGTAAATTACGTCGATAGTGCCGTAATTCTCTCTATTATCTCTGCAGTAATTTATCACCGAGCGAAGCGGCGCAAGTCCGATTCCGCCTGCGATAAAGAGCAGGTTTTTGCCCTTAAGCTCGGTCTCAACGGGAAAATGGTTTCCGTACGGGCCGCGGACGGTTATATACTGTCCCGGCTCGATTCTGTGAAGCCAGCTTGTGAGGCATCCGCACTTTTTGATGCTGAATTCCATAAACTCGGTATTCGTCGGAGAGGACGTAATCGAGAACATCGCCTCACCGACTCCGGGAATGGATACCATCGCACACTGACCGGGAAGATGAAGGAAGGGCTTATTTCCCTCGGGAGTAACGACACGGAAGGTCTTTACGTCGGGTGTATCAATTCTTATGTCGGTCACAACACCAACTACCGGAATAAGCGTTTCGTTATTCATTGTCAATCCTCCCCGAGCTTTTTCATTACCTTGACTATGTTCATTGAGATCGGACATTTACTTAAGCATCTGCCGCAACCTACACAGCTAAATATTCCGTCATTATTCATAGGATAATATACGAGCTTATGCATGAAGCGCTGACGGAAGCGCTCCTTTTGGCTCACACGGGGATTTCCGTGTGCCATCTGCGTAAAGTCGGAATACATACAGGAATCCCAGCATCTGAATCTTTGTATGCCGTTACCGGTGTCGAAATCCTTGATATCGTAGCACTGGCAGGTCGGACAGACGAAGGTGCAGGTTCCGCAACCGAGACAAGCCTCCGAAAGCTCATCCCACTTGTCGGAATTAAAGTATTCCAGCATATTTCCGCCGAATTTTTCGGCAGAAAGCTCGGATAGAGGCAGCTTTGACTTTATCTCGTAAATATTGCGCTTACACTCGTAAACGGGCGCCTCATTTCCCTCGCTCAAACACGAAAGATTCAGAAGCAGCTCGCTTCCCTTGTCGGTCAGCGGCTCAAAATACATCTCGTCGCCGCAGATGTAGGAAGCAATATCGCCCTCGGGATTTGCACAGTCGATACCGAAGGTCGAGCAGAAGCAGGTTTCCTCCGGCTTATTGCAGGCAAGCGAGATTATAATGCCGTGGTCACGGCGGTTTTTATAATAGCTGTCAACAGGCTCGGAAAGGAATACTCTGTCGAGGATATCGAAGCTGCGCACATCGCAGGCACGGACTCCGAAGATTATAAAATCCTCACATTCCTCTCGGGTATCAATAACCTCGATCTTCTTTCCCTCGGTCTTGAAGTCCATAAGGCTCTCGATCTGCGGGAAGAAAAGATCCTTGGGGGAGCGAACGGTATTAAGCTCGCGCGTCATCGTCATTCCGCTTTCATAGGGAAGGAAACGCGCTCCGCCCTTCGTATCGGCGGGAATATAGAGCTTTTTGCTTTCGGAAAGCGTGTCAAAGAGCGTTGAAAGCAGTGAAAGCTTGATTTTAAGCATTGTCCTTTCCTCCTCTCTTATAGACGATATCCGGCTCGCAATCGCCCTGCGTATAATCGGTAAGCGGCGAACGGTTGCCGATGCTTTCTCCTGCCTGGTAGCTGCCGTAAAGCTCGTTTATATCCTTGATGAACTTACGGTTGAGCAGATGAAGCGGTATATTCTGCGGACATACTCGAGAGCATTCACCGCAGTCGGTGCATCTTCCTGCGACGTGGAAGGCACGGATGATATGGAACATATTTTCCTCAAAGGAAGTTGCCGCCGCCTTCTGGGATATTTGCGACGCATCGTTATCAAAAACGCACTTTTCGCAGGTGCAAGCAGGACATACGTTGCGGCAGGCGTTACATCTTATACAGCGAGAAAGCTCGTTACGGAAAAATTCAAATCTTTCCTCGGGCGTCATTCTCTCGATTCTCTCGACCTCGTCAAAGCGAGCAGAGTCGGAAACGACCTCGCCCTCATCACCGATAATTTCATCGTAGATCGGATGCTTCTTGCTCTTGCAATTTAAGCATCTTTCGCGGTAAAGACCGTATACCGGCACGCTCTCCGTGCCGTAAAGAGTCTTTATATTAAGGGTGCCGTCTTCCTCCGAAATGCCGATAATTCCCTTGTAGCCCTTTTCCTTTATCGTCTCGGCATCGGTTTTTCCGTAGCATTCGATAGCAATGGCATAGACGTTTTCTCTTTCCACCCTATGCTCGGTTATAAGCTGTGCCAAGCTGTAAGAATCGCAGGGCTTAAGGAATATAAGCGTCTTTCCCTCCTTGCGGCTTTCCTTTACGAGATATTTCGAAAGGTTCGGCGAGCAGAGAGAATTATATATAAAATCGTTTTCTATTTCCTCGATACTTTCAAAAACGGCGGGGGTAATATCGTAATCGAATTCGCCCTTTTTCCAGCCGAGAACACGAGCTACCGTGCCATTTTCAAGCAGCTCAACGGCTCTTTTTTTCATTATTTCTTGCATCGCAGATCCTCCAAACGCTTGTTTTCGCCAAGCTCGGTTACGGTTTTGACGAAATCGTTCATTGTGGCAGCGAACTTCTGACCTTCTGCAGCAGATACCCACTCAACACGGGTGCGCTCCTTTTCGATTCCAAGGAAATCGAGCATCGAGAACAGAAGCGTCATTCTTCTTCTCGCATAGTAGTTGCCCGTCGTGTAATGACAGTCGCCGGGGTGACAGCCGCAGATAATAACTCCGTCAGCGCCTCGCTGAAAGGCACGGAGAATGAATATCGGGTTAACACGGCAGGAGCAAGGCACACGGATAATTTTTACCTCGGCAGGATACTGAAATCGATTAGTTCCTGCAAGGTCGGCGCCCGCATAAGAGCACCAGTTACAGCAGAATGCGACTATTTTAGGCTTAAATTCGTTATTTACTTGCATATCGCATCTACCTCCGCCATAATTTGAGAATTGCTGAAGCCGTTAAGATCCATAGCTCCCGACGGACAAGCAACGGTGCAGGCACCGCAGCCCTGACATACGGCGGGATTTACGCTCGCAACACGGCGAGTTACCATCTTACCATTTATACGGAATTCCTTATCCGAATAGCTTATCGCTCCGTAGGGACAAACCTTTTCGCAGGACGAGCAGCCGTTACAGAGAAGCTCGTCGCTATGCGCTACGCAGGGATTTCCCTTGAGTGAAGCTTTTGAAAGAAGTCCGATGACCTTCGCAGCGCAAGCGGATGCCTGCGAAACCGTTTCGGGTATATCCTTCGGGCCTTGACAGGTGCCTGAAAGGAATATTCCGGCTGTCGGGCTTTCGACGGGGCGAAGCTTCGGATGTGCTTCCGTGAAGAAATCGTTTGTATCCATGCTTGCAGTAAGCATAGTTGCCAAGGGACGTGCGCTCTTATCCGGCTCGATAGCCGCCGCAAGAACAACAAGATCACAGGAAAGATTAAGCTGAACGCCGTTTATAAGATCCGACGCGCGGACTGTAAGAGTTCCGTCAGGCTCGGGAAGCACCTTTCCGACCATTCCCTTAATATAGTTTACGCCGTATTCCTCGACTGCACGGCGGTAGAACTCGTCAAAGCTCTTGCCCGGCGTACGAACGTCGATATAGAAAACGTAAACCTCGGTATCGGGATATTTTTCTCTTATCAGCATTGCGTGCTTTGCCGTATACATACAGCAGATCTTCGAGCAGTAGCTCTTGCCCTTGTTATCGTCACAGCGAGAGCCTACGCACTGAATGAAGGCTATTCTCTTGGGATGCGTTTTGTCGGAGGGACGAAGCAGCGTACCGCCGTTCGGGCCTGCCGCATTCATAAGACGCTCAAGCTCAAGGGAGGTTACTACGTCAGCGCTCTGATTATAGGCGTATTCGTCATATTTATCGAGCTTTATCGGGTTGAAGCCCGTTGCAACTACGATCGCGCCGTATTTTTCGTTTATATAGCTGTCCTGCTGCTTATAGTCGATAGCTCCGACCGTGCAGACCTTCGAGCAAAGACCGCACTTTCCGCTTTTGAGCATCGTGCAGTAATCCGCGTCGATAGTTGCGATCTTCGGAACTGCCTGCGCGAACGGAATATAGATCGCACGGCGGTTGTCAAGACCGAGGTTAAACTCGTTAGGAATCTTTTTCTGCGGACATTTTTCGGTACAAAGACCGCAGCCTGTACACTTGGTTTCGTCAACGTAGCGTGCTTTTCTCTTTATCGTTACGTCGAAATTTCCAACGAAGCCCTTAACGGCTTCGACCTCGGAATAGGAATATATCGTTATATTTTCGTGCTGTGCGCAATCGACCATTTTAGGCGTGAGAATACAAGCGGCACAGTCAAGAGTCGGGAAGGTCTTATCAAGCTGTGTCATCTTGCCGCCGATCGTCGGCTCCTTTTCGACTATATCGACCTTAAAGCCCGCCTCGGCAATATCAAGCGCCGTCTGAATTCCCGCAATGCCGCCGCCGATAACGAGAGCTCGCTTCGTAACGGGGCTTTCCCCTGCGGTAAGCGGTGCATTAAGATGCACCTTTGCTATCGCCGCACGGCCGAGAATTATCGCTTTTTCGGTTGCTTCCTCGATGTTTTTATGTATCCACGAGACCTGCTCTCTGATATTTGCTATCTCAAGCATATACGGGTTAAGTCCCGCTGCCGCTACCGTTTTTCTGAAGGTTGCCTCGTGCATACGGGGTGAGCATGAGCAAATAACGACACCGGTAAGCGCATTTTCCTTTATTGCGTTTTTGATAAGCTCTTGTCCTGCCTCGGAGCACATATACTGATACTCGGTTGAAATGACAACGCCCGGCTCGTATTTCAGCGCCTCGGCTACGGCTTTAACGTCGACTGTTGCGGCGATGTTCGTACCGCAGTGACAGACGAAAACTCCAATTCTTTGCATTGTTTTATTCCTTTCGGATGATGGTGTTATTCTTTACACGAGATCCCGATGCCGTGCACGGCATCGCCCTCCGGGTTCGACTTCATCCCGCCGCGTCATTCTGAGCGAAGCGGAGCGTAGTCGAACGGCGTAGCCGCGCGAAGTGAAACGAAGCGGAATCTCGGCGGGATTCCGCTCAGGATGACAAAAGCGGAACTCCGCTCAGGATGACGCGCGGAATTTATTTACTATACTTACGGAACGCCGTTACGATCGCCTGCTGCGGAAGCTCTGGATCAAGAAGCGGCGGAATATCGTCTGCTTTAAGATGATTTTCGCCCTGCGGACGGACTGCAAGCAGTCGGATAGCCTCAATAAGCTTTGCAGGCTCAACGCCGCGCGGACATCTTTCGATGCAGGCATAGCAGGTCAGGCACTTATATACCGATTCCGACTTTATAAGCGGCTCGATATTTCCCTTTTTAACCATCGCCACAAACTGATGCGGATGGTATTCCATTTCGTTATACGAGGGGCACGCACCGGAGCATTTGCCGCAAGCCATACACTTGCGCACGTCAACGCCGCTCATTAAAAGAACTTGTTCTTTAAGATTCATATTACGCCTCCGTTATTCCAAGTGCAGTTGCGAGCAGCTCGGTAAAGTATTTTACTTCGCTCTCGCCGTTTGCGCTTTCGAGGTTGTAAAGGCATAGCGGGCAGGCGGTAATAATAATATCAGCACCAAAACCGTTTGCGGATGCGACGATCTTTTCGCTCTTCTTTACCGTTGCCGACTTATCCTCAAGCGCAACGTAACCGCCGCAGCATTCATTTCTGTACGGATACATTACCGGCTCGCCGCCGATAGCGCGGATAAAGTCCTCAAGTATCTTCGGGTTTTCGGGATCGTCCATATCCATAACGCCCGAGGGACGGAGGAGCAGGCATCCGTAATACGCCGCTATCTTCTTGCCCGTAAAGGGATTTACGACCTGCTTTCGAAGCTCGTCGAAGCCGATCTCGTCACGGAGATATTCGAGAAAATGAATTACTCTCGTTTTGCCCTCAAAGGGCTTTTCGGGCTTGACGTAATTATTCACCTTAAAGGCGAAATCCGTATCTGAAACAAGGTCGTTTCGTACTCTTTTAAGCACATTATGGCAAGCCGAGCAGAGGGTAATTATATCCTCGCCCTTGCTTTCGGCTTCAAGAAGCGCACGAACGGAGGAAAGCTTCGTTGCGATCTCGTCCTTCGATGCGGTATATGCGCCGCCGCAGCATTGCCAATTATCAAGCTCACGCAAGGACGCCCCAAGCGCCTCGGCGCAAAGACGTGCGGTACGGTCAAGCTCCTTTGCTTTAGTTTTAAGAGTACAGCCGGGATAGTAACTGTATGTCATAAGATTTTCCTTTGCGATATTTATGTGTGGATTGATTACACTTCTTTAGGGCGGCGGGAGCAAGCCCCCGCCCTACAAATGCGTTGATTAGCGTTTTAATCTCTACAATATAGTGAGCGTGGGAGTGCGGTGCGTCGAGGTAGGGGTTCCCTGAAACGAGCGAATGCGAGTTTTGGGGGTTCCCGAGGTTGTCGCACCCTACAATGACGCGGGAGTAACAATTTGACGTAGAAAAGCTTCCTTAAACCGAAAGGGGATCCCAAAGGGGAAAACGTGTGAAAATTTGCCTTCGCAAATTTTCATTGGTTTGCCCCTTGGCGTGGTTTCTTTTGAGAACTTTTCTTTGCACGAGCAAAGAAAAGTGGAAAATTTACACCATCTTTTCGGGATGGAATACCTCGTCGAAGCGTTCGGGAGTGAGGAAGCCGAGCTGAACGCAGGCTTCTTTAAGCGAAATATTGTCCTTATACGCCTTTTTTGCGGTCTTTGCGGCGTTTTCATAACCAATATAGGGGTTAAGCGCCGTTACGAGCATAAGCGAATTGTGAAGATTATGCGCCATCTTTTCACGGTTTGCCTTGATACCTACTGCACAGTTGTTGTTGAAGGAAAGAATACTGTCAGCAAGCAAGCGAACCGACTGAAGAAAATTGTAAATGCAGACCGGCATAAAGACGTTAAGCTCAAAATTTCCCTGCGATGCCGCCATGCCGACTGCAACGTCGTTGCCCATTACCTGTACCGCAACCATCGTCACCGCCTCGCACTGAGTCGGATTGACCTTACCGGGCATAATAGACGAACCCGGCTCGTTTTCGGGAATGAATATCTCACCAAGACCGTCACGGGGGCCTGATGCGAGCCAACGGACGTCGTTAGCTATCTTCATCATATCAGAGGCAAGCGCCTTGAGCGCGCCGTGTGCAAATACAAGCTCGTCCTTTGATGTAAGAGCGTGGAATTTATTTTGAGCAGTTACAAAAGGCTTGCCGGTAATATCTGCTACCGCCTTCGCAACCTCCTCCGAGAAGCCCTTGGGGGCGTTGAGTCCCGTTCCGACGGCAGTTCCGCCGAGCGCAAGCTCATACAGCGGCTTAAGCGCCATAACTATCATTTCTCTATCACGGACAAGGCTGCTTCTCCATCCGCTGATCTCCTGCGAGAACTTGATGGGAGTTGCATCCTGAAGGTGAGTTCTGCCGCACTTTACGGCATCCTCGTTTTCCTTTTCAAGACGCTCAAAGGTCGCTATCAGCGTATCGATTGCAGGCAGGAGCTTGTTTTCGATTTCCAGCACCGCCGAGATGTGCATTGCGGTCGGGAAGGTATCGTTTGACGACTGTGACATATTAATATCGTCATTCGGGTGAAGGAGCTTCTTCCCTGCGATCTCGTTTCCACGGTTAGCGATGACCTCGTTCGCATTCATGTTCGACTGCGTACCGCTTCCCGTCTGCCATACAACGAGGGGGAAATGGTCGTTGAGCGAGCCCGAAATAACCTCGTCGCACGCCTTCTTGATAGCATCAAGCTTTTCAGGAGTCATCTTTTCGGGCTTCAGGAGAGAATTTGCAATTGCCGCTGCCTTTTTTAAGATTCCGAAGGCATGGGTTATCTCACGGGGCATGACCTCGTTGCCCACTCCGATACGGAAATTTTCGGAGCTTCTCTGCGTCTGTGCGCCCCAATATTTATCGGCGGGGACTTTAACCTCGCCCATTGAATCGTGTTCTATGCGGTATTCCATTTTACTTCTCCTTATATTTTGAGCTGGTTTATTACTTCCTTGAGCTTATCTGCGCTGTAACGAAGCTTTGCTATTTCGTCATCGGTAAGCGTGGAAATAAGCTTTCCGTTTACGCCGCCCTTGCCGACTATCGAAAGGACGGAAAGGCATACGTCGCTTATTCCGTATTCGCCGTTCATCATTGTTGAAACGGAAAGCGCGGTATCAATTCCGCGGAATACGCTTGAGCAGATATGATTTACCGTGAGGGCAATAGCATAGTAGGTTGCGCCCTTTGCGGTAATGATCGTAGAGCCGGACTTTCTTACGTATTCCTCGATCTCATCGTGATTAAAGCCAGAGCCGTCAACCTGAAGCCCCTTTGACCGAGCGTACATATCGATCGGCGTTCCCGATATAGTCGCAAGCGACCACGGTACGAAGGACGTATCGCCGTGTTCACCGAACACGTTTGCGTGAACATTCTGCATGCTTATTGAGAATATCTCGGCGATCTTCGAGCGAAGTCGCGCGGTATCAAGAAGCGCACCCGAGCCGATTATCTGCTTTTCGGGAAGTCCTGAGCAACGGCAGAAAACGTATGTCAGTATATCAACGGGGTTGCTGACAATGATATATACCGCATTCGGCGCGACCGAGGTGATTCTCGGAATTATGCTCTTCATAATATCAACATTCGTCTGGGCGAGGTCTAAACGTGACTGTCCCGGACGGCGCGCAATACCCGAAGTTATAATTACGATATCGGAATTTATCGCATCGGAATAATCTCCTGCATATATATTTATCGGCGGAGTAAAGGGAGCGCCCTGTCTTATATCCATGGCTTCACCGAATGCCTTTTGCTCGTTGATATCAATAAGCAAAACCTCCGAAGCATTGCCGCTGACCGCGAGAGTGTATGCAATTGTCGCGCCGACGGAACCGGCGCCGATAATCGTAACTTTTCTTCCCATTGAAATAAATTACCTTTCAAAAAACAATATTACATGATAAGTATATCAAAATATTCATATAAATTCAAGAGCAAATAAGGAATACCGATATTTTTTTATCGAATTGTTTTTCTGCAATTTTACCCTCTTTTTGGCTACATTGGTGCGAATATTGCAAAACACCGCCGAATATTCACGAAATTTTCTATTCATAAGCCCAAAAGATTATCATTTTCCGCCTATTTAACATATATTTTAGGAATGTCGGCATATAAAAAAGCAGATATCGAAAATGTTCGATATCTGCTTTTTTCACAAATTTATATACCGTTAATTATATATTCTACCAAATGCAACCATGTTTTTCAGCTCATAAAGCTTGTCAATAAAGCGTCTGTCAAGCTCGCTGAGCTTCGTTCCCTCTCGGGTGATCATAACGTCCTTATACTTATGTGCCGGAGCGTCACATTCTCTTTGAACAAGACCGTAGCGCGCAAGTATGCTTTCCGGCATCGGAGACACCCACATAAAGGAGGACGTCATTGTCGAAAGCATAAGGAAGGGGCTTGTTCCCTTATAGAGATTTACGACCTTCTTGCCCGACAGATTAAGCGAAAGATTTTCGCTCTGCGCAACATTGATATACGGCACGTTACAGTCGCCGTGAGTTATCTCGACATACGGCGCAAAATCCGAAAGCGAGAGCTTGCTTCTCTCTGCAAGCGGATGCTTTTCCGACATAAGCGCCAGGCTTTCAAACTCCCATACCGTCTCGCATTTGAGCCCCTTATCACGGCAGAAATCGGCAAAATACGGCTCGTACTGCGTTTGATAGCGTATAACTCCGAGGTTGAATATTCCGTCCGAAACCATATTCACGCCGTCAATTGACGTCGTTTCTCCGAGGTTTACGTCAATCGGCTTGCCGTCATCAAGGGAGGCAACGAATTCTCTTGCCGCAACAGAGGCGTAGCTTCCGCGAGGCACGCAGACGTTAAAGCTCTGCATATCGGGATCCTTATCACGGCAAATGCTCTGCATTTCCTCGATTTGTGAAAGAATATTCTTTGCGTAACGGAGAAATTCCTGTCCCTTATCGGTCGGTACAACTCCACGTGAGGTGCGCTTAAAAATCACTATTCCGAGGCTTTCCTCAAGCTCCTTTATTGACTTTGAAAGATTCGGCTGCCCCATAAAAAGGTTTTCTGCCGCCTGCGTGATGGATCCTGTTTTTTCCACCTCAAGGGCATATTTAAAATGCTGGGTATTCATATCATTTACCGTCCTTTATGAACATCATTGCATTCCAGTCGTTTTCTTCAACCGTCTTAATATATGTAAGTCCGCCCTTTATCAGCGCATCTTTTACTCTTTCTTCCTGCGAATCAATTATTCCCGAAACGGCAATAAGAGCGCCGTCCTTCATGTATCTTGCAACATCAGGCGCAAGACGAACGAGAATGTCAGCTACGATGTTCGCACAAACGAAATCGTACTTTTCCTCGCAGTCGACTCCCCGAAGGAGATCCGATATTCCGCAAACGATATTTTCACAGCCGTTAAAAAGGCAGTTTTCCTCCGCTACCTTGATCGCAACGGGATCAATATCATAAGCAAAAACCTTGCCCGCGCCGAGCTTTGATGCGGCAATTGCGAGAATTCCGCTTCCCGTTCCGATATCAAGCACTCGGTCGCCTGCTTTTATGTATTCCTCCATAAGAAGCGAGCAAAGACGGGTTGTTTCGTGCGTTCCCGTTCCGAAAGCCATTCCGGGATCCATTTTGAGAACGATATCGTTTTCGCCGGGCTCATACTCCTCCCAGCTCGGAACGACAATAAGCTTATTACCGATGCGAACGGGCTTATAATACTGCTTCCACGAATCCGCCCAGTCCTCCTCCTTCATACCCGAAAGAGTCAGCTCATATTCGATTCCGTTCAAGCGCTCCTTTATAAATGCAACGCACTCGGCAGGATTTCTTTCGTCAGGAATATAAACACTTACCGCGCCAACCGTTCTGTCGGCATTTATCAGCGATTCGTCAATCAGCTCACCGTAGCAGTGGTCGAGGGTGTCGACCTCGTTTGCATCTTCAATCATAAGGCCGTTATCGACCATGCTCATTACAGCGCAAACGGTATCAAGATCCTTAATTCCGCAGGCTACTCGAATTTGTGTCCAGTTATTCATATCAATTTCCTATTATAGCACAGATTGCCGAGCGGAATTTTTCCTCTCGGCTCTGCTTATTTTTTATTTTTCTTAAAGAAGGACTGCTTCTTCTGATGGTTTTTCAGCCCACATTCGTCAGCGAAAGCACGAAGCGCTTCCTTCTGCTTTTCGGTAAGGTTTTTCGGCACCTCAACGATCGTTTCGAACACGAGATCGCCCTTTCTTCCGCTTCGGGGCGAGCTGAAGCCTTCCCCTCGAACAGTAAAGTGAGCGCCGGGTTGAGTTCCTTCCGGTATGTTATATTTAATGCTTCCCGTCATTGTCGGCACTTCAATTTCCGCACCGAGCGCAGCCTCGGCAAAAGTTATCGGCACCTGGCAGAAAAGCGTATTGCCGTCACGGTCAAATATCTGGTGAGGACGAACGGTTACCGTAACGTAAAGATCGCCCGCCTGACCGCCCTTGCGGCCGTCATTACCCTGTCCTGTAACACGGAGAGTTTCTCCGTTATCAATTCCGGCAGGAATGGTTACGGTCAGCTTCTTCTGAATCTTCACATAACCCTTTCCGTTACAGCCCTTGCAGGGTGACTTGATAATTTTACCTGTGCCTCGACAGGTGTCACAGGTCACTGCGCTCTGGAAAACCCCGAATGGAGTTCTCTGCGTAGCATTCACCTGACCTCTACCGCCACATCTCGGGCAGGTTTCGGGGCTTGTCCCCGCAGCCGCACCGCTTCCTCCGCAGTCGGAGCATTTCTCCACCCTGCCGTAGGATATGTCCTTTTTGCAGCCGAAGTACGCCTCATCGAAGGTGATCGAAAGCCTGTATTCAAGATCCTCGCCTCGAGAGGGGGCGTTTCTGCGTGACGATGAGCCGCCACCAAAGCCGCCAAACATGGAAGAAAAAATATCTCCGAAATCGAAGCCGCCAAAGCCGCCGTCGAAGCCGCCGCCACCCATGGAAGGATCAAATGCGGAATGACCGAACTGGTCATACTTGCTCTTTTTTTCCGGATCGGACAGCACGGCATACGCCTCGTTTACTTCCTTGAAGCTTTCCTCTGCCGACTTATCTCCGGGATTCATATCGGGGTGATATTTCTTTGCGAGCTTTCGGTAGGCTTTTTTGATTTCGTCGTCAGACGCGCCCTTGCCGAGGCCCAGCACCTCATAATAATCTCTTTTGTCTGCCATTATAAACCTCGTTTACAGCCGAGAGGGTTTTCCTCCCGGCTGTAATAATGCTTTTAGTTATCGGTTTTATCTTCGTAATCGGCGTTATAATAGCCCTGACCGCCGTCGCCGGGATCGCCGCCCTGTCCACCGTTGGGATCAAAGCCCTGACCGGGCGCGCCCTGGGCGGTGTAAAGCTTTTCAGCAAGACGGTGGAATGCCTGCTCAAGAGCCTCGGTGTCTGCCTTGATAGCATCGGTGTTATCGGTCTTTACGGTTTCCTTGAGCTTTTCAAGTGCGGTCTTTACCTCTTCCTTGTCAGCATCAGGGAGCTTATCTCCGATTTCTTCAAGCGACTTTTCGCTCTGGAATACGAGGCTTTCAGCCTTATTCTTTATTTCAACAGCTTCCTTGAGCTTTCTGTCCTCGTCGGCAAACTGCTCTGCCTCACGGACTGCACGGTCGATATCTTCCTTGCTCATGTTAGAAGAAGACGTGATCGTGATGTGCTGCTCCTTACCGGTTCCCTTATCCATTGCAGTAACATTTACGATACCGTTAGCGTCGATATCAAAGGTTACCTCGATCTGCGGAACGCCTCTGGGTGCAGAGGGAATACCGTCAAGGTGGAAGCGACCGAGAGTCGTATTGCCGGCTGCCATTTCTCTTTCACCCTGAAGAATGTGAATTTCAACAGAGCTCTGATTATCAGCCGCAGTCGAGAATCCCTGGCTCTTCTTTACGGGAATCGTCGTATTTCTTTCGATGATCTTGGTGCAAACTCCGCCAAGCGTCTCTATACCGAGAGAAAGGGGAGTAACGTCGAGAAGAAGAATATCCTTAACGTCGCCGCCAAGAACGCCTGCCTGAATAGCAGCGCCGACTGCTACGCACTCGTCGGGGTTGATGCCCTTGAAGGGCTCCTTGCCGATAAAGTTCTTAACAGCCTCCTGAACTGCGGGAATTCTCGTGGATCCGCCTACAAGAAGCACCTTATCTATCTGCGAAACGCTGATTCCTGCGTCTGCGATCGCCTTCTTTGTCGGGACGATGCATCTCTCAACAAGGTCAGCGGTTATGCGGTCAAATTCAGCTCTTGTGAGCGTTGCATCAAAGTGGAGAGGGCCGTCTGCGGTTGCGGTGATGAAGGGGAGGTTGATGTTTGTGCTTGCCATTCCGGAAAGCTCGATCTTAGCCTTCTCAGCAGCATCCTTGAGGCGCTGAAGAACGGTCTTGTCGTTGCGGAGATCAATGCCGTTTTCTGCGCGGAACTTGTCTGCGATCCAGTCGATAACTCTCTGGTCGAAGTCGTCACCGCCGAGCATTGTGTCGCCGTTTGTAGCAAGAACCTCAAATACTCCGTCGGAAATTTCAAGAATAGAAACGTCGAACGTACCGCCGCCGAGGTCGAATACGAGAATCTTCTGATCCTCTTCCTTATCCATACCGTAAGCAAGTGCGGCAGCCGTCGGCTCGTTGATGATTCTCATAACCTCAAGGCCTGCGATCTTACCTGCATCCTTGGTTGCCTGTCTCTGAGCGTCGGAGAAGTATGCGGGAACTGTAATAACCGCCTTGGTTATCTTAGTTCCAAGATATGCTTCCGCATCGCTCTTGAGCTTCTGAAGGATCATTGCGGAGATTTCCTGGGGAGTCTGCGCCTTGCCGTCGATGGACACCTTATAATCGCTACCCATGTGACGCTTGATCGAAGAAACGGTCTTATCGGGGTTAGTGATCGACTGACGCTTTGCGACCTGTCCGACTACTCTTTCGCCCGTCTTTGTAACAGCAACAACGGAAGGAGTAGTTCTCGCTCCTTCGGGATTCGGGATAACGATAGGCTCGCCGCCCTCGTAAACTGCTACGCAAGAATTTGTTGTACCAAGGTCAATACCTATGATCTTTTCCATAATTAATTTTCCTCCTGAAAATGTTCTTATTAGTTCGCTACCTTTACCATAGCGTATCTTATGATTTTTTCGCCCTTTTTATATCCCTTTTGGAGAACTTCGGCGATAATTTGCTCTCCCAAGGTCTCGTCCTCACAGTGGAGAACGCCGTTATGAATGTTCGGATCGAATTCCTCGCCGACTGTGCCGAATTCCTCGACACCGAGCTTAGAAAGAATCTCGCCAAACTTGTTCAGCGTCATGCTCAAGCCCTGCGACAGCTGACTGTCATCGGCGTAGCGGAGCGCCATTTCAAGACTGTCCTTTATTTGCAGTACAGATTGAAGCACATCGGAAACGGCATCGTTATAAACGCCCTCTCTTTCCTTCTGCGCACGCTTGCGGAAATTGTCGTATTCCGCGAGCATTCTCGTATAACGGTCTTGCAGCTCGAGAAGCGAAGCATTTAATTCCTCGTTTTCCGCAGTCAATCTCTTGATCTCTTTTTTACTGTCTTTTCTTTCCTTCGGCTTCGTTTCGCCCGTTGGCTCACTCGAAACCGTTTCTTCAGCTGTTTCCTTCTTATCTTCCACGGTTATTTGTCCTTTCATTAAGTGTCATCATCACCGAACGACTCAGGAAGCGAGAACGAGCTGCTCAGCATCGATGATATGTTTTTTGCTATATATTCAACGGTAGAAATAACCTTCGAATAATCCATTCTGCGCGGGCCGATAATACCTATCGCACCAACGATCTTTCCGCCCGACTTGATCTTTTGAAAGACTATCGTTGAGTTTTTCATTTCCTCAAGGATATTTTCGGAGCCGATAAGCACCTGCGGGCCATCCTCGTCAAGATCGCTTTCAGACAGGAGCTTCAGAATATCACGCTTATCCTCAAGCACTCCGAGAAGCTCCTTAAACTCTTTGGCATCGCTGAACTCGGGATATTCAAGGAGATGATTAACGCCTGCCATCTTAAGATCTCCGCTTTCGGGATCACCAAGCGTTTCGCAAATGGCTTTTATAACCGTTGAAACGATGCTTTCACCCTCACCGAAGCCACGCTCGATTTCCATAACGAGCGAGACGGTGATTTCGTCAACCCGTTTATTTACTATCTTCGAGTTAAGCTCGGCTTCAAGACGGGCAAGCATTCCGTCGTCCAAGGGATAGTCGGACGATATTTGCCGTGTTTTAATATTTCCCGTTCCGTCTATCATAACGAGCATGAAAAGCTGCTTGTCAAGAAGAACGGTTTTGAACTTCGTAATTACGCTCGTGCTTTGCTTGGGCTTGATCGCAATCGAGGTGTAATTTGTAAGAGCCGCCGCAAGCCGGGTTGCGCTTTCAAGCAAGCGGTCGATTTCGGCAAGCCTGCTCTTTGCAAGAGCGTTCATTCTCGCAAGCTCGTTTTGAGTCATGCTGTACTTTTGCATGAGGGAATTTACGTAAAAACGATAGCCGATCTCAGACGGCACTCGACCTGCCGAGGTATAAGGCTGCTCGAGATATCCGAGCGATTCAAGCTCCGCCATTTCGTTGCGGATAGTAGCAGACGAAAGAGCGATCTGCTGATTTTGGGTAAGATATTTTGAGCCGACCGGCTCGCCTTCCCTGACGTGAGCTTCGATTATGGCTTTTAAAATCATTTTTTTACGCTCGTTAAGCGGCGATCCGCCATTTTGCACCCTTCGTTCACTTCCTTTCCGAATTTTAGCATTTTAGCACTCGAACACTTTGAGTGCTAACTGCAATAATAATATACCACTATTTTTACCCTCTGTCAAGAACGATTTACATATTTTCTGTTAATAATTTGTTAAGTTGGATAGAGAGTGCTAAAAATTATGTTTTTATCTTATCTAAAAACAAAAGATTCGGAGAGCCGAAGCTCTCCGAATTTCGTTTACACTATTAATTATTTAAGCGAAACTGCCTTCTTCGCATTTGCAGCGATATTAGCAGGAGTAAGGCCGTACATTTCAAGAAGGGGCGGAACCTTGCCGGAACGGCCGAAGGTGTCATTTACGCCAACACGGACAACCGGTACGGGAGCCGCTTCGCAAATTGCCTCGCATACTGCCGAGCCGAGACCGCCGATGATATTGTGTTCCTCTGCGGTAACGATAGCGCCCGTTTCCTTTGCTGCCTTGATAACAAGCTCGGTATCAAGGGGCTTGATGGTGTGGATATTGATTACTCTTGCATCAATTCCTTCTGCCTTAAGAAGCTCCTTTGCTTCAAGCGCCATAGCGACCATAATACCTGTTGCTATGATGGTAACGTCCTTACCGTCAGCGAGCGTTACGCCCTTACCAAGCTCAAACTTGTAGTCCTCGCCGTTAATTATCGGTACGGCATAGCGACCGAATCGCATATAGCAGGGGCCGTCGAAATTGATTGCCGCCTCAACTGCCGCGCGAGCTTCAACGTCGTCGCAGGGGTTGATGATCGTCATTCCGGGAATGGTACGCATCGTGCCGATATCCTCAAGGCACTGATGAGTTGCGCCGTCCTCACCGACGGTAATTCCTGCGTGAGTTGCACCGATCTTTACGTTAAGATGAGGATAACCGACGGAGTTTCTTATCTGCTCGAAGGCTCTGCCTGCCGCAAACATTGCGAAG
This sequence comes from Eubacteriales bacterium, assembly GCA_045593985.1. Taxonomy (GTDB): domain Bacteria; phylum Bacillota; class Clostridia; order Oscillospirales; family CAG-272; genus Colimorpha_A. Next base: position 19,844 of record JAZNXR010000097.1, read on the forward strand.
GTGCTGACGAACGGAACCATACCGGTCGTCGCAAGTCCTGCCGCAACTGCGACCATATTGCCTTCGGCAATTCCGCAGTCGAAAAATCTTTCGGGAAACGCCTTTTTGAACTTGATAGTTTTTGTCGCCTCTGCGAGGTCTGCGTCGAGAACGACGAGATTATTATATTTTGCTCCGAATTCTGCGAGCGCATTGCCGTAGGATTCTCTTGTTGCTATCTTATCTGCCATTTTCGTTTCCTCCTCAAATAGATGCGATGTAGGCATTGATCTCGTTCACTGCCTGCTCGTACTGCTCTGCGTTGGGCGCGGAGCCGTGCCACTTGACGTTGTTTTCCATAAAGGAAACGCCCTTGCCCTTAACGCACTTTGCGATGATCGCAGTGGGCTTGCCCTCGCAAGCGTGAGCTGCCTTAACTGCTGCGTCGATCTCCTCGAGGTTGTGACCGTCGATCACGATTACGTTCCAGTTGAACGCCTCAAACTTCTTGTCAATAGGAGTAGGATCGACAACTTCCTGAACGGTACCGTCGATCTGGAGACCGTTGAAGTCAACGAAGATGCAGAGGTTATCGAGCTTCTTGTGAGCTGCGAACATAGCAGCCTCCCAAACCTGGCCTTCCTCGCACTCGCCGTCGCCAAGGATAGCGTAGGTGTAGTAATTCTTATTTCTGATCTTTGCAGAAAGTGCCATTCCGCAAGCAGCAGATATACCGAGACCGAGCGAGCCGGAGGTCATATCAACACCGGGAGTGTGCTTCATATCGGGATGTCCCTGGAGGTAGCTGTCTGCCTGGCGGAGAGTCTTGAGGTCTTCTCTCGGGATAAAGCCCTTGAGAGCGAGCGCCGCATAAAGACCGGGCGCGGTGTGGCCTTTAGAAAGGACGAGACGGTCACGGTCTTCCCACTTGGGGTTATTTGCGTCTACGTTCATTGCTTCGAAGTAGAGGTATGCGAGAATGTCGGAAATCGAGAGCGATCCGCCCGGATGTCCGGAGCTTGCGCTGAATACTGCTTCAAGTGCGCCGAGCTTTATCTCTGCACTTTTGAGCTTCAGTTCTTTAATTTTGTTCTGATCCATTGAAATGCCTC
>JAZNXR010000098.1:0-34338 GCA_045593985.1 Eubacteriales bacterium
TAAAGGAGTTTTGGGCATTTTGATAGGGGACGTTACATTGTTTTTGGTGCGGACAGTCGAGGACGCCTGTCCCTACAATGATGTGTCGAAGCTTCGCCACGCCCTCTTGCCTTCCCCTGAGCGGAAGGTGGCATTTGCGGAGCAAATGTCGGACGAGGTAGGTTGCGAAGCAACCGTGTTTTGAGGAGGTGTAACATTGGTTTTGTGCGGGGCGTCGAGGATGTCGCCCCCTACAAATCGACGTTTAATATACCTTCGTAGGGGAGGGGCTTGCTCCTCCCGTTTCCAAAGGAATGTAACACCGCTTTTATGCGGGCTGTCGTGGGCGCCAGCCCCTACCGCACAACTTTCAAACGTTTCTTTGTAGGGTGCGACGTCCCCGACGCACCTCCCGCTCCCGCAACCACTCTATCCCCGACATCAGACGAATATTAAACACCGTAGGGCGGGGGCTTGCTCCCGCCGTTTCCGAAGGAATGTAACATCGTTTTGGTGCGGACAGTCGAGGACGCCTGTCCCTACACCCTCTCAGTCGATTTCATCGACAGCTCCCCCGAAGGGGGAGCCAATAATGTGGCGAAGCTTTGCCATGTTGTCTTGATGATAATTCATGCGTCAAAAAACGGACAACGCGCGTTGTCCGTTTTTTATTATTTTACTTCATAACCCTCGTCGGTTATTGCTTTGATGATGACATCGTCGTCGACGGGTGAAGCGAATTTGACTGTGACCTTATTTTGTGTATGGTCGGCTATCGCTTCGGAAATTCCGTCGATATTCTCAAGTGCGGTCTTGACTGCGTTTTCGCAGTGGTGGCACATCATGCCGTGTACCTCGTAGGTCTTTATATTTTCGTCCTTTTTCGGCTCGGGGACAGGCGCTTGAACGACTGCGACGTTGGTCTTTTTTCTTATCGGGATAAGGTTAAGACGAAGCGCATTTGTTACCACGAAGAAGCTTGACAGGCTCATTGCTGCCGCGCCGATCATGGGGCTCATTTCCCAACCCGTTATCGGGACAAACACGCCCGCGGCGAGGGGGATACCGATCACGTTATAGAAGAACGCCCAGAAAAGATTTTCCTTGATGTTACGGAGCGTATTTTTGCCGAGCCTGATTGCCGCGGGAACACCCACAAGCGAGCTTTTCATAAGCACGGCGTCGGCAGAATCTATTGCGATGTCGCTTCCTGCGCCGATCGCAATTCCGACGTCGGCGCAAACGAGCGCAGGGGCATCGTTTATTCCGTCACCGACCATTGCGGTCTTGCCGCTGTTTCCGAGACGCTTGACGGTGTCTGCCTTTTCGTTCGGCAATACCCCTGCGACGACCTCGTCGATACCGACCTTATCGGCTATTGCTCGTGCGGTCCTTTCGTTATCGCCTGTCAGCATGACGGTTTTTATCTTCATTTCGTGAAGCGTTTTTATCGCCTCGGCGGAATCCTCCTTTACCTCGTCGATGACGGCGATGATGCCGAGGATAGTGCCGTTTTTGGCAAAGAACAGGGGCGTTTTGCCCTCGTTTGAGAGCTTTTCGGAGAGCTTTTCCGTTTCATCGCTCACCGGCGCCAGCTCGGAGACCATTGAAAGCTTTCCGCCGTAGACGGTCTCGCCGTTAACAAGCGCCGAAACGCCGCTTCCTGCATGGGCTTCAAAATTATCCACAGGAAGTGGAGAAATACCGTTTTCCGACGCAAACGAGGTTATCGCCTTTGATAGCGGATGCTCGCTTCCCATTTCGACGGAATAGGCGAGCGTAAGAAGCTCGTTTTCGCCGCATCCTATCGGGATAACGTCGGAAACTGTCGGCGTTCCTTTTGTTACCGTTCCTGTTTTATCGAGAATGACGACCTTGGTCTTTCCGATTTCTTCAAGGGCGGTGGCGCTCTTGAACAGTATTCCGTTTTTAGCTCCGACTCCGCTTCCGACCATTATTGCAACAGGGGTTGCGAGTCCGAGTGCGCAGGGACAGCTTATGACAAGCACCGATATTCCCCGTGCAAGTGCAAAGCCGATGCTTTCGCCCGCAATTAGCCATGCGGTGACTGTTACGATTGCGATTCCGATGACGGTCGGCACGAATATTCCCGACACTTTATCGGCAATTCGTGCAATAGGCGCTTTTGACGCCGATGCGTCGGAGACGGTTTTTATTATCTGCTGTAAGACGGTATCGTGACCGACCTTTGTTGCTTCGCATTTGAGGAATCCCGAAAGGTTTACTGTTCCTGCCGAAACGCTTGATCCGACCGTTTTATCGGCAGGAATGCTCTCGCCGGTAAGCGAAGCTTCGTTTACCGAGCTAATACCCTCGATAACCTTTCCGTCGGCAGGAAAATTCTGTCCCGGGCGTACTGTGAATATATCACCGACCTTAAGAGATGCTATCGGCACCGTTATTTCCTTGCCGTCTCTTATGACGGTTGCATTTTCGGGTGAGAGCGACATAAGTCCCTTGAGGGCGCTCGTCGTTTTGCCCTTTGCTCGGGCTTCAAGCAGCTTTCCGACGGTGATAAGCGTCAGTATCATTGCCGCACTCTCGAAATACAGACCGTGAAGAAGCGAATGGGAATGGCTGACGGTCATTTTATAAACGAGCGCAGTACTGTATCCGAATGCCGCCGCCGAGCCGAGCGAAACGAGCGTGTCCATATTCGGCGCGCCCTTGATGATTCCCTTGAAGCCGCTTATGAAGAATTTCTGGTTTATTACCATTACGGCAAGGGAGAGAAGCATCTGCGTAAGGGCATTTGCTATATGGTTATCTTCAAGAGCGGACGGAAGCGGCAGACCTATCATTCGCCCCATTGAAAGATACATTAAAGCGGCAAGGAAAATTATCGAAAAGGTCAGGCGCAGAAGTATCTTCTTCATCTCGCCGTTATCGGCTTCTTCCTTTTTTTCGGGCGCTTTGCCGTTATCGGCAGAGGCGCCGTAGCCTGCGTTTTCTACCGCTTTTATTATTTCGGGCTCGGAAACGTCACCGTCGACTGTCATACTGTTCGTCAGCAGGTTGACGGAGCAGGTCTTTACTCCTTTTACCGCCGACACCGCTTTTTCAACACGTGCAGAGCAGGCGGCGCAGGACATTCCCGTTACGTTGAATTTTTGCATTGTTTATCCTTTCAATTAAGCGCTATAAGATCTATATCCCACGCGGGGAAGGACATCGTTCGCTTGATATACATTTTATAATCGGGGCAGATCGAATGTATGAGAAGCGGAATTTCAAAAATGTCCGCACTCTTGTGATACAGGGCAATTCGCATTGCGGGGCGGTAATCGGATATCGCATTTTTGCAGCCGTCTATTGCCCGACGCTCCTCGCCCTCAACGTCGATTTTTATATAATCGACCTTTCGTCCGTCAAGCAGATTTTCGGGGCGGACTCCTGCGACCTCGACGGTTTTTCCACCGCTTTCACGTTTGATTCCACGCCCTCCGCCCTTTGTGAAGGTCAGGACTTCGCTTTTGTCCCAGGCGGCGCCGTAATGCGGCTCGACCTTTTTCGTCGGGACTGTGTTTATGCAGAGCTTTTTGAAGTTTCGCTCGTCGGGCTCAAGAGCGATTACCGTTTCGAGCTTCGGGCAAAAATCGACGAGCTTCAGCGCCGTATCGCCGTTGTATGCGCCGAGGTCGAGGGCTACCCGGAATTTTTCTGCGCCCAGAAAGGAGAGAATTTCATCGTCGGTTTCGCAGCCGTCGAGCAGGTATTCAAGCTTGCCCGTCAGCTTCGCCATTATCATATTGTCGTAAAGCTTGACCGACGAGTCGTTGGAGAGTAGCGCTCGTGCTTCATTTATTTTACCGAGATTTTTGTTGTAAAAATCAATATCGAATACCTCGCCGCCCGCAACGGGGACGTCGGGGACGTAGGTTTCGTGCAGGCAGGAAAGCTTGATGAAATTTTCAATAACATCAGGCAGCGACGAGCCGAAGGCGATAAGGATTATCATATCGCCGAAGGTCTTTACCGCCTCTTTATAGGAAAGCACGGGCATATCACGGAAAACACGCTTGCGCACGAAGCCGTCAGAGGCAAAAACGCCGCTTGCCTTTATTCCTTTTTCAGCCATTACGTTCAGTATCTTGTCGGCTCCGTCGCCCGTTCCGTACAGGACGACCGGCTTTTCTGCATTTTTAAGATACTGCCAGAGGTCGGTCATAGGTTTGCTCCTTGAGGTGGATTGTGGTGGTCTGCGAGATCCGAATGGCTTAGCCATTCGCCCTTCGGGTTTCGACTTCGCGCCGCCCGCTGTCATTCTGAGCGGAGGGCGAAGCCCGTAGTCGAACCGCGAAGCGGCGATTCGCAGAATCGGAATCTTGGGCGGCGCTGCGCTCAAGATGACCGCAGACAATGACACATAAATGTCTTGCTATATGTTGAAACAAATTATACCACAAATTATTTTTAATGTCAATTTGCGCCTCATTTTACAGAATTTTTGCAATGACAGGGTGTATAAAATACGCTATAATTATAACCGAGGTGATGAATATGATAAATAAAATAAGAAATCTCAAATTAAAAAACACGTATCTTTTAGTCCTCTTTTTCGGGCTTGCTTCTACCTTTTTCGGCGGCATTTGGGTTTTGATGCTCGATTATACGGTAAAGCAGGGAAATGTTTACGGAATCAGCACCTATCCCGAGGAGGCGCTTCGTGAGGTCGTTTTTTCGGCAATTTTACATATAATTTCGGGTATAATTTTGTATATGTGCGAAGCAAAAAAGGTTGAATAATTGTAATTATAATGCTATAATGAAGGGAGATGATGATTTAAGGAGCAGTTATGGATATTTTCGGAAAATTTCCGCCCTTTTTGCAGGAGTATATTTACAGCCACGGCTGGAGCGAGCTTCGTGACGTTCAGGTCCGTGCGGCAGAGGTGCTTTTTGAAAGCGAAAACAATCTGCTTATAACCTCTCCCACTGCGTCGGGCAAGACCGAGGCGGCTCTTTTTCCCGTGCTTTCAAGGCTTTACTACGAGGAGCCGAATTCCATTGGCGCACTTTATATTGCACCGCTTAAAAGCTTGATAAACGATCAGTTTTCACGCCTTGACGAGGTGCTTGATATGAGTGGAATTCCCGTTTTCCATTGGCACGGTGACGTTGCGATGTCGCACAAGTCGAAGGCGCTCAAGGATCCTCGCGGAATTCTTCAAATTACTCCCGAATCGCTTGAAAGCATGCTGATGAACCGAAGCAACGATATTGTTCGCCTTTTCGGCTCGCTTCGCTACGTCATTCTTGACGAGGTGCATACCTTGACGGGAACCGATAGGGGAAATCAGATCCTTTGTCAGCTTGTCAGAATCGCTCGGACTATCGGATACGATCCTGTCAGAATTGGCTTGTCCGCAACGGTCGGAGATATTGACGCCGCTTGCAAGTGGCTTGGTGCGGGATCGGTAAGAGACACGGTTTGCGTGGACTGCCCCGACACGAGAACGAAATGGCGGCTCGGAATGGAGCATTTTTATATTCAAAACGAGGGTGACGGAGAGGGAAGTATGCCCTCTGACGACAAATATATCCCGATCGATCCCGGGTTTGAGTATATTTATGACTGCTCACGGGATAAAAAATGCCTTGTTTTTTCAAATTCGCGTGAGGAGACCGAATATCTTACCGCAACGCTTCGACAGATTGCCGACAGGCGTGGCGAGGAGGACGTTTTCCAGATACATCACGGTAATCTCTCGGCGTCTATCCGTGAGGAAGCCGAGCTGAAGCTGAAGGATGAGGATATTCGCACAGTTACCTGTGCGACGGTTACTCTTGAGCTTGGAATAGATATCGGAAGGCTTGAAAGAATAATTCAGCTTGAATCGCCCCATTCGGTGTCGAGCCTGCTTCAAAGGCTCGGACGCTCGGGCAGACGTGGAAATCCGCCCGAAATGATGACGGTTTTCCGTGAGGAAAATCCGCTTCCGAATACTCCGCTTCCGTCGCTCATGCCTTGGGAGCTTATTCGTGCGATTGCGATAGTTCAGCTGTATCTTGAAGAAAAATTTATCGAGCCGCCGTCTTTGCGAAAGCTGCCGTTCAGCCTTCTTTTCCAGCAGACATTAAGCACTCTTGCGTCCTGCGGAGAATTGACCGCAAAGGCGCTTGCCGAGCGTGTTCTTACTCTGCCGCCCTTTGAGGAGGTTTCTTTCGACGATTACAAAACGCTTCTCGTTTCGATGCTTAACCTCGAATATCTTGAAATGACCGAGGAAAAGACGCTTATTATAGGGGTAAGAGGCGAGCGACTTATAAACAGCTTCAAGTTCTACGCCGTTTTTAAGGACAGCGAGGACTTTACCGTCCGTTGCGGCTCTGACGAGATTGGAACGATAACGACTCCCCCTCCCGTTGGCGACCGCTTTGCGCTTGCCGGCAGAGTTTGGGAGGTTGAGGAGCTTGATATTCAAAGAAAGCTCATTTACTGCAAGCAGGTAAAGGGCAAAATGGAGGTCTCCTGGCCCGGTGACTACGGCGAGATACACACGAAGATATTAAAGCGAATGAAAAAGGTGCTTGAGGAGGATACCGTTTATCCTTATCTTAAGGAGAACGCACGCAAGCGGCTTGAGGTTGCCCGTGGCGTTGCGAGAAACACCGGTATGCTTGAAAAGGAGATCGTTCATCTCGGCGGATATACCTGGTGCTTATTCCCTTGGCTCGGTACGCGTTCCTTCCGCACGCTTCGTAAGTTTATAGCGAAAAACGGTGCATCGTTCGGGCTTTCGGGACTTGAATTTGAGGGCTGCTTCTATATGACCTTCAAGCTCGAAAAGGGCGACGGCGAGTCGTTTATGAAGTATATAAAGCGTATTGCCAAAAACGGAATCGACAAATCGTCGCTCGTTTCACCGAGTGAATGTCCCGTTTTTGAAAAATATGACGACCGTATTCCCTCCGAGCTGCTTCGCAAGGCGTACGTTGCCGACCGACTTCGCACCGATGAGATAATGGAGATGTTTGAAGGATAATGCCTCGCCCTTCGGGAGAGGTGTCAACCGAAGGTTGACGGAGAGGGTAATCTTAAAGGTCAAAATGCCCTCTCACCGCCTTCGGCGGAGCTCCCCCAAAGGGGGAGCCGACGAATGCCCCGCACTTCTATCAAAAGGAAATTTTTATGAACTGCAATCTTTGCCCACGGTCTTGTGGCGTGGATAGGGACAATGGAATAATCGGCTTTTGCCGAGTCGGCTCGACGCCGCTTGTCGGACGAATTGCGCCGCATCTTTGGGAGGAGCCTTGCATCTGCACGAAAAACGGCTCCGGCGCAGTATTCTTTTCGGGCTGTAATCTTCGCTGCTCATTCTGCCAGAACGGCAAGATAAGCGGCGGCGGTATTGGGACTGAAATGACAGAAAAAGAGCTTGCGGAGGCTTATATTTCCTTGCAGGGAATGGGAGTGTGCAACATAAATTTCGTGACACCTACTCCCTGGGTGCCGAATATAAAAAGGTCGCTAGATATCGCTTGGGAAATGGGGCTTTATCTGCCAACGGTATATAACTGCGGCGGCTACGAGAGTGTAGCGGCGCTTCGGTCACTTGCCGGCTATATCGGGGTTTATTTGCCTGACTTTAAGTACATGGACAACGAGCTTGGACGCCGTTATTCGGGTGTCAGCGACTATCCTGAAAGGGCAAAGGCTGCCCTAAATGAGATGGTTAATCAACGGGGAAGCATTGTCTATGATTCCGACGGAACGATGGTCAAGGGCGTAATTGTGCGCCATCTCGTTTTGCCCGGGCATATTGACGACAGTATGCGCGTGCTTGAATATTTACACCGTGAGTACGGTGACGATATCGTTATCAGCATCATGAGCCAATATACGCCCCAGCCGAATGCTCCTATCGGGCTTGACCGCAGGGTAACGGTCGAGGAATACGCCGCTGTCGTTGATTACGCCAAGAGCATAGGCATCGAAAACGCCTATATTCAGGACGGCGAAAGCGCTTCGGAGAGCTTTATTCCGGAGTTCAAATAAATCGGTAACGTCAAATTATCTTCGGCATACAATGGTATCAAAGGGCGGCGAAAGCCGACCTTTTGAATGAAACAGAAAGGATAATAATACCATGGGATGCCTCTGCAACATTTTTGACGACTGCAACGTCTGGATCGTAATTCTTATTCTCCTTATCCTCTATTGGTACTGCAACGGCGGCAACACCTGCGGCTGTGGCTGCAACTAACTTAACTTGCCAATAAAATAAGACGAGCGCTTTTGCGCTCGGCGATTTTGTTTGCGTTTTTGCGGGCCGTCGGGGATGCCGGTCCCTATCGCACAACTTTCAAACGCTTCTCGGTAGGGGGCGGCGTCCTCGGGAACCCCCAAAACTCGACAAGCTCGTTTCAGGGAACCCCTTGCCTCGACGCCCCGTTACAAAGGAATGTAACATCGTTTTGGTGCGGCGGGAGCAAGCCCCCGCCCTACGCCCTCTCAGTCGATTTCATCGACAGCTCCCCCAAAGGGGGAGCCATAACAGCGCCTCGAAGCATCGGGACGTTGTCTTGCCTTCCCCTGAGGGGAAGGTGGTTGAGCGTATGCGAAACCGGATGAGGTTTTGCAAAGGGATGTTACATTGTTTTTGTGCGGCGGGAGCAAGCCCCCGCCCTACAACAACGCGGCAAAGCATCGAGACTCCCTCTTGCCTCGCCCTTCGGGAGAGGTGCCCCGAAGGGGCGGAGAGGGTATTATGTAACATCGTTTTGGTGCGGCGGGAGCAAGCCCCCGCCCTACGCCCTCTCAGTCGATTTCATCGACAGCTCCCCCCAAAGGGGGAGCCATAACAACATGGCAAAGCTTCGCCACGCCCTCTTGCCTTCCCAATTAAAACATAAGCCGAGCGCTTTTGCGCTCGGCTTGTGTTTTTTATTAAAGTCCGAGAGTTTTGAGATAGTCTCTGCTCATCTTTGCTGCTTCAAGAGAGGGTGTTTCGTAGGAATCGTCCTGCTCGACGATTACGTACTCAACGCCTGCCTCGTCGGCTGCTGTGAGGATCTCGTTCCAGTTCTGGATTCCCGATCCGACGGGAGTGAACTTGAAGCCGTTATCTTCCTTCGACTGATTCTTGATCTCGTTGCCGTCCTCGTCGATAAGGGCGTAAACGGGGCCGCCGCCGAGCTTCTTGCAAACGAAGTCTTTGAGGTGAAGTACCTTGATTCTGCCTGCGTACTTTCTTACGTACTCGGAGGGATCAACGCCTGCGTAGTGTACCCAGCAGGTGTCGATCTCGGGCATAAGAGTTTCGGCATCGAGAGTTCTATACAGCTTATCGAGGACGTACTCGCCGTCGATCTTTACGAACTCGAAGTCGTGGTTATGGTACATAAGCTGGATTCCGCCTGCCTTAAGGAGCTTCGAAACCTCTGCAAACTTCTTTACGGTCTCGTCCCAGTTATTGTAAAGCTCGTTCTTGTCGTACCACGGAATTGCCGAGTACTCAACGCCGATAGTGTTGAGATAATCAACGGCAGCCTTGCCCTCTTTTTCAAAGAGGTCAATTGCCTGGTGAACCGAGATGGCGGTCAGCTCATACTTATCAAGGAGCGCCTTGACTTCCTCTGCGGTCTTGCCGTAGTAGCCTGCGAACTCAACGTAGTCGTAGCCCATTTCCTTGACTGCCTTGAGGGTGGCGTCCATATCCTTTTCCATTTCGTCTCTTACGCTGTAAAGCTGGAGACCTACTTTAAACTGCTTCATTATTTTCTCCTTAGATCTCGGGGATCTCTACCTCGATCTCACGGCCGAGCTTTGCGCTCTTAATGATCGAATCGATGATCGCCTGGTTGATGATGATCTCCTCGGACGAAATAGGAGCTTCGCCGCCGTTCTTGATCGCATCAAGGAAGGTTCTCATCTTGTAGTAGAAGTTATTGTGCTCACGGGGAGGCATCATCGGGAACTTGGTCTCAACTTCCTTGCCTGCAACTCTCGAGTAGAGGGTAAGGTCGCCGCCGACGGTTCCGTTCCAGCACTCGGTGGAAGGAATACGAAGGCTTCCCTTTGTACCCATGATGATGGTGTCGCCCGAGGTGTCGAGGTGCATTGCCCAGGAAATACGGAAGTCGAGGATGATTCCGCCCTCAAGACGAACGAAGCCTGCTGCGAAGTCTTCAACCGAGAAGATGTCGGCGTATTCTGCCGGCTTGCCTTCGCTTGTAAAGTACTCGGGATCCTTTCCGAAGTAGTCGGAAACGTAGCCAGAAACGGTGAGGGGCTTCGGATATCCGATAGAGTTGAGCACCATATCGAGAGAGTAGCATCCGATATCGCCCATAGCGCCGATAACGCCCGTGTCGCCCTGAATGAAGGTCGTTCCGAACGGAGTCGGAATACCGCGGCGGCGTCCGCCACCGGTCTGGATGTAGTAGACCTTGCCGAGAGCGCCCGACTGAACGATGTTCTTGACCATCTTCATATTGTCGTCAAAACGGGGCTGGAAGCCGACCGAGAGGATCTTTCCGCTTGCCTTTTCTGCCTTACGGATAGCAACTGCTTCTTCAAGAGTTACGCACATAGGCTTCTCGAGAAGAACGTGTACGCCGTGCTCAAGAGCGTAGATAGCGCATTCTGCGTGAGTTGCGTTATAGGTGCAGACACAAACTGCGTCACATTCACCTGCGTCGATAAGCTCCTTATGGCTGGGGTAGGTCTTTACGCCCTCAATGCCGTAATTCTTGAAAAACTTTTCTGCTTTGCCGGGGATAAGGTCAGCGCCTGCGACGATCTCAACGTCGGGCATCTGAAGCAGAGCGTCGAGGTGCGACTCTGCGATCCAGCCGGTACCGATTATACCGATTTTAACCTTTTTGGAAGCGTCGATGACGGTCTCTTCCTGGTTGTACTTAAATGCATCTAATCCTTTGTGTGCCATATTTTTTGTCTCCTTTCGAAACGGCATATTGATTTTTCTGTTTTAATATGCTATTATTATGGTACAATATTATCCTATTTTTAACTACACAGATTTTATCTTAAATTTGTACGATTTTCACTTTTCGGGAGATTTGAAATGCGCGAAGAAATTGTTAAGCTGGACAACAATATATCAATTCATATATCGCAGACCGACATGCCAAGCTTTGCCCCAGATGCGGTAGTCAGGCACGAAAGCCGGATGCTGAGCGATATGCATCTGCATAACGAGTATGAATTTCTGCGCCTGAACCGCGGCGTTTTCCGCTGTGTTACCCTTGACGGAGAGTACATATTGAACGAGGGCGACATACTGTTCGTCAACAAATACGTTCCTCACAGCACCTTTGAAGAAATGACGGGGACACATGACACCTTGATTCAATTTCGACTGCCCTCCGAGGGAGATTCGATAATTCGCTATATTTCACGCTTTACGAGTATTTCGGACGCTCCTGCTTACGTTTTCAGAAGCGGCACTCCCGAATGTGAGGAAATTCGTTTAAGCTTTGATGCTATCCTTAACGAATACAAGGAAAAAAAGCCGTTCTGGAGCGATTATATTTATAATCATATGCTGATGCTGATCTCGGCGCTTAAGCGTCAGGGAATAATTTCCGAGACGATTCGCAAAAAGGCGGCTGCGATCGAGAAGCTTCGGCCTGTTCTCGAATATATAAACGAAAACTGCGGAGAGAATTTGTCGACTGCACAGTTAAGCGGTATGTTCAATTTCAGCGAGCAGTATTTTTGCCGTCTGTTTAAGAATACGGTCGGTACAAGCCCTATAAACTATATCAATTTCGTTCGTGTCAGCAAGGCGGAAAAGCTTCTCAAAACCGAGACGAGCCTGCTCAAGATCGCAAACGATATGGGTTTTTCCTCACTTTCCTATTTCAACCGAGTGTTTAAGAAGTACAAGCATTATTCGCCGGGTGAATATAAGAAGATCATCCGCGCCCGTGAGTTTGAGTGAGAATAAATTTTCGGAAGTATTTACAAGTCGGATAAACGGTGCTATAATATCGGGTATGTTAATAATTTAAAGGACGGTTTAATATGAGCTATTTAAGAAAAATTATATCGGTAATGCTGGCTGCGCTGATGCTGCTGTCCGTCACCTCGGCGGCAAGCTTCGTGCGTGCCGAAGAACAGATGAGTGACGAGTTCAAAAGTATTCTGACAGACGGAAAATTCGTCTTTAATTACGCCAAGCCGAAAAGCAAGACAGATTGGATGGCGGAGATCGCTTGCGCATCCTTTGAGGATATGACGGGAAATTTCTATCTTCACGATGATAACGGCGTGCCCGCTCTCTCCGATGACCTGACTAAGATAACGATAAGCAGAGGGGAGGAAACGCATACTGTCGATGTCGTATGGAATTACGACGAAACGGCATTTGCCTTCGCTGAGAAAATTTCGAAGGCAATTCTTGAAAGCGATATTCCGACGAAAGGCATCTATCTTACCGATCTTGAATACATAAACTATCTTGTCAATACCGCTTCGATGCCCATCGAGTTTGACGAAATGGCAAATTATTCGGGTGAGTTTAAGGCAATTACGGGCAATACAAACTTCTCACTCAAAATGCAGACGCTTGCGGGAGGCGGAAATAATGAGTTTTCCGACTCGCGCTTCGGTATTACTCGGTTGTATTACAGGGATACCGTTTACTGCGTTTGGGAGAGCGAGGTTACCGTTCGTGCGAACAGAGTTATATACGCTCCCTCAAATACCGCAAATACGGTTGACGCACTTGTTGCCGCAGCACAGAAAAGAATAGACGATTACATCGGTGAAAACGTAATAAAGATCACCGATTCCGGCTCAACGGTAGCCGAGTATTACGAGAATGAAATAGCGGTATTCGATAATCAAATTGCCGATGCTCGAAGAAAGCTGTCGGAGAAAAAGTCGGCACTTGATGCGGAGCAGGCAAAAGCCCCCGAGCTTATTGATTACAATCTTATAGCACAGCTGAACGTCGAAATTTCGGGCTTTGAAAACGACATTTCGTGGTACGAGTATCAAAAGGAATGCGTTGTTAAGGATTACAATAACGGTGAATACAAAGACGAGCATTTAAGAAAAGCGGAAGGCGGATACATATTTAACCTTTCGGTAAACGGACACGAGGGCGAATATAAATTTGTCATCGTAAAAGACGATTCCAAGCTTGCCCCTCCGACCTATGAAAGCATCGACATAAGCACGAACGTTTCTGCTTCGACGGATTCGTCCGAGGTTCCGCTTGACGCTGTAATCAGAGTTGACAGAATAACTCACGGCGAGGAGCATGAGAGAATCATCGGCGTTCTTGAAATAACAGACGGCGAGATGTTTGATATCAAGATACATTCCGGCTCTATTGACGATTATATATCCAAGCTCAAAAACGGAAAATTCAAGGTCCAGATCCCGATACCGAAGGAGTACAAGGGCAAGGAGCTGACCGTTTATTACGTTGATGCTAACGGCAAGGTGACCGAATACCACGTCACCGTTAAAAACGGCTTTGCGGCATTTGAGACCGACCATTTCAGTATTTACACCTTGGTAGCGAAGGCAAATGCCGAAGCTCCGAAGCAAACTACTACCACTACCGTAACGACAACCCCCGAAACTACTGTTCCGGAAACTACGCCGAATGAAACTACTGCTCCGGAAACAACGCCAAACGAAACTACTGCTCCCGATAGCACGGATCCCGAAACGACTACAACCGATGACAAAGAGATAACAAATCCCCCCGACACCTCCGTTCCCGAAACAACGGAGCGGAATGAAAAGGACAAGGACGAAAAGAACAACACTGCTCTTTGGATCGCGCTCGGCGCTGTCGCTGTCGTGGCTGCTTCCGTAGCCGTGATCGTGATAGTTAAAAAGAAAAAAGCATAATAAATATCCCCCGCATAGCGGGGGGTATTTCATTTTCGGGCGTAGCCCTAATCCTTGTGGATGCGCACAAGTGCGCATCAGTCCCACCTGCCAGCCATGCATCTGTTACTTACTACCCGTAAACGGGTTAGGGACGCTTCTTTGCCTCCCTCCGGGAGGGAGGTGGATTTTTGCGAAGCAAAAAGACGGAAGGAGCACGCGATAACAAGAATTATCGAATGTTGCCCGTCTCATCAGGGCGGCTCCATAAATACCTATTCTTGAACTTTACTCGCCCGATGGCTCCTTCAGTCTCGCCTTTGGCTCGACAGCTCCCTCTCGGAGGGAGCCATTGGCACGAACCACCGTTAAACTGCGCTTTTTCTTCGCCTCATTTCCGTTCACCGGTAAACCTATTTTCTACCACGCTTCTCACGCGTGGTTTTCGGTTACAACAAAAAAGCACGGCTTAGCCGTGCTTTTTTTAATTATTAGTTCTTGTTGTCTCTGCGGGGACGGAAGGGGCGGCGGGGACGCTCAACGGGAGCTTCCTCCTCCATTCCCTCGGGGCGGGGAAGAGTATCCTTATGAGAAAGGTTCATTCTGCCCTTTTCGTCGATTCCGAGGAACTTAACTGCGAGCTTATCGCCGACGTTGCAAACGTCCTCTACCTTCTCGACTCTGGTATGAGCGAGCTTGGAGATATGAACGAGGCCTTCCTTACCGGGAGCAAACTCAACGAATGCGCCGATCGGAATTACGCGGGTAACGGTGCCCTCGTAGATTGCGCCGACCTCGGGCTCGAATACGATATTCTTGATTGCAGCTTCTGCAGCGAGACCGCCGTCACGGTTGACTGCTGCGATGAAGATCGAGCCGTCGTCCTCGATGGTGATCTCGGTGCCGGTCTCTGCCTGGATCTTCTGGATTACCTTACCCTTAGGTCCGATAACGTCGCCGATCTTCTCGGGGTTGATCTTCATGGAGATCATCTTGGGCGCCCACTTGCAGACCTCGGGACGAGGCTCAGCGATTGCCTTAAGAAGAACGTCGTCAATGATATAATCACGGCCCTTGTGGGTTGTCTCAAGAGCTTCCTTAATGATCTCGGGGGTAAGACCGTCGATCTTAAGGTCCATCTGGATAGAGGTAATACCCTTATGAGTACCTGCTACCTTGAAGTCCATATCGCCGTAGAAGTCCTCAAGTCCCTGGATGTCGATCATGGTCGTCCAGGAGCCGTCCTCCTCGGTGATAAGTCCGCAGGAGATACCTGCAACGGGAGCCTTGATCGGAACGCCTGCTGCCATAAGAGCGAGGGTAGAACCGCAAACGGATGCCTGAGAGGTAGAGCCGTTAGAGGAAAGAACCTCGGATACGCAACGGATAGCGTAGGGGAATTCCTCAACGGAGGGGAGAACGGGAACGAGCGAACGCACTGCGAGCGCACCGTGACCGATCTCACGGCGTCCGGGAGAACGGACTGCCTTTGCTTCACCGGTAGAGTAACCGGGCATATTGTAATGGTGCATATATCTCTTCGACTCTTCTTCGTCGATGCCGTCGAGCATCTGTGCGTCGCCGAGAGTTCCGAGGGTAGCTATGGTAAGAACCTGAGTCTGTCCACGGGTGAACATACCCGAGCCGTGAGTACGGGGGAGAAGGTCGACCTGTGCGTTGAGGGGACGGATCTCGTCCATTCTTCTGCCGTCAACACGCTTCTTATCGTTGATAAGCCAACGGCGGACGATCTTCTTCTGGATCTTATAGATAAGCTCCTCATAGCGAGCCTCGATATCGGGATATTCCTCGAGGAACTTCTCGATGATGGCGTCACGGATGGGATTCATACGAGCGTCACGAACATTCTTGTCATCGGTGTCGAGGGCGAACATAACGTCCTTTTCGCAGAATGCGAATACCTTATCGAACATTTCGTGGTCGAACTCGCAAGAGGGATAGTCGAACTTGGGCTTGCCGATCTCGCTGACGATTCCGTTGATAAACTCAACGATCTTCTTGATCTCCTCGTGAGCGAGCATAATTGCATTGAACATATCCTCGTCGGATACTTCCTTTGCGCCTGCCTCGATCATAACGACCTTGTTTGCGCTTCCTGCTACGGTAAGCTCAAGGATGCTCTTTTCTCTCTGTGCAGAGGTGGGGTTGATAACGAACTCGCCGTCTACCATACCTACGAATACGCCTGCGATAGGTCCGTTCCACGGAATATCGGAGATCGAAAGGGCGATGGAAGCACCGATCATTGCGGTGATCTCGGGGGAGCAGTCATTATCTACCGACATAACGGTAAGGGTAAGAGCTACGTCGTTACGAAGGTCCTTCGGGAAGAGGGGACGAACGGGACGGTCGATAACACGGGAAGTGAGAATTGCCTTCTCGGAGGGCTTACCCTCACGGCGGAAGTAGCCGCCGGGGATCCTACCGACAGAGTACTGTCTTTCCTCGAAGTCGACCGAAAGGGGCAAAAAGTCGATACCGTCATGGGGCTTAGCCGATGCAGTCGCATTACAGAGAACGGCGGTATCACCGTATCTTACGAGGCAGGAGCCGTTTGCAAGTCCTGCCATCTTGCCGGTCTCGATCACGAGAGGTCTTCCGGCGAGCTCGTACTCATAAACTTTGAAATTTTCGAACATAATTTTCTTTCCTCCAACTTATACATCTTACCGACACTCGTCTCTCGGCGCCGGTATATATAAACTCAATCTGAGCTTATTACAATTTCATGGGTTGCGCGTGGTGCCTTCCCCTTGGGGAAGTGGGACCGCGGGCGCAGCGCCCGTGGTGGATGAGGTGTTCGAAAGTGATGTAACACTGTTAATGAAACGGATGCTTCGCATCCTAACCTCATCCGTCAACCTACCGGTTGACACCTTCCCCAAGGGGAAGGCAAGAACGACGCTCTGTCTCGTTCTTGTGTGGATAACCAAACCCGAACGTCTGAAAACGGCGTTGTTTTTCAAAAAGATAGGGGAACCGAAAACTTCGGTTCCCCACTTGTCCCTTATATTTGTGGGGTGCAGCAGAACTAAACCCCGTCGGGCTTACTTTCTCAGGCCGAGCTTTTCAACGATCGCACGGTAACGAGCGATATCGTTTTCCATAAGGTAGCCGAGAAGGTTTCGTCTGTGACCAACCATCTTGAGAAGGCCGCGACGGCTGTGGTGGTCCTTCTTATTCACCTTAAGGTGCTCGGTAAGAGAGTTGATTCTGTAAGTGAGAATCGCGATCTGTACCTCGGGCGAGCCGGTGTCACCTTCGTGAGTTGCGTACTTTTCGATAATTTCCTTTTTGATTTCGGGAGTGATCATTTTTTCACCTCATAAAATATTATTTTTTATTGCGGCTATCCCAGCAATCGGCGGGTGAAAATCGACTTGTCTGCCAAGTCCTTTCCCCGAAAGCCGAGGTACCGACAATACTTTGTCATTATAACACTTAAAAACGATTTTGTAAACAGTTATTTCATTGTTTACATAAATTTAACATTTAGTTTCTGAGATCAAGGTATTTTTGCAGGTTTGCTTTCGATTTGTTTATATAATAGGTGAGGGTTTTATTATTGATTACGGCGTTGTGGAAGGCAACGTAGGTGCCGCTGCGAAGATTCGTATATTTTGTGCCGAGCATGATCGCGTGGTCATATAACGGATTTTCAATTATCAGCTCGAGCATATCGAAGGTGTAGTAGCTTGATGCATAGTGATGCATTGCATATTCGATATATTCGATCTGGGTATGCTTATAGGACGCTGCGCCGAGCGCCTGAAGAATATATCCGTTTTGCTCTATGCTTTTGCTTGATTTCGGAAGAACGAGCACTGAGGCTGTGTCTGTTGCCGCGGCGTTATACTTTTCTCCCTCTGTCAGCATGGGAATCGGCAGGATCTCCCATTCGAAGCCGCAGTTGGCGATCTTCGCCATGTCGGAAACCCGTCCGAAGGCGTAAAGCGCCTTTCCTTTTATAAATATATCAAGTCCGCTCAGCTTTGTGCTTACGGTGCTTTCGGTACCGTTTTCGTCGGTTACCTTGCTTGTTACCGTGAATTCGTTTACCCGATAGGATGCAAGCTTTTTCAGATTTGCTATGACTGTATTTGAAATGCTTGTATTAAAGTTTGATACGAGGTTTCCCTTACTGTCCTTTGAGAGATAGTTTTGTCCTGCAGTAAGGAGCGTGACCACCGAAAGGCTCTGATCGTCGAAGCTTGAGGTCAAAAGGGCGTTTTCGGTTTTTGCAGCCGCTAAATCGGTAAACAGCTTGTCCCAGGTGAACTCGTGATTGTATATCGCATTATAGTCGATGCTTATACCGATCTCGTCGCCCAGGGTTTTGTTGAAAAAGAGGCATCCGTAGCCCTCGGGACTTTCGGTCATAGAGCCCGCGACGCCGTAAATCGAGCCGCCGAAGGTCATTTGATCAATTGCGGATTGGTTAAAATACGGGGCTGAAAAATCGCTGTACGTCAGCACCTTGAAGTTTGTGATGCTTTCGCTCGCATAATATGCGCCGAGCTCGCCGCTTTTTATGGCAACGAAGTCTGCATAGAAGTCATCTAACAGATATGCAGATTTAACCTTTTCAAAAAGCGCAGCGGTATATGCCTCGTTACTCGATACAACGGCGTTGTATTTATCGGCAATCATTGAATTGCGCTTCAACACCGAGGAAACGTACGGCCCCTCGACATCATCCCAGATGCCCGAAACCGCTACGTCTGACGTGATTACAACGGTATGACCTTGCAGGTTTTTGTCGGGAAGCTCGGAAAGAAGCCTTTTTGCTTCGTCCTCGTAATTCGGAATCGGCTTTGTGTCGTAGTCGTTTGGGGTATAGGTTATCTCTACGTCTGTCGTGTCCGAAATCGAGGTCTCCTTTCCGTCGTTTATGACTATTATGCCGCAGGAGGAGAGCAGCGACAGGACAAGAAGAAGTATGAGGAGCTTTACTGCTTTCATTTTATCTCCTTGTGGGGATAGTGTCAGTTGATTTTATAGGTTGTTCCGTTCGGAGTGTCGATAAGGGTTATTCCGCGGGAAGCAAGCTCGTCTCTGATGCGGTCGGCTTCGGCAAAATTTCTTGCCTTCTTTGCTTCGGCACGGAGAGCGATCTGTGCAAGTATTTCGGGATCGCCTGCTTCGGTTTCTTCCTTCTTTTCTTCGATGGCGAAGGGCGTGAGAAGATCGAGAGCAAGAACTCTGTCATAGTCGGCAATTATTGCACGCTTCGTTGCGCCGCTGACATCGAGCTTGAGCGCATCGTAAACGGCGGTGATTGCAAGGGAGGTGTTTATATCGTTTCCGACAGCATCGGCAAACGCTGCCTGTGCCTTTGCGACTGCTTCTGCGTCGATCTCTCCCTCGTCCTTGATCGACGAGCAACGGTTGCGGAGCTTCTTATATGCGGTCGATGCGTTGTCGAGAGCTTCGTAGGAGAATACGAGAGGCTTTCTGTAATGAGAAAGCAGGCAGAAGAAACGGTATGCGAGGGGATCGTAGCCCTTGCTCTTAAGGAGGTCGAGAATGAGGAACTCGCCCTTGCTCTTGCTCATTTTACCGCTTGCGGTATTGAGATGGAGAACGTGGAACCAGAAGTTGCACCACTTATGACCGAGGAATGCCTCGGACTGTGCAATTTCGTTCGTGTGATGGGGGAAGGCGTTGTCGATGCCGCCGCAGTGAATATCGAGATATTCGCCGCCGTATTTGAGGGAAATTGCAGAGCATTCGATGTGCCAGCCGGGATAGCCAACTCCCCAGGGGGAGTCCCATTTAAGCTCCTGATCGTCGAACTTGCTCTTGGTAAACCACAGAGCGAAGTCGGCGGGGTTTCTCTTGTTATCGTCGCCCTCAACGCCGTCACGAACGCCGACCTCGAGATCGTCTGCCTTATGCTCGCCGAAAACGTAATACTTATCGAGCTTGGAAATGTCGAAATAGACGTTTCCGCCCGCCTCGTAGGCGTAGCCGCCCTCAAGCAGCTTTTCGATCATATTGATGAATTCGGGAATGCAACCGGTTGCGGGCTGAACGTGTGTCGGCATTTTGATATTAAGCTGCTCGCAGTCCTTGAAGAATGCGTCGGTATAGAACTTTGCTATCTCCATGACACTCTTTTTTTCGCGCTTTGCGCCCTTGAGCATCTTGTCCTCTCCGTCGTCGGAGTCACCTGTCAGGTGGCCGACGTCGGTTATATTCATAATGCGGTTTACATCGTAGCCGAGATATTCGAGCGA
Organism: Eubacteriales bacterium; assembly: GCA_045593985.1. GTDB lineage: Bacteria > Bacillota > Clostridia > Oscillospirales > CAG-272 > Colimorpha_A. The sequence goes on from JAZNXR010000098.1 coordinate 20,077, forward strand.
ACGAACAAGAGCATCCTCCATTATGTAGGTGCGGAGGTTGCCGATGTGTGCAAAATGGTAGACGGTGGGGCCGCAGGTGTATATCGTTACCTTGCCCTCCTCGTTCGGGATGAATTCGTCCTTTGTTCTCGTCAGACTGTTATAAAGCTTCATTTTTATGTCCTTTCGGTCAGTTGCCTTTGTTTTCCATTTGATTTATGCGCTTTTCAAGCAGGTCGATCTGGTGATTGAGTCGACACAGCTCCTGCGATACGGGGTCAGGCATGTGAACCTGGTCGAGATCGCATCTGATGTTCCTTCTCTTTACGATTCTTGCAGGAATTCCGACTGCGGTCGAATCGGAGGGCACCTCGGAGAGAACGACGGCGTTTGCCGCAATCTTTGCGTTATCGCCGACCTTGAAGGGGCCGAGGATCTTCGCTCCTGCGCCGACCATTACGTTGTTGCCGAGGGTAGGATGACGCTTGCCGACGTCCTTGCCCGTGCCGCCGAGGGTAACACCCTGGTAGAGGGTACAGTTATCGCCGATCTCGGCGGTCTCGCCGATGACGACTCCCGTGCCGTGGTCGATAAAGAGCCCCTTGCCTATTTTTGCGCCGGGGTGAATTTCGATTCCCGTGAAGAATTTTGCCGTTTGGCTGATAAGACGTGCTGCGACCTTGTAGCCACGAACGTGAAGAATGTGGGCAATGCGATATGCGAGAACAGCGTGGTAGCCCGAGTAGAGAAGGGCAACCTCAATGTTCGAATCCGCCGCTGGATCTCGATCGCGGATCGAACTTAGCTCCTCTTGCATTTTTTTATAATATTCAAGGGCGTATTTTACTATTTTATCCATAATGTCGGTTCCTTATTAATCGTTTCGGAATAAAACTATTCAGTATACTATTATAATACATTTTATCGGTTTTGTAAATAGGTGTGAGGGGATTTTGTGTATGGGCTAAGAAAAAGATAATTTTGCTGGCTTTGCGTATGAATTCAAACTTTCACATAAATCAGGGCGAAGCCGTATGCTTTGAAAATGATGCATCGCCTTACGGCGATATGATGTTTTTCGCTTCGCTCAAAATGATGTTGCGCCACTTCGTACCGCAATGATGCGATGTTTGCCCAATGTGCCGTTAGGCACACATTATTAGGCGTAGCCGTCATCATTGGCGTAGCCAACATCATTTGCCGAAGGCAAACATCATTCAAAAAACGCACCTTTGTCGGTAGACAAAAGTGCGTTTTTTGTTGGCGGAGGGAGTGGGATTCGAACCCACGCGCCCGTGAAGGCAAACGGTTTTCAAGACCGCCTCGTTATGACCACTTCGATATCCCTCCGTAAATATGATGCAACAGCGTGCATCATATTTACGGAGCTTCTTGAGATGCGGCTCGGCGAACTTTGTTCGTCGAATCCACTTCGCATACCCCACCCGAAGATCGACAAGCTTGCTTGTCAGGCGCAGGGTGTGGGTATCTTCGCCGTAAGGCGAAATAACCCTCCGTGATGCATACTGTACATATTTAATTGATGCAACAGCGTGCATCATATTTACGGAGCTTCTGAGATGCGGCTCGGCGAACTTTGTTCGTCGGATCCACCGTCGCTACTCCCCACCCGAAGATCGACAAGCTTGCTTGTCAGGCGCAGGGTGTGGGTATCTTCGCCGTAGGCGAAATAACCCTCCGTGATGCATACTGTACATATTTAATTGATGCGCTTCGTTACATTTTTTGTTGCTCGAAGCTATTGAATTATACACCAAATCGGGGGCTTTGTCAACGGTTTTTGCAAAATTGGATTATCTGTGTCAAACAAAAACAATAATATTTCCGTGAAAACCGATTTAGTTAGTTAAAAAAGCTATTTACAATCGAGGATTTTTGATATATAATTACTTTATAATGAAAAAGGAGGGCTAAAGATGAAGGCAATGTCCAAAAGTGTTATAAAAATTGTTGCAATATCGCTATCGCTTGTGCTTGCCATTGTCCTGCTTTTCGTATTTCGTTCGACGCTTATACCCGGCTGGTACGAGGAGGACGGCGAGAAGTATTATCTTGAGCTTCCTTTCAAGCGTGCGTCCGGGCTTGTAACGATCGGACAAAAGACCTATATTTTCTCCGACTACGGCTCGCATGCCCTTGTTGACGGCTGGTGCAGAATTGACGGCTTCCGCTATTATGCCGACAACGGCGTTATGGTGACCGGTGAGTATATAATAGACGGTGAGACCTACTGCTTCAATGCAAACGGCACCATGTACTGCAACGAAATGCGAATCCTTGACGGAAAGCTCTGGTATTTTAATGACCACGGCTTCAAGCAGTTCGGGATAGTTGAAATTGACGGCTACAAATACTGCTTCAACGAAAAGGGAAACCTTAAAAAAGGTCTTGTCGAGATTGACGGCAAGAAGTATTACTTCAATCCCGGCGGCGATCACGACAAGGAAGCGATGATGTTTGGCTTTATTACGATCGACGGTTACACGTACTATTTCGGCGACGACGGTGCGGCTGTGACGGGCGAAGCGGAAATTGACGGACTTCTTTACTTTTTTGATGACGAGGGGCGTCTGATTTCATAAAATGATATTGAAATTTCTTCTGAAAGGAAACATATAGAAATGGCAAAGAAACTCAAAGCAGGAATTATCGGAGCGACGGGAATGGTCGGACAGCGTTTTATTACGCTTCTTAACAACCATCCTTATTTTGAAATAGCAGGTCTGGCGGCAAGCGGTCGCTCGGCAGGCAAGACATACGAGGAAGCTGTCGGTGGACGCTGGAAGCTCGACCTCGATATGCCCGAAGCTGTAAAGAACATGACTGTTTACGATGCTTCGAAGGTTGAGGAATTCTCGAAGGACGTTGACCTCGTATTCTGCGCGGTCGATATGAAAAAGGACGAGATCAAGGCGCTTGAGGAGGCTTACGCAAAGACCGAAACGCCTGTTATCTCAAACAACTCTGCTCACCGTTGGACGCCTGACGTTCCTATGGTAATTCCGGAGATCAACGATTCGCATCTTGACGTTATCGAGTATCAGAGAAAGCGTCTCGGCACAAAGAGCGGATTTATCGCTGTTAAGCCGAACTGCTCTATCCAGAGCTATGTTCCTATGCTTTCGCCGCTTCTCGACTTTGGCCCGACGAGAGTCGTAGCTACGACCTATCAGGCGATTTCCGGCGCAGGAAAGACCTTCCGTGAATGGCCCGAAATGATCGACAACGTCATTCCGTATATCGGCGGCGAGGAAGAAAAGAGCGAGCAGGAGCCGCTTCGCATCTGGGGTAGAGTTGAAAACGGCGTTATCGTTAAGGCGGAATCGCCCATTATCACCACGCAGTGCATAAGAGTTCCCGTTTCGAACGGTCATACCGCAGCTGTGTTTGTTGACTTCGAGAAGAAGCCGAGCAAGGACGAGATCCTCGCTCGTTGGAGAGAGTATAAGGGCAAGCCGCAGATTCTCGGTCTTCCCTCGGCGCCCGAGCAGTTTATCACCTATTTTGAGGAAGATAACCGTCCGCAGGCGGCTCTCGACCGTGATATTTACTGCGGTATGGGCGTAACAGTCGGACGTCTTCGTGAAGATACACTATTCGACTACAAGTTCGTTGGACTTTCTCACAACACTCTCCGTGGTGCAGGCGGCGGTGCAGTTCTTATCGCCGAGCTTCTTACCGCAGAAGGATATATTCAGGCAAAATAATAAAAGAAGTAACACCCCCGACATTCCGTCGGGGGTGTTTTTGTTCAAGAAGGTTGTTTTAGGGTTCTTTGGCAGGATCCTTATATCCTCTGTTCTGCAAAAACGAAGCAAATTCCTCTTTACTTCCGCTAAAAACGTTCAGATCAATGAATTTTTCCTTGCCGTTATATCCGTCAAGCTTGCCACGATTCGTATACTGCCAAAACGTCCACGTCCTGCCATCGGACAGCTTCGGCTTTGAAATCACGTTTCTTATCCAAATGTCGTATTCCTCATAATCGTTTGACAGATACAGCTTATAGGATTTTTCGGTAGCATATATAATGGGCTTTTGACCGTAATGCTCCTCCAATAATTCAAGCATTATTTTCAGCTGGGCGCTAACCGATTCTCTGTCGGGAGGATCCTTTTCTTTGTCACCGTAAAATTCGAGATCTATGACAGGCGGCAGCATGCCCTCAAAGGGAGTGACGGTATTTATGAAATTTTCCGCCTGCGTTTGTCCGCCGCTGTCATAGCTGAAGAAATGATAAGCACCGACGGCAAGCGAGGTCTTCTGCGCCTCCGTGAAGTTGTAATCGAAGCTTTTGTCTACAAAAGTGCTTCCCTCCGTGGCTTTTATAAATACGAAGGAAATATTTTGCCTCGAAAGCACGCCCCAGTCGATCTTACCTTGATACGATGAGACGTCAATTCCTTTTACGTTATACTTGTCGGCATTAGATCTATTCAGAATGATCACGCCGTTCCAAACCAAAGCAAATATTGTGGCAAGAATTATGACGAGCAGTAAAACGCCGATAATTGATGCGGTTATAATTCTTTTCTTCAAACGATCACCTCTGTGTTCATTATATCATAGCTTGCTGTCCAAATCAAGGATCAGATGAAGCGTTATCAGCCTTTCCCAGCGGGTAGCGAAGCGGCGCGAGGGTGTTGAATGACGTGCCGGGGGCACGTCAGACCCCGAGCGTGACCGAGCCGCAGCGAGACAGGGGGACCGCAGACGTTGCGTCTGCGGTGGATGAGGTGTCCGAAGGGGTGTAACACCGTTTTGGCGCGGACAGTCGAGGACGCCTGTCCCTACAAACAACGTACCGAAGAATCGGGGCGTTGTTGGCCTTCCCCAGCGGGGGAAGGGGGACCGCGGTAGCGGTGGATGAGGTGTCCGAAGGGATGTAACACCGTTTTGGCGCGGACAGTCGAGGACGCCTGTCCCTACAAACAAAAATGGTAAAGCTCTCAATCGTTTGCGGACAGAACGGAGCGTAAAAAACACCGCCGAGGCGGTGTTTTAAGGTTCAATTCTTTTTGTCGGTAAGTCCTAAAATATAATCTGTTGTGGTTTTATAAAACTTGGCAAGTGCAATTAGAAAGGGTATCGGCAACTGCCTTTGCCCATTTTCATATTGGGAGTAGGTGTTTTGCTTTATCTGCAAATAATTCGCAACCTCTTTTTGAGTCAAATCGTTATCTTCTCTTAAATCTTTGAGTCGCATAATTGTCTCCTTATGAGTATCTATAAAAATAATAGCACATCTCGCTTTGAGATATTGACAAATATCTCAAAATGTGATATTTTATTTATATAAAAACAAATTAAAGGAGTACAACAATGCAAAAAATACTCGAAAAGCTATGGTATGGAGATTTATGCCCTATTGAAAACTACCGAGAATCACATGAACTGTCATTGGATATGGTAGAATACATACGCAAGCACAGAAAAGATCTGAAAGACACAATGACCGATGAACAAAAGGCGATATTTGAAAAGCTTGATGATTGCGAAGACGAGCTTGACAATATGTGTCAGCGTGAGATTTTTTCTTACGGCTTTCGTCTCGGTGCGAGAATAGCTATTGAGGTTATGAGATTTGATCTTGATTAACAAAAAACACCGCCGAGGCGGTGTTTTGCATAATTATTTTTTCTTGATCTTATCCCAATACGCTTTTGCGGCTTGCTCGGTCTTGTTATCGCCGTAGGTGTAATAGGATGCGTATTTGATATCGTCGGGAAGGTACTGCTGGGGGACGTAGTGGTCGGGATAATCGTGCGGATATTTATATCCGTCATAATTATTCGATGGGCGCATATAGGGCGGTATCGTCTGACCTTTACCCTTTGCGATATCCTCTGCCGCTGCGGCGTATGCCGCATAAGCGCTGTTCGATTTCGGTGCGGTTGCGAGCAGGATCGCTGCCTCGGAAAGTGGGATCCTCGCCTCGGGCAGGCCGAGATTATTCGCCATTTGTACGCAGGAAAGCACGATCTGCGCCGCCTGCGGATAGGCAAGACCGATATCCTCACAAGCAATTACCTGAAGCCTGCGGCAAGCGCCGATCAGGTCGCCGCCCTCGAGAATTTTTGCGAGGTAGAATATCGCCGCATCGGGATCGGAGCCTCGGATCGACTTCTGAAGTCCCGAAAGCAGGTCGTAATGCACAGTTCCGCTTTTATCAAAGTTTCCGATGACCGAGGGCGTAAAGTCCTTTGCGGCGTCAAGCGTCAGCTCCTTGCCGCTTGTAAAATAGGTGTTTTCAAGCAGGTTTATTGAGCGCCTTACGTCACCCGCCGCACTTGCGGCAATATATGCAAGCACCTCGTCGGGCGCGGTCTTACTTCTGCCTGTTTCCTCGTTAAGGAGCGACAGTCCACGCTTCAGCGCAGGGATTATATCGCTTTCGCCGACAGCCTTGAATTCAAAAACCGCGGAGCGGGAAATAATTGCGTTGTAAACGTAAAGATAGGGATTTTCGGTTGTTGATGCGATCAGGGTGATTCTGCCGTCCTCGATGTATTCAAGCAACGACTGCTGCTGCTTCTTGTTGAAATACTGTATCTCGTCAAGGTAGAGAAGAATTCCGTCGGAGCCGAGAAGCGACGAGGTCTCGGCAACGACGTCCTTGACGTCGGAAAGGGAAGCGGATGTCGCATTAAGACAGCGAAGCGTCATTCCCGAGCCGTCTGCGATTATTCTTGCGGCGGTCGTTTTTCCGGTGCCGGGCGGGCCGTAAAATATCATATTGGGAAGGTAATTTTCGGCGCATATCTTTCGTATTGCGCCGTTTTGACCAAACAGGTGATTCTGACCGACCATTTCATCAAAGCTTTTCGGTCTTATTCTGTCTGCAAGCGGACTGCTTTTCATACCGTCCCTCCTTCGTTTGCGTTTTTAGTAATTATAACTCGGAATGACATAATTGTCAACAAAACACGTCATTCCGACTGCCGTGTTCACACAAATTTAATAATTATACTATTGCCAATCCGTGTTTTTTGTGGTATAATACCATTTGCAGCTATTGGAGAAGTACCCAAGTAGGTGAAGGGGCTCCCCTGCTAAGGGAGTAGGTCGGGAAACCGGCGCGAGAGTTCGAATCTCTCTTTCTCCGCCAAAAAACGCCGCCCATTTGGGCGGCTTTTTGTTTTTTGGCGGAGAAAGAGAGATTCGCTGCGACTGCGTCGCAGCTCGCGCAGCGGGCGGCGGCGCAGATAATCGAGCAAAGCCGAGTCGGCAAGCTTGCTTGTCAGCGAGGCGGCGAAGATTGCTCCGCGAGCGTTGCGCAAAGCGCAACAAGGCACGGAGTGCCAAAAGCAGAGCTTTTTGCTCGCAGGGAGTATAGTTCGAATCTCTCTCGTAAGGAAACTTGTTTTTTCGGCGGGAGCAAGCCCCTCCCCTACAAAAAAGTGGCAAAGCGTTTTATTGTTTGTAATAAAATGAGCGTGGGAGTTGCGGTGCGTCGGGGACGTCGCACCCTACAAATGACGTATCGAACAGTCGGGACGTCATCATCCTTTTCTTTACCAATACAACTCGCAATTATGATACAAAGGTCTTGCGGTTTTATCATTTTATGATATAATAAGCTTACAATCTGCCGTTTGGAGGTTATTACGATGGCTAAAAAAGAAAAGAGATTCATTAAAACATACAGTCAAGGAATGGGCTCGACCGAGATCCTGGTTGACAGGGAAACGGGAATAAACTATTTGTTTCATTCAAGCGGTTACGCAGGCGGGCTGACTGTCCTGCTCGACAAATACGGCAAGCCGATCGTAACGCCGATAGAGCAAGCAGAGGACTGATTTTTATAACAAAAAGCCAAGTCACCGACTTGGCTTTTTATTTTGCTTGTTTTATATCGGTTCGTCCTAACAGGTAGTCAATAGATACGTTGAAATAGTCGGCAAACTTGATCAGCGTTATATAATCCGCTTCGCGCTCGAGGTTTTCATACCGACTTATTGAATTTTGATTCATTCCTAAATCCAGCGCCAACTTCAGCTGGGAAATTTTCGCTTCTTTTCGCAATTCTTTTAGTCGAAACACCACTTTAATCACAATCTCCGATTTTTTGTAAAATATCTCTTGACAATATTATACCGTTTTGGTATAATCATTATATCCCAATTTGGGATATAATAATCGGAGGTAACAATTATGAAGAAAAAAATTATGGTAGTATTTATGGCGTTTGTTCTGCTGTTTTGTCTTACAGGATGCGGCGCACGGGGAACAAACGTTGAAATCGAATCCTCGACTTTGTCAACGGTGACCTATTACCTCGTGTGTCCTTATTGCGGCAGTGAAGGCGACTTAGAGACGGTAGATCTTTCTTACGGACTAAGCTGCGAGGGATCGGGTTTTTGTATCGAATGCGGTTCATCGTTTGAGTTTTCGATAAAGCGATGAGGTGGGTGCTTTGGTTAACAATATTGTGAAAATCATTAAAGCGATCGCCGGTATAGCGTGTCTAATAAGCGCTGTTTTGATGCTTGTTAATCTAATATTCATCAACAGCAATGGGCTTACAATGCTATCGATCAGGATTTTTGGAGTTTCTTTGCTCGCTGAGGTCTTGACCGTATTGCTTGGTCGGGGGCAAAACAACGATAACAGTGACGTTAACGCCGAAGAAGAAGATAATAGCGGCGATAACAACGATTCGCAAGAGTAAAAGAAAAAACAACTGCTTATTATGAGCAGTTGTTTTTTTGTGTCAATTGTTACCGGCTTGTATTTAAAACAAATCAATTGCGGGAGTTGGGTTTCTTCTTGCCCGAAATCTTCTTAAACATCACCCAGCCGAGAAGCACGGTGATTCCTGTGACGCCAAAGATCACGAGCGTCAGTACAAATTTATTTTCTCCGAGTGCGCCGCCTGCGAGGGTTGAGGTGAGGATCGATGGGATTCGGCAGAATACGCTTATGAGGAGAAACGGCAGGAATTTGATCTTCGTTATTCCTGCAAAATAGGTTATGACGTCCTTCGGCGTTCCGGGGAAGAAGTATAGCAAGAACAGCGTTGTTTTCAGCTTCTTTTCGTCATTCAGGAAGCTGAACTTTTTGAGATCCTTTTCGTCGAGGGTGATCTTCGTGAATTTGCGCCCGAGCAGCTTCGTCAGCCCGAATATAAGGCAGGTCGCCGGCAGGACTCCGATAAGGCAGAGGATTGTTCCGAGAAACGGGCCGTAGATATATCCTGCGGCGATCTCGATGAATTCGCCCGGAATGAAGGCGAACGTGACTTGAAGAAACTGTATTCCTATGAATATGAGCCAGCTTTTCGGGTTATTTCCGCCAAGCTCCCGACGCAGATTTTCGGGATCGCGCGCCAAGCCTACGATCTTTGGCCCAATCGTGAATGTTCCGATAAGAAGAAGCGCAACGAGAACGGTCAGCGAGATTATCAAATATACGTCTCTGCCGCTTATAAGCGGCTTTTTCTTTTTTTCCATACGCTTCTCCCATCCTTTCTGCATATTATTTTATTTTTTTGTGTTCTGATACTTTCTGTAATTACCGGGCGATATATTTTCCTTGCGCTTGAAGATCAAGCTGAAATAGTTTGGTGAGGAAAAGCCGCAGCTTTCGGAGATCTCCTTTATGCTCTTATCCGTGTTCATAAGCTCTTCCTTGGCTTTGGAAAGACGGAGCATCAAAAGGTAGTCCATCGGTGGACAGTGAAGATATTTATTGAAGTTATACATGATCGTGGCTTTTGACACGAAAAATCGCTTTGCAAGACTGTCGAGCGTATGGTTTTCACCGTAGCTGACGTTAAGATAATTTACCGCTTTAAGAACGAGCGGCGGAATATAGCTGCGCTCGAACATTACAGAATTTATATTCGGCGCTTCTATTCCGCTTATAACGTGGAGGGTATACGAAAAAAGTGCGTTCAATATTTCGTCAGCGTGCTTTGCGTGGCGGTCGGTATCGACCATTTCTCTGAACAGGCGCATAAGCTCCTTGCATTGCTCCTCGTTCGGCTTCAAAAATTTGGTCGACTTTTCTGCGAGAACGAATCTTTGATAGTTATTAAGGTAATCCTCGGACACGTCGATTATCGTTCTTTCGAACGGCCCGCCCTCAGTCATGTGCATCGTGTGAGGCGGAATTATTATGAGGCAGGGTGCCGCAATGTGATACGCGATGTTCGTAAAGAAATATTCTCTTTCTCCCTTTGTAAGAAAAAATATTTCATAATGGGAATGCGAATGAAGTCCGTTCATGTTCCACGGCACGGTTTTTATTGATTCTTCGACTTCCAAAAAGCGTTGCATACAGCGTCTCCTTTCTCAAAATATTTAAAATATATATGTAATTTCAAACTATTTTATCACATTTTGTATTGTGAGTCAAGAATATTTTGATTATAATGTAATCGTAAAATGGAATTCTTGTGAAACCGGCTTGCGAAGGGAAGCTTACCGTTATGAAAACTCTCATTATAAATGAAAAGGATAACGTCGCCATCTCCCTTGAGGACGGCAAGATACCGAAGGGACACAAATTCGCCCTCCGCGATATTTACTCGGGCGAGGCGGTAATTAAGTACGGTGAGATCATAGGACGTGCTACCTCCGATATAAAGGAGGGCGAATGGGTACACAGCCACAATGTCCGTTCGCATCTCGACGAGGACGTGGAATACGTTTATCAGCCGATAGATTGCAGATGCGGAATCGGATACGATACCTTTATGGGCTACCGCCGTCCATACGGAGAAACGGGAATCCGAAACGAGATATACATAATACCGACAGTCGGATGCGTAAATCAGGTCTGCATAAAAATGTGTCAGCAGGCGCAGAAGCTTGTCGGAGGATCGCTTGACGGTATTTACACCTTCACGCATCAGTTTGGCTGCTCACAGCTCGGCGAGGATAACGGGAACATAAAAAAGCTTCTCTCTGCCATCGCTCTTAATCCGAACGCAGCCTTCGTGCTTTTCGTCGGACTTGGCTGCGAAAATAACGGGCTTGACGGAATCCGGGAATATCTTGTGCCGTTTAACCGTGACAATATTGAGTTTTTCAACTGTCAGGACGTTGAGGACGAGATATCCTACGGGCTGAATATTATCGAGCGCTTTGCCGAAAGAGCAAAGGAATACGCAAGAGAAGAAAGGCCCTATTCCGAGCTTAAGATCGGGCTTAAATGCGGCGGCTCGGACGGTTTTTCGGGCATAACGGCAAATCCGCTTGTCGGTACAGTTACCGACCGCATTATTGCGGCGGGCGGAAGTGCGGTGCTTACCGAGGTTCCTGAAATGTTCGGCGCAGAGCAGATCCTGATGAACAGATGTGAAAGCGCCGAGGTCTTTGAAGCATACAAGAGGATGATAACCGACTTCAGGAAATATTACACCGACCGCGGCTTTCCCGTTTACGAAAATCCCAGCCCCGGAAACAAGGCAGGCGGGATCACTACGCTTGAGGAAAAATCGCTCGGCTGTATAAAGAAGGGAGGAAGCACGGCGATAGTTGACATTCTCGGCTACGGCGACAGGGTGAGAAAAAACGGTCTTTCGGTGCTTGATGCGCCGGGCAACGACCTTATCGCTGCGACCGCGCTTGCGGCGGCGGGATGTCAGATCGTTCTCTTTACGACGGGGCGAGGCACTCCCTTTTCGACCTTCGTTCCGACGATGAAGATATCGACGAACGAGGCGCTTTCAGATAAGAAAAACGGCTGGATAGATTTCAGCGCGCACACTATGGATGCCGACGGTCTATACGACCTTATCAAAATGACGGTGAACGGCGAATATATATGCAAGAGCGAAGCCGTTCGAGAGATCGCCTTTTACAAAACGGGCGTGACTCTTTGAGACATTTTTTTGTAATTCCGTGACAAATTCGAGCTATCTTAATAAAAAGGTTGAAATCATAAACAGTTTGGTTTATAATTACAAGTAATTATATAAAGGCTCTGAAAGGAGACAATTATGAGTTATATAAAGAAAAGCTTTCTCTTGACGACAAAGACGGCGGAAAAGCTTTATTACGAATATGCGGCAGACATGCCGATATTCGACTACCACTGCCATCTTCCCGAAAAGGTAATTCTTGAAAACAAGCAATTTTCCGATATTTACGAGGTATGGCTTTCGGGTGACCATTACAAGTGGCGTCTTATAAGAAATTTCGGAGTTGACGAGGAGTACATCACGGGAGGCGCATCGAACAAGGACAAGTTCCTTGCCTACTGCCGTACCATCGGCAGCGCGTTCGGCAACCCGCTTTACCATTGGTCGCAGGTCGAGCTTGAGACCTATTTCGGCTGTACTCTTGAGATAAACGAGAAGAATGCAGAGGCGATCTGGGAGCAGTGCAACGCGTTTATTAAGGAAAACAACGTCACTCCGCAGAGCTTGATAGAGGGCTCGAACGTCGCATATCTCTGCACGACGAATGAGATATTCGACGATCTAAGCACCTTTGAGGAAATCGAAAAGAAAAATTACGGCTTTAAGGTATATCCTGCGTTCCGTGCCGACAAGATAATGAATATCGAGGCGGATGCGTACCTTACCTTCGTGGGCAAGCTTGGAGACGTAAAGGATCTTGATGCTCTTGAAAAGGTTATCGAGGAGCGCCTTCAGGCGTTTATAGCACACGGAACGGTTGCGACCGACATCTCGCTTCAGAGAGTTTGTCCGATCCCTCCCCGCGAGGAGGCGGCAAGGGTGTTCGGAAGCCGCATGGAGGGAAATTCCGTTTCGCTCTCCGAGCAGGAGATATTCAAGGGATACTTCACCTACTTCCTTTTCTCGCTCTACGGAAAATATAACCTCGCAACCGAGCTTCATATCGGTGCGATGAGAAATAACAACAGCGCAATGCTTAATAAGATCGGCCCCGATACCGGCTATGACAGCATCGCGGAGGATAACAGTATCGCTAATATGTCGCGCCTGTTTGACCGTCTTAACAGCGAAGGACGTCTTCCGAGAACGATCGTATTCAACCTCAATCCGAAGATGAATACCGAGATCATGTCGCTTATCGGATGCTTCCAGGACGGCAGCGCAAAGGGCAAGATGCAGTTCGGCCCTGCCTGGTGGTTCCTTGACAACAAGGTTGGAATGGAAAAGCACCTCGCGGATCTTACCGCAACGGGACACATCGGATCCTTTGTCGGCATGTTGACCGACAGCCGTTCCTTCCTTTCTTATCCGCGTCATCACTACTTCCGCCGTATTCTCTGCTCGTATCTCGGCGAGATGATCGAAAAGGGCGAGATGACGGACGATCTTGCGCTTGTCGGTGAGGTTGTAAAAAATATATGCTTTAACAATATTGTAGAATATTTGGGGGTAAAGAAAAATGGATAAGCTCATACCTGTTGTTGTGATCAAGGAGCTCGGTGAGACCGATAAGATCCTCACTGCGCTCAAAAAGAGTGGAATTAACTGTGCGGAGATCACCTTCCGTACCGCTTGTGCTGCCGAGGCGATCGCCTACGCAGTCAAGAACTATCCCGATATGAATATCGGCGCAGGAACGGTAATCAACGCCGAGCAGTGCGAAAAGGCACTTGAAGCGGGCGCAAAGTTCATCGTTTCTCCCGGCCTTTCGATTCCCGTTGCGAACATTTGCAAGGAAAGAGGGATCACCTACTATCCCGGTTGCGTAACGCCTACCGAAATTATGCAGGCGCTCGAGCTTGGAATTACGGTAGTTAAGTTCTTCCCGGCTAACGTCTACGGCGGTCTTAAGGCACTTAAGGCGCTTGCTGCTCCCTTCCCGCAGATCAAGTTCATTCCTACGGGCGGAGTTGATAGGTCCAATCTTGACGATTTCCTTAGCTTCGATAAGGTCTACGCTGTTGGCGGAAGCTTTATGGTAAGTGAAGCACTTGAAAAAATGGAGGCAGAAAACAAATGAAAACAGCAGTAACGTTCGGCGAGCTTATGCTTCGCCTTGCTCCTGAAGGATATCTTCGATTCGTTCAGGCGGAAAAATATCAGGCGACCTTCGGTGGCGCCGAGGCAAACGTAGCGGTTTCGCTCGCAAACTACGGAATCAACGCACAGTTCGTTACCAAGCTCCCGACACACGAGATCGGTCAGTCGGTCGTAAACAGTCTCCGCAAGTTCGGAGTCGATACCTCGAAGATCGTTCGCGGCGGCGAGAGAGTTGGCATCTATTACTGCGAAAAGGGTGCTTCCCAGCGCCCGAGCAAGGTCATTTACGACCGCGCGTACAGCGCTATCGCAATGGCTAAAAAGGAGGATTTCGACTGGGATTCCATCCTTGA
>JAZNXR010000099.1:0-11599 GCA_045593985.1 Eubacteriales bacterium
AATCCCACTATTGACAAAAATTCTTCACCATGATAAAATGAAAATGCCAAACTAATCGAATATTGCAAAGCAGGTATAATTTTCTTTTTTGGGAAAGTATATCTTTTTCCTCGTGCGTAAATACTGAATTTGAAAAAATGCAAATTCCGCTTTGCGTACGAGGTTATACCGATTTGCAATGATTAGTTTGGCGACTATCGGAGTTTGCGTTTTTATGCGCTCGCTTCGGTGGGCGCATTTTTTTATTTTATTTTTGGAGGAAAAGAAAAATGAAGAAACTATTTATGACGCTTTTTGCAGTTGTGACAATCTGCGTTGTTGCAATGCTCGGCGCAACGAGCGCGAGCGCGGCAAGTGAAAGCGATCTGACGTTTACGTTAAACAGTGACGGGGAAAGCTTCTCGGTAACAGGATGCAATTCCTCTGCCGAAGGAGCACTCAGTATTCCTTCGATACACGAAGGTTTGCCCGTTACATCTATTGGCGACTATGCCTTCTCGGGTTGCTCGGAGATTACTAACATAAGTATTCCCGATAGCGTAGCGTCTATTGGTAGTTATGCCTTCTATGATTGCTGGGCACTTACTAGCATAAGTATTTCCGATAGCGTTACGTCCATTGGCGACTATGCCTTTTTGGGTTGTTCGTCTTTGGAAAGCGTGTATATCAGTGATTTAAAAGCATGGTGCGACATAAACCTTAGCTATTCTTACTCTAACCCCATGTGTTTTGCAAATAACCTCTATTTAAACAACAATCTGGTATCCGGTGATTTGCAAATTCCTGACGGGGTAACCGCTATTCCTCCCTATGCCTTTGCGGGTTGCTCAGAGATTACTAGCATAAGCATTCCCGATAGCGTCACGTCTATTGGCGTTTATGCCTTTGAATATTGCTCGTCACTTACTAACATTAATATTCCTGTCGGTGTTACGTCTATTGGACTCTATACATTCAACGGTTGTTCGTCGCTTACTAGCATTATTATTCCCGACGGCGTTACGGAGATTGGCGGCTCTGCCTTCTATAATTGCTCAGACTTAACAAGCATAACTATCCCGAATAGCGTTACGTCCATCGACAACTATGCTTTCAGCGGTTGTTCGGCACTTACTGGCATAAGTATTCCTGATAGCGTTGCGTCTATTGGGGGTTATGCCTTTGAATATTGCTCGTCGCTAACGAGCATGCATATTCCCAACAGCGTTACGTTTATTGGCGGTGGCGCTTTCCGCGGTTGCACACGGCTTACGAGCATAAATATTCCCGATAGCATTAGATCTATTGGCAACCGAACATTCGACGATTGCGAAAAGCTTGCAAACATTTATGTAGAATCTCCTGCAGTCGCATCAATGCTAACCTCAGATTCTTCGTGCGGAAATCTCATATGCAATGCAACCAAGGTTAATATACTAGACGCAATTACAGATATCCCGGACTATATAACTACAAAGTACCCACACAAATGTACTCGTATTCTAAATGACAACAAATATAAGGTATATTCTCTTGAAAGTTTGCACGTCCACAGTGACAAGTTCACTTACGACGATGACGAGCACTGGTACACATGTACCTTTTGTGGTGATCATGGGGCGAAGGCAGAGCATATTTTCATAAACGCCTGCGATACGACATGTAATATCTGCGGTTATACTCGTGCTATAACTCACTCCTACAAAACAACGTGGGACAAGGATTCTACTAATCATTGGCATCAGTGTTCCGTTTGCTCCACAAAGAAGGACGAAGCAACGCACACCTACGACAATGCTTGCGACACGACCTGTAATACTTGCGGCTATACCCGCACCATAACTCACTCCTACAAAACAACGTGGGATAAGGATTCGACCAATCACTGGCATCAGTGCTCCGTCTGCTCCGCAAAGAAGGACGAAGTAACGCACACCTTCGACAACGCCTGCGACACAACTTGTGATGTCTGCGGTTATACCCGTACCGTAAGCCACAGCTATCAGACAACTTGGTCGAAGGACAGCTCGAAGCATTGGCATGCTTGCTCGATTTGCGGAGCGAAGAAGGATGAAGCGTCTCATACGCCCGGAGCTGCTGCTACCGAAACAATGGCACAGACCTGCACGGCGTGCGGATACGTTATACAGGCGGCGCTCGGTCATACTCATTCCTACGGAAGCACATGGGAAAAGGATATTAACGGTCACTGGCACGAATGCGCCTGCGGATCAAGAAAAGACGAGGGAACGCATACTTATGACGGCGGCAAGGTAACGAAGGATCCGACCGTTGACGAGGAAGGCGTAAAGACCTACACCTGTACCGCTTGCGGCGCGACGAAAACCGAAGCGATAGCGAAGCTTCCGCCTGCTACGACCGAGAATCAGACAACTCCCGAAGATACGACCGCACCTGATACGACTACTACGACCGACAGCACGACTGCTCCCGACACGACCGTTCCCGACGTTACTATTCCCGACACGACCGACAGCGGAAAAGGAAGCGTCAACAAGGGTGACGATAAGACTGCGACAGTTGTAATTATCGTTGCAGCTTCTGCTCTCGTCCTCGGTGGCGGCGGAACGGCACTTGCCTTTATTCTCAAAAAGAAGAAATAATATGACATGAAAAAAGCACCCGTGAGGGTGCTTTTTTATCAGCTTGAAAGACCGCCTTGCTTGATATATTCGGCAAGCAAGTCACGGGCGTAGATCGGCTCGTCAAGACGCGCGACCTCGGTAAGACGGTTTGGAGCATAAGTGGAAGAATAGCTGTCCACTATAATATAGTAGGTCTTGTTTCTGTCGAGGTTATATTTTACCTCTTGGCCATAGGTGTCGTAATAGATAAAATAGTTTGAATTTGTCGTATTGAAGAAGCGGCTTTGAAGATCGGAGCCCTTTATCGAGCAGAGAACGAGGTTGTTATCAAAGGGGAAGATCGAATACAGATCGCCGTAGCGAATATCGCCTCTTTGCAGCTCGTAAGGTGAGCGTACCGACAGGTATCCGCCGCCGAGCACGATATCGTATTTATCGCCCCAAAGCTCAACGCCCTTTTCGTAGTAGAGCTGTGCAACAAGGTTGCGAAGGAAGTTTGACGTGCGACGGCTGGTTGTTTGACCGAGCACTTCGTCTCCTGCCGCTATCTCGTCCTTATATTTATCGAGCAGCTCGTTAATTATCGGTGAATCGTCAAGGGACGTATATTCGTTTGTGCTTATGAACTTTGCATCAAGAACTGCCTTATTGTTGTTTGCGAGATTGCATTTTGCTCTGGCGTAGGTTATGCCGTCGTTATCGCCGCCGCCCTGAACGTGATATATACCGTTACCGTCGACCTTTACGTAGCTTTTGTGAGAGTGCCCTTCAAAAACGATGTCAACGTAGCCATTTGACAAGGCAATGTCATAGTAAGAACTACCGGATGCAATGCTTTCGCCTGCGGTGCCGCCGTCGTGAATGGAATAGACGATAAAGTCGACTCCCGACTCACGAAGTCGGGTTGATTCCGCCTTTACAAGCTCGGTCAGATCATTTCCTGTCTTGAAGTAAATATCCTCAACCTTATCGGGAGCAATGGATGAATAGCAGTCGCCTATTGCGCCGATGATGCCAACGCTTATGCCGTTAAGCTCAATGACAACGGAGCTTTCGCAGTATTCAACACGCTTGTTTGTATCACGGTCGTATATATTTATTGCGAGGAAGGGGAAGCTTGCGATGGCGCTGCTGGAGATGTCCGCATCCTCGCCCCAGTCGAATTCGTGGTTGCCGAGAGTCATTGCGGAAACGCCGATGCGATTCATCCATTCGGTTATCATAGCGCCGCTCGTGAGATTGGATTCGGGGCTGCCCTGCCACATATCACCTGATGAAAGGAAGATGCTGTTCGGATTCTTTTTGCGAGCCTGCTCCAAATAGGTTGTAAGCTCGTCTACGCCGGGCTGCGAATCGGTATCGGAGAATTTGCCGTGCAAGTCGTTGATCGCATAAAAGTCGATATATACGATAACGATGTCATTACAGCTATCGCAGTAGCCGTTATCGTCAACGTCGAGATGGTTTTTGCAGGTGTCGTCCTGAACCTGATCTGTGGTCTGCTCGGTCGATTCTTCCACCGGAGGCTTTGAGGTATCGCCCTCGGTAATCTCGGTCGTTTGATCGGTGGTTTTATCGGTTGTTTGGCTTCCTGTCAGCCCCTCGGTCTGAGCTTGAGTTTCGCTTTCGGTTTCCCCGGTATTGCCGTCAGGCTTTGCTCGGCAGGCGGAGGAAAATAGCGTAATTAGTGCCAAAATCAGCGCTAAAAAGCGCGTTTTTGTGCTGTTTTTCATCGGTTTTTGTCCCTTTTTGAGAGGTTTTTTTCGAGTATATTATATACTATTTTGCCGCCGCCGTCAACAAGTGATTTGAAAATACGCATCATTCGATAAACCGCTTGGTATTATTTTTCCACCTCTTGTGCGTTCAGTATTTACTTTTACTGCTTTTTGTGCTATAATCACTACATATCCTAAATAATCCGGGAGGAAGTAATAATGAGTGTTAAACACACAGAGGTTTTCGGTATAACCGAGGACGTGGCTAAGAGTATTCTTGAAATTGCTCTCAGTACGGGCGGCGATTTTGCCGAGGTCTATATCGAAAATTCGACAAACGAAGTTCTCGCAATGCGTGAAAGAAAGCTTGCTAATGCCAACGCATCGAAGGTGCTTGGCGCAGCAATACGAGTTATTAAGGACGGAACGGAGGTCAATGCCTCGGTTACCGACTTTACGTCTGAAAAGCTCATGGAAACTGCAAAGGTGCTTGCAGACAGCTTTGACGGTGAAAGAAGGGTTTCGGTATTGCCTTTCGTTGAAAAGACCGTTCCTTCTGTCGTTGATCCCAAATACATTCGAGGTGAGGATTATACCGAGGAGCTTGCGCTTCTTTTGGGTGCTACCGAAGGCGCATACGGATACAGCGCCGAGATCATTCAGGTAATGGCTAACCTTACCAAAAAGGAACAGCGAATCTTTGTGTTCGCAAGTGACTCGACATGGCAGACGGATTACCGTTGCAACACGAGAATCATGTGCCAGGCTATTGCAAGTGACGGAAAAGATATGCAGCCTGCGCACAGCTCGTTCGGACGCAATCAGGGTATGGAGATGTTCGAGGGCTTTGATCCCGTTGAATTCGGCCGTGATGCGGCGTTCAATGCGGTTGAGATGCTTCACGCAGAGCAGATGCAGGGCGGCGAGATGCCTGTTGTAATTCACAACGGCTTCGGCGGTGTTATTCTTCACGAGGCTTGCGTTCACGGTCTTGAGGCAACCTCTGTTGCGAAGGGCATGAGCGTATTCTGCGGAAAGATCGGCGAAAAGGTCGCTTCCGACATCGTAAACGCCGTTGATGACGGTACGGGCGAAAATCTTTGGGGCTCGATAAACGTCGATGACGAGGGAACACCCTCACAGCGCAACCTTCTTATCGAGAACGGAATTCTTCGTTCCTATCTCGTTGACAAGAAAAACGCGACAAAGATGAATCACCCTGTGACCGGCTCTTCACGCCGTGAGTCCTACAAATACCAGACGACCTCCCGTATGACGAACACATATTTCCTCCCCGGCACGTCGACCTTTGAGGAAATTATCGCAAATACGAAGTACGGACTTTTTGCAAAGGAAATGGGCGGCGGATCGGTTAACCCCGCAACGGGCGAATTTAACTTCGCAGTAGACGTTGCTTATCTGATCGAGGACGGAAAGATCACAAGACCTGTCAAGGGCGCAACGCTTGTTGGCTCGGGCAAGGACGTTCTTCTCCGAATTGATATGATTGCAGACAATCTTGAATACGGCTACGGTATGTGTGGCTCTATGAGCGGATCTGTTCCGACCATCGTTGGTCAGCCTACCATCAGAGTATCGAGCATGACTGTCGGCGGAAAGGGAGGTAAATGATAATGACTCTTGAAAGAATTATAGAAAGAGGCCTTGAGCTTGGCCTTGAAGCGGTTGAGGTTTATGCAAATACCTCCGAAAGCAACACAATCAAGCTTGATGACGGAACTCTTGAATCGTACAATATCAAGGAGCTTTTCTCGGTTTCTATCCGTGGTCTTAAGGACGGAAAGATGGCATACGTCAGCTCCGAATCGCTTGATGACGAGACGATGGAGCAGGTGCTTATGAGCCTTATAAGAAATGTTGAGGCGCTTGATGCTACCGAGCCTGAATTTATGTTTGAGGGCGGAAGCACTTACGTCAGCGTTCCCGACGTAAGATCCGACTACAAGGAGCATTCGACAAGCGAAAAGATCGCAATGCTCAAAAAGCTTGAAAGCGAAGCCTTGGCAACAAGTGACAAAATCGTTAAGATAGGCTACTGTCAGTACTCCGAGACCTCGCAAAAGACTGTTCTTATTAACTCCAAGGGACTCAATTTGAGCCGAGAGCTTTCCTATGTCTCGACCTTCCTCGGCCCGCTTGCTGCTGAGGGCGATCAGACGGTCGTTGGCTTCTCGGGCGATATTAATATCAACTTTGCTGATATTGAGCTTGACCGCCTTGTGAGCGAATCGACCGAAAATGCCCTTTCTCAGCTTGGCGCAGGTGCGGTTGATACAGGAAAGTATCCCGTTGTTCTGAAGCGTGACGTTGCAAGCGAGATCCTTTCTGCGTTCTCGTCGGTATTCCTCGGTGACAGCGCGCTTCGCAAGATGACGCTTCTTACCGATAAGATCGGAACGAAGGTATTTGGTGATAACATTACGATCGTTGACGATCCCTTCTCTGATGTTGCGCTTATCAAGTATCCTTTTGATGACGAGGGCGTTCCTTGTCGCGCAAAGAATGTCGTTGAAAACGGCGTTTTCTGTACCTTCCTCAATACTCTTAAAACTGCGAACTTCCTTAACACAGAGCCGACCGGTAACGGCTTCAAGGCAGGCGCAGGTGCAATAACCTCCTCGCCTACCAACCTTTATATCAAGGAAGGTGAGCTTTCGAAGGACGAGATCATTGCATCGGTTGAAAACGGCATATTCGTTACCGAGGTTAACGGTCTGCACGCAGGACTTAATCCTATTTCGGGTGATTTCAACGTACAGGCATCCGGCTTTGTTATTAAGGACGGAAAGCTTGATCGCCCGATTACGCTCTTTGTTGTCAGCGGTAACTTCTACGAGATGATGAATGACGTTACGGCAATCGGAAACGATATCGAAAAACGCTTCGTAGGTGTTGCTTCTCCTACGCTTAAGATCGGTACGCTTGCTATTTCGGGTAAGTAAATAATATTGTAACGGCAGAGGATATTTCCTCTGCCGTTAATGCCTCGCCCTCCGGGAGAGGTGTCGCCGCAGGCGACGGAGAGGGTATAATGGAACACAAAAAAAGAAATGTAAATAAGGGGCTACTGTTTTTTGCAAAAGAGCTTCGCCGCAATATGACAAAACAAGAAAAACACTTATGGTATGATTTCTTACGGGATTATCCAATTAAAATTTACAAGCAACGGATTATTGAAAATTATATTGCCGACTTCTATTGTCATCAAGCAAAGCTTGTAATCGAAATCGACGGATCACAGCATTATACTGTTGGTGGGAAAAATCGGGACGAGGAACGAACATTGATTCTTCAAAAGAACGATTTGCTCGTTATGAGATTTACAAACGGAGACGTTGATAATTATTTTGAGGGCGTTTGCAAGATGATAGATAGAACAATAAAGGAACGGATCGGCGGAAATGAGTGACAAGCCCTCTCACCGCTTCGCGGAGCTCCCCCGGAGGGGGAGCCAACAATGTGGCAAAGCTTCGCCACGTCGCTTTGCCTCGCCCTTCGGGAGAGGTGTCAACCGAAGGTTGACGGAGAGGGTAATTTAGAATTATTACAACGATTTTTCACTGCTTTGTGGAGTTTCCCCCCAGAGGGGGAGCCAAGCCCTCTCACCGCTTCGCGGAGCTCACCCGGAGGGGGAGCCAAAAAAAGCACCCTTTCGGGTGCTTTTTTATGCGTTATATCAGCATTTAAGCTCTGCACGCTTTGCAGCGGACTGATAGAGCAGGTCGAGAAGCTTTGCGCTCTCAAGTACGTTGTCGATATGGCTTCTGGTCTTAACGCCGGTCTCGACAGATTCGAGGAACGCCTCGTCCTCGGCAACGTAGAAGTCGGGGTTGTCGTGATCGGTCGTGTGAGATTCGAGAGTCTTTGCATCCCAGTAGGTGAACTGTCCGCAGTACTTAAGACGTGCGCCCATCTTGTCACCGAAGAAGTCGATATACATCTCGTCGATTCCAATGTTCTGCGCCCATGCTCCGTTGAAGGCGATGCTTGCCTTGTCGGTACGAACGTAACCGGTGATGAAGTCGTCAACGTCGTTAGTTCCGTTTTCAATGTCGGCGGTATCGTCTGCCCACATATAGGTGTACTTATATTCCTTCATATCCTTTGCCATCTCGCAGTAAGCGTCGCAGGTAACGTCGAGGAGCTTGGGAGCGCCGAGGATGTAAAGAATGAGGTCGAGGAAGTGTACGCCCCAGTCGATAAGAACGCCGCCGCCCGACTGTTCCTTGGTCGTGAAGGCGCCGCCGAGACCGGGAATGCTTCTGAAGCGGCGGAAGGAAGCGTAAACGTGGTAGAGATTACCGAACTTGCCTTCTGCGACCATATCGTGAAGCATCTCAACAGACTTCTGATAGCGGTTGCAAACGCCGATGTTGAGCATAAGTCCGCGCTTGTTAGCTTCTTCTGCCATCTCGCAGGAGAGAGCGTAGTTTACGGTGATAGGCTTCTCGCACATAACGTGCTTTCCTGCACGGAGAGCATCCATCGTAACGGTATAATGCGCATAGTTGGGGGTGAGAACGAAAACTGCATCGACCTCGGGATCGTTAAGAGCGATATTGTAATCGGTGATTACGTTTTCGATCTTGGGATGAGCCTCCTTCATTGCTTCTGCCTTTTCAATGATGAGGTCGCAGGCATACTTGATACGGACGTCGATCTTGTCGAAAGCGGGGAAGTGAGCGTCGCGAGCGATACGGCCGCAACCGATAACTGCTATTGTTTTCATTTTTTGTTCCTCCAAAAATGATTATTTTTTGCTGTTATTTTTATTATATCACGGAATATTTCGATTGTAAATAAGGTTTAACGTTTTATTTTTGCTGTTTTGCTTGTTTATTTTGCGAAAAAACTCTTTATGAGTGTTTGCTAAACGTGCACTAATTCATTTATCAAATTGTTTAATTATTTTACGATAAAATTTCATAAACGGCTTGCATTTTGTCGGAGCTTGTTGTATAATGTATAAAGTAAATATTGCTTCGGCAAAATAAAATTATTTATTAATATGGAGGTTCATTATGAACAAAAGAATTAAGGTTCTTGTCTCTGCTGTTCTCGCGACCGTAATGCTCGTTCTTTGCATTCCTTTTACTGCGGCTGCTGCTGCGACATCTGCCACTTTCGACTTTACTTCCTTAACCGGAACAGGAGCTGATCTTACGGGCAGTTCTACTCTTGCAAGCATTATCAATGGTTGCGGACCTACCGGCTCCAGCTACGTTACTGATGCTACTGCTACCAAAGTTTATAACGGTAACGGTAGTGGCGGTAAATTCCCGAATACTGCCGGATTACTCAAGTTCGGAACCAGTAGTGCAAACGGCGTTTTGACTCTGACTCTCACTGAAGAAGTCAACAAGGTTGAGATCGTTTGCTATGCATGGAGCGATACGGCTTCTGATACTATCAAGGTAAATGAGTGCACCGCTGTAGCATCTCCTAAATCTGGTACTTGGGGAACCAAGAGCTTTGATATTGCTTCTACTAACGAGATCACCATTACTACCGAAAAAAGAGGATTTATACAGAGTATTACTGTATATTTCACACCCGCAGGTGCGTGCGAGCATACCTATGACGGTTGTGCAGATACTACCTGTAACAAGGGCTGTGGTCACACTCGTACCGCACTCGAGCACGTTTATGACGGCTGTGAGGACACCACGTGCAACAACTGTACTGCGGGTAACCGTGCAGCAGGTACTCATGCATACACCAACGAGTACGATGCAAAGTGCGATAACAACGGATGCTCCAACACCCGTATCGTAACTCTTCCCGCAGCTGATTCTACCCTTGACATTCCTACTGCAACCAAAATTGCTCTTGCACAGGATGGCAAAACTGCTGATAAGTACTATGTAGAGGGCGTAATAACCAACATCTACAATACCACTTATGGTAATATGTACATCGAAGACGCAAACGGCAATGAAATTTGCATCTACGGTTCTTACGATCCTACCGGTGCGACTCGTTACGACGCTATGACCAATCCTCATAAGGTTGGTGATACTGTTAAGGTTTACGGAAAACTCACCCAGTATAACGGTACTGCAGAAGTTGAAAACGGTTGGGTTACTGTAATTCCTAACAACCCCAATACCGGCGACGGCGTTGTAGCTTACATCGCAGTTGCAATCGTTGCTCTCTTCGGAATCGCTTACGTTTCCAAGAAGCACTAATTTAAGTTAAAACAAAACAAGCGACCGTACGGTCGCTTGTTTTTGCGTATTTAGAGGCGAATCGAGGCGTTATTATACCTTATCCGGCGGGAGAAGGTCAACAATGCGGCGAAGCGGTTGAATATTTGCAACAGATTGAAAGTGGGAGCGACGGGGCGTCGAGGACGTCGCCCCCTACAATAATGTGGGAGCAACGATTAAACACATCGAAGCTTCCTTAAATCGAAAGGGGATTCCAAAGGGGAAAACGTACAAAAAACGCTCTGCGTTTTTTATCGGTTTGCCCCTTGGCACGTTTCTTTGCGCAGGTTTGCGAAGCAAAACTGCTTGTTTCATTTTCGTGCGAAAAGAAATGCGGAAAAAGAGAAACGAAGTTTTTCAAAAACAGAAAACATCGATTCAAGCTTTCGCCTGAATCGGTGTTCGTCATTTTTCCTTATAATAAAGCATACAATGGCAGTATCCCTCAAAATCGGGATCGGCGATCTGCGCCTTGAATTCCTCGCACATACACTTTATTTCTTCGCTTTTGCCCATTTTGCAGGGGCAATAGCCGCCCTTTGCTTTAAGACCTTCTTTTACGGTCTTGACGATTTCCTCGTTTTCGTTAAGACGTATTTTCATTAAAGTCCACCGTCAACGAATGCACGAAGCTCGTCTGCGTTAAGATAGCCCTTTGTGTTTGCGGTGACCTCGCCGTTCTTTATTACGAAAAGGGTGGGGATCACGCTTATTCCGTAGCGGCGGGCAAGATCGCCTTCCTCGTCAACGTCGACCTTTACAAATTCAACGTCGGGATAGTCGGGATCAACCTCCTCAAGCACGGGAGCGAGCATCTTGCAGGGGCCGCACCAGGTGGCATAAAAATCAACGAGAACGGTTTTGCCTTCGTTAAGAAGCGCATCGAATTCCGCGGTTGTTACGTGTTTCATAAATGATCTCCTTTATATAAAGTATCTATGAAAATTATAACCTATTTTTGTCAAAAGGTCAAGCCCCATTTATCATACTGCGCAGAGCCGTGATGGCGTCAGAAAGGGTGCCGAGAGAATCAATAAGCCCGATTTCGACTGCCTCCGAGCCGTCG
>JAZNXR010000100.1:0-2280 GCA_045593985.1 Eubacteriales bacterium
CCCTTAAAAGCCCCAAACGCCCTTAAGGGTGTTTGGGGCTTGTGTATTTATTTTTCCGCATTTCTTTGCCCACGCAAAGAAACGCTCGCAAAGAAACGTGCCAAGGAGACAACCGATAAAAATGCGTACGCATTTTTATACGTTTTCTCCTTTGGAAACCTCTTTCGATAGACGGTGACTCGGAATGTTTATCAATAGAGGCATAGCGTATCAGAGCGTTTTAAACTTTTTACAACGAAGCAGATCTCCCTTTAATGAAAGGGGATTCCAAAGGGGAAAACGTGTGCAGAATTTTGCGTAGGCAAAATTCAAACCCGTTGTCTCCTTGGTGCCGTTCTTTGGTCACCTTTCTTTGGCAAGAAAGAAAGGTGAGAATAAAAAATCTTTTTGGGGCGTGGTGAGATTCCACACCGGCGGTGACAGTCCGCGAACACTTATGTGCCGAATGGGTGAAATTCCCATACCGACGGTATAGTCCGGATGAGAAAAGAGAGCTGTGCTTTGCGCCCCCGTTCTGCGCAGAGCTTTTTCTTTTCGCAAGAAAGGATACATTATGAAAGTTAGTAATTCATCAAAAAAGACAATATCGACCAAAAAGCTCGTAGTGCTTGCGCTTTTTACTGCGCTTGCATATGCGATCAGCTTTTTGTCGTTTCCGATATTCCCTGCCGCACCTTTTCTGAAGCTCGACTTTGGAAACGTGTTTATAATGCTCGCGGGATTTCTTTTCGGCCCGCTTGAAGCCATAGCTGTTGCCCTTGTAAAGGAATCGCTTGCGCTCATCGGAACAACGACGGGCGGCGTCGGACAGATCGCAGATTTCCTTATGACGAGCTCGTTTGTCATTCTTCCGTCGATCCTTTACCGATTCCGTAAGGGCATAAAGACCGTTGCTCTGTCGCTTTGCGGAGCTTGCGTTATAGGCACCGTGACCGCGGCGCTTGTCAACAGATTCATTACTTTCCCACTATACATGGGGCCTGCCGCGCCCGCCGTTTTCGGCTCGCTCGTCTGGTACGTCGTCGGTTTCAACATTCTGAAAACTGTGTCGATAAGCATTATAACCGTATTGCTCTACAAGCGGCTGTCAAGATTTTTGACTGAGTTTGGCGCAAAATGATAAAACAAAAATCCTGCCGAAAGGCAGGATTTTTTAATTTATTTTATAGCTCAGCTCGTGCGGATCGAATGTAAGCGAAATGCTTTCATTTTCGAGCGAACGTATGACGGTGACGGTGTCATCGTCGAGGGTGATCGAGAGATCGCCTCTTTGAAGCGCAGGGGTTGTATTGCGGAGCGAAGCGAGGTATTTATAGTGCGCTGTCAACTCGTCAGCATTTTCTGTCGGACAGAAATAGCCTCGGTTATAGGGATCGCTTCCGCCCGTCATTCCAACCTCATCGCCATAGTATATGCTCGGCATTCCGGGCAGGAAAAACTGTATCGTGGATGCGAGCTTGAGTGCCTTGACCGTGTCCTTGATCTCTCTGCCAAGCTCGGTCAGAATCCTCGTCGTATCGTGGCTTGATAGGAACGTCATCGAGCAGTTAAGCGCATCGAACGGATAATTTTCGTAGAGATGCTCAATTATTGATCTGAATTCGATAGGACATATACGTCCGCAGAGGAGATTGATTATCGCGTCTCTGAACGGATAGTTCATAACTCCGTCAAGCTCTCCGCCGCTGAAATACTTGCGTCTTACGTCATAGGAGATCTTATTCGATGCATCCTCCCAGACCTCGCCTATGACGATAGCGTTCGGATCGATTTCCTTTACACGCTTACGCAAAAGTGCGATGAAGCCGTCAGGCAGCTCGTCTGCGACGTCGAGACGGAAGCCGCTTGCACCCAGCTTGAGCCAATGCGCGACAACGCTATCCCTGTCTCTTATAATGAGGTCAAGGAAGCCGTCGCACATCTCGTTCACGCACGGAAGCGTGTCGATGTCCCACCAAGACGTATATTTGCTCGGGTATTTTTTGAAGTCAAACCACGAACGGTATGGCGAATTTGGATCACTTACTGCACCGCCTCCGAAAACGCCCTCGCGGTCGAAATATTTACTGTCACTTCCGACGTGCGAAAAAACGCCGTCAAGAATTATCTTCATTCCCTGCTCCTTTGCCGAACGGCAGAGAGAAACGAAATCGTTTTCGACACCGAGCATAGGATCAATTCTCATATAATCGGCTGTATCGTAGCGGTGATTCGAGAACGCCATAAATATCGGATTAAGATAGATAACACCGACACCGAGCGAACGTAAATACGGCAGCT
>JAZNXR010000101.1:0-2342 GCA_045593985.1 Eubacteriales bacterium
GGTATGACCGTTTCGGTTGCTGTTGCAGTTGAAGAGGCAAGCAAGTAATTTAATAAAACAAAAAACACATCGCATTTTGCGATGTGTTTTTTATATTACTTTTTGCCTGATCGACCGACGAGGTAGTCGAGCGAAACCTTATAATAATCAGCAAGCTTGATCGCCGCCCAAAGCGGAATTTCTCTTTCGCCTCTTTCGTACCGCTGATAAACGGTCAACTGCATATTAAGAAGCTCGGCAATATCCCTTTGGCGCTTATCCGCATCTTCGCGCAAATCTCTTATTCTTTGATACAACATTATTATCACCTCAATAATATATATGCGCAAATTATAAAATAAAAACACCGTTTGGTGTTGACAATAGCACCGCACGGTGTTATAATTGTAACGGAATATTTAATAAACGTCCTTAAAATTCATTGCTCACTATCAAATTATCGGAGGTAAAAATAATGAAAAACACGTATCCCGGCATAAAAATCCCGAAAAAGACAATGGAGCCTTTCAATATTTTCATCTGGTTTTCTCCCTTCTTTGCTGTTGTAATGTTCGTTGCCTATGTTTTGATTGCGATGAAATTTGAGAGATATTTTTCCCAAGACTGGGTGCCCATACTTGTTGGTGTTTTAACTCTTGCCGTTATGTTTTTTTTGCTTGCCTATTTCTTTATGGGTATTGGTAGTGCGGTATATGTCTTAACGTCAAGTTGGGGCGAGTCTTATAGAGAGTACGGGCCTGAATACACCCAATATACCGTTGATATAAAGGATGTTTCGGGAGACAAAATAATGGGTAGCGTCAAAAGCGAAGTGACCAGAGATGAGAAGATTACACTTGCCGGCTTCGGCCGCTTCCTTCTCTGGATCACATATATCGTCTGGTGTATCCCAGCATATTTGATCTTAAGATTTATAAAATTTCGCTTAGTTTTTAGCACATTGAGACACCGTCGCGCAGCCGGCGTTTGCCAATATTGCGGCGGAGATTTTTGTAAATATACTAAGCCGACACTGAGAAAAGCATGTTCAGATTGTGGTGAAATAAAGGACTATATACGGATAATTCCTCGAAAAAAATAAAACAAAAAATGCACCTGAAAACAGGTGCATTTTTTTGATTGATCTCATTCGTCAACGAAGAGCACACAACCTTGATTTCTGTAATGTACGATCTTCTCACGGAGAAGCTCCTCGGTACAGCCGAAGTATTTGGCGAGGCAGGATATACACATAAAATCGGACGTTGCAGCCTTATTTATAAGGCGCTTATGAAGCCCGATCTCGTTCGTCGTGAGATATCGCTCGCAATTCACACACCTTGCCATCAGGCGTCGATTACCTTTGCACGATAGAGACGGCAATCGTGAGGTGCGACCTTTTCGATGCACACCGTGCCGTTAAAGGTCTTGACGGTCTCGCCTGTCCAAAGGTCGGTAAGCTCGATCGTCTTGCCAGAAGATAGCGGCAGACCGAGATTGTCGAGAGTGAGGGTGAAGTGCCAATACGACGCATCGCTGTCCATGAAGTTGAAGAAGCCAATAGCGATATCGCCACCGTCGAGGTATTTTGCAATTATCGGCGTGTCGATCGGGTACTGCTTGTAGAACGGTTCCTTTTCCGTTCTCGCATTATTGACCTCATACTTGAAGTTATTCGCGAAGAAAGGCTCCGAGCCAAGCTCGTCCTGGTTGATTGCGATGACATCCTTGTTGAGAAGGATCGCCTTCGTTTCGTCAGTCATATTGCGAATATCGCAACCGATCATAAGGGGCGAATTAAGAAGCGCCCAAAGAGAGAAGTGCAGACGGTATTCCTCGGTCGTGCAACCGGTGATCGCCACGTTGCCCTTGCCGCCCATACCAACGACAAGCATATCCATATCGTTGAAGCAGCCTCTGCCGTTATACTCCTGCGCAACGATCTGCGACTGCGCAAGCGACTTTATCGACTGCCAGGAGTCGAAAATATCGGGCGTCGAACGCCACATGTGCGCGCCGGTTTCCTTGATCCACTGCTTTGTGTTTTCAGCGCCCCACGAGCAGGCGCTGAGAAGAATATCACGTCCGCAATTGGCAAGAGCAACAGCCATTCTCTTGTAGAGAATATCTGCACGCTCGGTCTGCGGATGGAAGCAGAAATCGTATTTGAGGAAGTCGACCTCCCATTCCGCAAAGGTTTTAGCATCAATCCATTCGTAACCGTAGCTTGCAGGATATCCGGCGCAAGTGAGATAGCCTGCGCAGGAATACATACCGAATTTAAGTCCAAGTCGGAGGCCAAGCGGTCTTAGGAAGACAACTCTAGGTTGCAACTCCTTGGCTCACAGAACGACATGGCTACG
>JAZNXR010000102.1:0-9693 GCA_045593985.1 Eubacteriales bacterium
AGACGTGCTAAGCTCTACTATCTCCGTGATAGAGTTGGTAAGGCATCCAGAGTTAAGGAACGCATCTGATTTACGGAACTTAATAATCGAAAAAATCCGAAGCTTATGCTTCGGATTTTTTTGTTATGCTTATAACGTATAAGGTTTTGTCATCAACGCTAAATTTCACTTCACAATCTGCATATTCGAAGCCATAAATGCGCTTGTTATCGTTTTGATAGGAAGGTCTTGGATCCTGTGAAAGGATTTCGTTGAGGCTTTTCAAGCGACTTTCGTCCAGAACGGCAGAATAGTCGTCATTAAAAACAACCGTCAAGGATTTATCCTTGACATCATCGGCAAATCCTGAAATTGCATCAGGGACGGAATCAGCAAAGGAAAGATAGGGCTTTATATCATAGATGGGTGTTCCACTCATCATATCGGCGCCCAAAACTGTCAGTACAATTCTTCCGTCTCGCTTTGCTACCGATACGAGCTTAACGACGGTTAAGCCAATCGAATTAGGTCTATAAGGCGACCGTGTCGCAAATACGCCGACACGCTTGTTGCCGCCGAGTCTTGGCGGCCGAACAGTTGGCGACCATCCTTCCCTTTCAGCTTCAGAAAAGCCCCAGATTATTATTAAATGAGAATAATCCTCAATTCCCCTAAACGCCTCATCAATTGAATATTCCTTTTCAAATATGATTTCAGAGCTTAAGGATGATAGACCGCTTTGTCTCGGTATTCCGAATTTTGTCGGAAAGTCGTTGACGATAACTGCAATTTTCTTCAATACCATAATATGTTCTTAACTATTACTTATAGTAGATTTGATTTGATCGTAAGTAATGCCGTAACGCTTGGCAATATCTTGAGCATAACTCTTACCGTCGCTCTTTTCTCGATACACCTTATAAGTCCGCTTATCGTGATAAATTCCAACTTTCAGGTAATCAATAACAGAACGCGCACTCGCCTGGGCATTAAACCTTTCTGTTACTTCAACAACCTCGTGAAGATGAGTTGAGAAGATGCCCCGACATCCAATATCCGTTACACCGCGGATGAAATCGCAAGCTATATATGTTGCTTCATAGGCATTTGTCGATGAAAGCGTTTCGTCCAAAAGCAGCATGCTATGGGGAGAAAGCTTTTCTACGATGGCAGACAATCTGTGGCATTCTTCCTCAAGACGCCCCATACCATTTCCGTTTTCGCCGACACTCTTCGGAAAATGGGTATATAAGCCGAGAACTGGACTTATTGAAGCGCTCTCGGCAGGAACCAACCATCCTAATTGAGCAAACACTTGTATGATACCAACGCATCGTAAGAAAACAGATTTACCACCTTGATTAGGTCCGGTCAAAATATAGAATTGTCCTTTTTCATCAAAAGAAAAGTCGTTCTTTACGATTTTAGCAGCACCAACCTGCAATGCAGTGACCGGATTGTAAGCATTTTTTACCGAAAACACCTTTTTATGCGTTGGATGAATAGTCGGCTTACAAAGAGGCAGTCGAAGCTCTGTCAAGATGCGGTGAATTCTTACGCTTTCTGTAAGGAAAATCAAAACGGGTAATGCTTCCAGCAGTTCTTTACACGAATTAGAAAGAAATGCGTCAACCGTTGGCTGCCACTGTGACAGGTTCTTTTTAAACCATTTATTAAGCGCCGTATAGATTGTATCATTCATTAAGGATGACTCATGACGATTCAACACTTTAGGCGTCGTAAGAGGAGCCATAGAATGAAGGGTGTTCGTATCTTGAACCGATAACAAGCGCTCAATAAGCGTTTTGCTGACAATAGGCGTTGTATTGATGGACAAAACCCCGCCGTCTTTGAGTGACAGGTCTTCATTAAAATTGAATCCGAGAGAAATGCTTTTAATTGAACCGATTTTTTTTAGAAGCTCTTTGGTTCCCTCTCTGATCTTCTGATACTCATCTGATTCAGCCATCTGCATAACTTCGGAATAAAAAGCTCTGACAGAATCCGAGGTCGCATTATTGAAGTATTCGCTGTTTTGTGTGATCGTGTCAATACAATGAAAATAAATTTCTAACTGTTTTACAGAATACAGATGTGTCTCTGCCGCATAATGTGCTTCACGGATATTTACCATGTTTTTAATATACCGCAAATCATCAATAACAGAAAGGAAGGTATCAAACAGCTCGGGAATCGATACGAGGTCGTGAATAACATGATTGCGTTCACGAATTACTTTCTCATCTGTAGAAATAAATTCAACCAGATTCAAATCCTTGGAGTACAAGAGATTATTTAATCCAAGATCTGATATCAGTTCGCCGGCATGATCGAAAGATTCGTCATACTTTTTGATAATAGAATCAAACATATAAATCATTTCCTCATTAGAATTGCATACTATATGGCATTAAACATAGCTGTTGCTCTATCTATCATTATTATAGCACTAAATTAGTATTAATTCAATATAGCAAAGTGAATAATTAACTGAAAGGTTATAAAAATAACTTTTTGCGTTCATAAAATGTGTTTATCATATAAACGGTAGGTGATTTTATGCGTTTCAAAGATAAGTTTATTAGATTTATGTACGGCAGAAACGGCTTTGATAAATACGGTCGTTTCCTCTTTTTGGTCTACTTTGTTCTTGTAATAGTACAGTGGATAATATCTATATTCGTGCCGCCAATCGCGTCGCTGATTATGTCGGCGCTTTTAACGCTTCTTGCGATATATATCTTTTTCCGCATTTTCTCAAAAAACTTGGTTAAAAGAAGCTCCGAAAATTATAAATATATTCAGTTTGAAACGAAAATCAAAAACTATTTCTCACTTCAAAAGTCAAAGCATCGAGACAGAAAGACTCACGTATATAAAAAATGTCCGAAATGCAAGGCCGTTCTTCGCCTGAAAAGGATCAAAGGCAAGCATCGTGCCGTTTGTCCGAGATGCGGAAATTCCTTTGATGTTAAGGTTTGATTTTCCTACCAAAAATATCAATAAAATTCGATAAAACTATTGAAAAAGGCGGAGCAATCTGCTATAATATTATCATAATGGGCAGGCATTCATTGAGGTATTTGACGGATGGTGTTGTCCAAAGCAGGTCTTTTGTGACTAACGACTGTGAACCATGTCAGGCGGGGAACCGAGCAGCATTAAGCAGATGCGGTTAGTGTGCAAGAGGTTGCCTGCTTTGAACAATGTCATTCGTCTACCCGGTATCCCTGCCTTTTATGGTATTAAGGAGGAAAAGCCAATGTCTGAGCATACGACATTATATAGAAAATGGCGCCCGATAGACTTCTCGTCGGTTGTCGGTCAGGACCACATAACGAGCGTTCTTAAATATCAGATCGCAAACGGCAGATCCTCTCACGCTTATCTCTTCTGCGGAAGCCGAGGAACGGGTAAAACGACCTGCGCTAAAATTCTTGCAAAGGCTGTTAACTGTCTATCACCCGTTGATGGAAATCCTTGCGGTAAATGCGAAGCTTGCAGACTTATCGAGAGCGGCGCAGATACCGATATTATCGAGATGGACGCCGCCTCAAACAACGGCGTTGATTATATAAGAGACATCAGAGAAGAGGTTATTTATACCCCGGCGGCGCTGAAAAAGCGTGTTTATATTATTGACGAGGTTCATATGCTTTCGTCTGGTGCTTTTAATGCGCTTCTCAAAACCCTCGAAGAACCGCCACAGCACGTTGTTTTCATTCTTGCTACGACGGAGCTTCAAAAGCTTCCTGCGACGGTTACCTCTCGATGCCAGAGATTTGATTTCAAGAGAATTTCTACCGACGACATTGCATCGAGACTCGAATACATAGCCGCGAAGGAAAATATATCGGTAACCCACGAGGCCGCTAAATTAATCGGCAGAATTTCTCAAGGCGGAATGCGAGACGCTATCAGCCTGCTTGAGCTTTGCTCCGGCAAGGGCAAGTCAATAAATATCGCTCTTGTTAACGAAACAGCGGGCGTTATGGGGCGTGGTCTTTCATCTGACACGATTTCTGCAATTCTCAAAAAGGATATTCAAAAGTTATTCGAGATCATTGGAGACATCACCTCGGCATCAGCCGATCTCTCAATATTCTTCGGAGAGCTGATCGAATTCTACCGTGACATGCTTGTAATCAAGAGTACGAAGAACGCAAAAGCCTATCTTGATCTAACGGATGAAGAATACAGGTCAACTGAGGAGCTTGCCGAGCATTTTAACAAGGAAAAGCTTCTTTATCATATTAAAACTTTATCGGAAGCATATTCCTCGATGCAAAGGAGCGCTACCGTCAAAAGAATAACTGCCGAGATGGCGCTTGTTACTCTTACTGATGATAGAATTTCGGTGACGCCTGAAGCGCTCTTGTCGAGAATCGCTTCTCTCGAAGAAAAGCTTGCGTCAGGCAGCTTCAAGCCAACTAATACTGGCGAAAAGAAGCAACCGTCACCGTATAAAGAACAGCCGGCAGTTAAACCCGAAAAGAAAAATGCTGACTCTTCCCTTTCGCCTTTATCGTCTTGGGCTGAAATTATCGAGACTGTTGAGCGTAGCGATAATTTTGCGGCCGAGATGCTTAAAAAATCAAAGGGATATTCAGACGGCACAAGAATAGTCATCAAGACCTCAAACTCATTTTCTCCGACAATTCTCGGTAGAAATGAAGTTAAGGCGCTAATTGCTACCGGTATAAATCTCGTCGGAGATTTAACGGATATTACACCTGATTCAATAGAGGTTGAATACTGTAAAGAATGCACGAACGACGACGATCCTCTCGACGCGTTCTAAATAATATAATTTTAAAAGGATAATACTACTATGAAAGCAAGACTTCCCCAGGGTATGGGCGGCGGCCCTCAAAATATGCAAAGCATGATGAGACAGGTTCAGAAGATGCAGGAGGACATGGCTACTCTTCAGGCTGATCTCGACGAGCGTGAATACGAAATTACCGCAGGCGGCGGAGTTGTAACCGTTAAAATCAATGGCAAGAAAGAAATTCTCGCAATTGACATTAAGCCTGAAATTGTTGATCCCGATGACATCGAAACGCTTTCCGACGTTCTTGTTGCCGCTGTAAATGAAGCAATCAAGAAGGTTGAAGACACTAACGCTTCCGAAATGTCCAAGATTACCGGCAGCGTTTCTATTCCCGGAATGTTCTGATAATGGCAGAATTTATTGAGCCTATTGAAACGATAATCGAGCAGCTTCGTAAGCTCCCCGGTGTCGGTAGAAAAAGCGCGATCAGAATGGCGTTCGGCGTTACCGAAATGGACGACGAGAAACTCGCCAAATTTGCCAATTCCCTTCTCGAAGCCAAAAGAGCCATTAAGAAATGCACTGTTTGCCACAATCTATCCACGTCTGATTTGTGCTCTGTTTGCGCAGCTCCTGACCGTGATAGAAGCATTATTTGCGTCGTTGAGGATGTCAAGGCGCTTATGGCAATTGAGAAGGTACGTAACTATAAAGGTCTGTTTCACGTCCTTGGAGGAACAATATCTCCGATTGACGGTAAAGGCCCAGACGATATTAACGTCGCTTCCCTTCTTGATCGAGTAAACGCGGGCGGTGTTTCCGAGATAATTCTCGCCACTAACCCCACTCTTGACGGCGAAACGACAGCTATATATCTTGCTAAGCTCCTTAAGCCTCTCGGAATTGCTACAACTCGCCTTGCATCGGGAATTCCTGTTGGCGGAGACCTCGACTATGCAGACGAAATGACGCTTCTGCATGCTATGGACGGTCGAAAAGAGATATGATCAACAGAGTTATTTGGGATTTTAACGGTACGATTTTCGACGATTTGCAAGTGTCAATCGAAGCGGCAAACGAGCTTCTTTCTCGTTATGATCTTCCTTTGATCGAAAGCGTCGATAAATACTACTCCGTTTTCGGTTTTCCTATAATTGAATATTACAAGCGTGTTGGCTTTGATTTTAATAAGTATGATTTCACCGTCCTTGCAAACGAATGGGTTGAGATATACTTAAACAAAATGCAAAATGCAACTCTTCGCCATGGGATAATTGAAACTGTTGATAAGCTTAATTCGCTTGGAATTAAGCAAACGATTCTGTCTATGACGGAAGAAAAGATGCTGCGGAAGCAAGTCGAATCATTTGGCATAACGGATAAGTTCGATGAGATATTCGGTCTTAACGATATCTATGCTGCGTCAAAGCTTGAACTTGCACGATATTGGAGAAGTTGCCATCCGAACGAAAATGTAATTTATGTAGGAGACACCGAGCATGACGCCGAGAGTGCCGAAATTATAGGCGCTAAATGCCTGATGATAACGGGCGGGCATCAGAGCCAATCCTCGCTTGAAGCGCTGGGAAAAACCATTATAACGCATCCTGGCGATATATTTGAATACATAAAAAGGCCCGATTGCTAATCGGGCCTTTTTTCTTATGCGATTTTGGTAACTCCACGCCAAAGAGCGGCATAGACGCCATCCTTGCTCAACAGCTCATCGTGGGTGCCACGCTCGGCAATTCCCTCGTCACTGATAACCAGTATTTCATCTGCGTTCTTTATTGTAGTGAGACGGTGAGCAACAACGATAGTCGTTCTGCCCGCGCAGAGCTTTTCAAGGCTTTGCTGAATCATAAGCTCGGTAGCATTGTCAAGGGCGGAGGTTGCTTCATCAAGAATAAGAATTGGAGGATTTTTAAGGAATACTCGAGCAATCGATACTCTCTGCTTCTGACCGCCGGAAAGCTTAACACCTCGTTCACCGACCAGCGTTTCATAACCGTCGGGAAGTGATTCAACAAATTCATGAAGATTAGCAAGGCGTGCAGCCCGCTCTACGTCTTCTCTTGTTGCATCCGGAGCGCCGTATGCTATGTTTTCGTAAATTGTTGAGTCAAAAAGGAAGACATCCTGGGAAACAATGCCTATGTTTTTACGCAGAGACTCACGAGTGACGTCATTTATGTTAATTCCGTCAATGAATATGCTTCCGCTTTCAAGCTCGTAAAAACGCGGTATAAGATGGCATATGGTCGTTTTACCGCCGCCAGACGGGCCGACAAGTGCGAGTGTTTTACCTTCTTCGAGGTTAAATGAAAGATTTGATAGGACGTTTTTAGATTCGTTGTAGCCGAAGGATACGTTATCAAATACGATTTCTCCGCGTACGTTTTCTAGGTCGACGGCATTGGGGGAATCCTGTTCAGGATTTTCGTCGATTATTTCGATGAAGCGCTTAAATCCGGTCATACCGTTCTGATACTGCTCAATAAATCCGACAAGCTTTTCGATAGGAGACATAAACAGCGTGATGTAAAGAGAAAAAGTTGTAAATACTATAATATCAATCTTTCCTGTTGCTACAAATATACCGCCTGCAAGGTACATTGCAATTCTGAGCACGTCCATACAAAGCGTCATTCCCGAATGGAAGATACCCATTGATTTATATGCACGCTTTCTTGCCCTTACGAAGCCCTTATTATCGTGCTCGAATCTGTCAAACTCGAACTTTGAATTTGTGTATGCCTTCGAAATTCTGATGCCCGCTATGCTATTTTCGAGCGTGGCATTGATCTTTCCAACCTCTTGGCGTGACTCGGCAAATGCTGCGCGCATCGATTTTTGCGTTTTATAAGCAAAAAAGCACATAAACGGTAGAAGCGCATAAATTATGAGCGTTAGAGGCATATAAATGCTACCCATTACGATAAACGAGCCGACAAGCATTATCACCGAAATAAAGAGATCCTCGGGACCGTGGTGTGCAAGCTCTGAAACATCCATAAGGTCGTTTACGATCCTCGACATGATATTACCCGTTTTGTTGTTATCAAAGTAGGTTATCGGTAGCTTTTCAAGATGAGTGAAAACGTCGCGTCTCATCTGCGCTTGCATCTTAACGCCCATTACGTGTCCGTAATAAGCAACAAAGTAATTTAGCCCACATCTTATAAGATATATTGCGGCAAGAATTATCGACCAGATAATAAGTGGCTTGACCTGCGGATTTTTCAGCATTCTGTTTGTTATCAGAGGATACACCATCGAACAAACCGAAAGAAGAAGCGCCGCGATCATATCCATAATAAATATTCGCTTGTGCGGCTTGTAGTAAGATATAAATCTCTTTAACATTTTTACACCTCGGAAATAAACTTCTATTA
Organism: Eubacteriales bacterium; assembly: GCA_045593985.1. Classification (GTDB taxonomy): domain Bacteria; phylum Bacillota; class Clostridia; order Oscillospirales; family CAG-272; genus Colimorpha_A. Next base: position 8,149 of record JAZNXR010000102.1, read on the forward strand.
TTTTATCATATACACACTGTTTTTGCAAGTAAAATGCTGTTTTTTTGCAATTCATCTTGACAAAACTGGTCTATAATGGTAGAATTATTTATAGCTGTGAAGCCGTGTAAGTAGGTACTGTATTCAGGATATCAGAGAGAGACGCCTTGGCTGTGAGCGTCTATCCGATTCAGAACTGAATTTCAGCGGTGGAGCTTTTCTGCGAAAAGCATAGCGTTAAGCAGAATGTAGTCGCTGCATTAAGGCGAGAGAGTGCGGATTTTTCCGAACTTGGGTGGTACCGCGGGTAATCCCGTCCCATGATTTTTGGGGCGGGTTTTTCTTTTTCCCCAATTCTTCCCTGCCGACGAGGGTTGAATAAAATAAATTCAGTCGGAGAAAAGGTAAAATTATGCTTGAAAACGCAAACAAGTTAAAGGAACAATTTGAAGCGGCATTATCGAAAGCAACAACTATCGCTGAGGTTGATGCATTACGCATCGAATATGCCGGAAAGAAGGGACTTGTCGCCTCACTCATGATTGATCTTAAGAATATTCCGAACGACCAGAAAAAGGATGCCGGAATGGTCATTAATCAGGTCAAGCAGTTTGTAGAGGAGCAACTCAAACTTAAGACAGAAGAGCTTATTAAGCTTGAAGAACAGAGAAAGATCGACGAGGCAGAATCATATGATGAGTCGCTCCCTACCGATCTCGGTCTCGGCTCTTATCATCCGATAACTCTCATTCAGCGCGAGGTTGAGGATATCTTCTCATCTATGGGCTTTATTGTTGAGGATTACAGCGAAATTGTCGATGACTACCATTGCTTTGAGGCTCTTAATATCCCGAAGCATCACCCCGCAAGAGACATGCAGGATACCTATTATCTTGATAACGGTCAGCTTCTTAAAACTCATACATCGGCTGCACAAAACTACATTATGAGAAAATACGGTGCGCCCGTTCGTGCGATTTTCCCCGGACGCTGCTTCCGTAACGAATCGACCGATGCTTGCCACGAAAACACCTTCTTCCAGCTCGAAGGAATTATGATTGACGAGGATATTTCGATATCTAACCTTATTTACTTCATGAAAACAATGCTTTCTGAGGTATTCAAGCAGGATATCACCGTTCGTCTCCGCCCCGGTTTCTTCCCCTTCGTCGAGCCGGGATTTGAGCTTGATATTCAGTGTACGATATGCCACGGCGAGGGTTGTCCGTCCTGTAAAAACTCCGGGTGGCTCGAGCTTTGCCCCTGCGGTATGATCCATCCTAATGTTCTTACCTACGGCGGAATTGACACCGAGAAATATACGGGATTCGCTTTCGGCCTCGGACTTACTCGTCTTGCTATGATGAAATACGGCATCAAGGATATACGTATGCTCAATTCCGGAAGCTTAAAGGCGCTTTCGCAGTTCACAGATAAGTAAAGGAGGAAGAACGATGTTTGTATCAATGAATTGGATCAAGGAATACGTTGATCTTGAAAACGAAAATATTGAGGAGCTTATTCACCGCTTTACCCTTTCTACCGCCGAGGTAGAGGATATCTACC
>JAZNXR010000103.1:0-22507 GCA_045593985.1 Eubacteriales bacterium
TTTTTTCATTCCTTTGGAAACGGCGGGAGCTTTGGGGGGCGAGCAAGTCCCTCCCCTACCGAGAATAGCGGGAACATCGTTAGCCTTCCCCTTGGGGAAGGGGGACCGCAGGCGCTGCGCCTGCGGTGGATGAGGTGTTCCAAAGTGATGTAACATCGTTTTTTGCGGGTGATATTTATTATAAAAATAAGAAAAAATTATAACTCTTGCGAAAAACCTGACGAAGCGGCGTTATTATCTACAAACAGATACAGAGCGGGAAAGAATGGGACAGCTTCCCGCAAAGTAAGAGAAAGGACAAGCCGAGGCGAAATCCTCGGTGGCTGTTTTGTCTACATTAATTTCATCATACGATTACCTCCTAAAAATCGGCTGCCGCACGTGCCTTTCCGTGCGGCAGTTATTTTTTTAAAAACAATTTGCGATTTTTTGCGAAAAAACGCCGCCTTCGCCGTTTTAATAGACAAAAGCGAAATTCAAGCCGGGCAAAAGCAGGCGTTCTCAACTGCCGATCTGCACCGAAGAAAAGTTCGTCAAAGTGTGACAAAAAACCTAACTGATTAGTGATTATTCTGCCGAAAACGACACCGTTCGTCTTGACACAAAATATGTATTGTGATATAATACTCTAAATAGCATTGTGTTAAAGTGCGAAACTAAAGGAAGGAAGGTGGAATATATGTCAGTTACTCCGACGGCGTCATCTTTACCGGATGCGTTTATTACTCAGGAAGAGTTTGACGTCATGGAAGACGAGCTGTTGCATCAGAAGCAGACGAGATACGATATGCTTTGTAAGATCGCACGCAAGTTTTTGACTCGCAAGGTAAAAAGCTGGTGCAAAAACACCGTCGGCCTCAAAGGCGTTGAGCCTGACGACGTGATGCAGAGCATATATTTGCACCTGATCAAGGTCACCGTTGATAAATTCTTTTTGAAAAAGAATGACGACGGCTCCTTCCGTTTTGCCAGAAACCCCGGTGTTTTCGGCAAGTGGCTTAATACGGTGGCTAAAAACAAGTTCACCGATATGCTCGAAAAGAGCCTGACCGATGCAGGAAACATGGACTACATGGAGGAGGACGAGTTCAATAATCTTTCGACCTCCGACATAAGCGACGACGCTACGGTCGACAAATTGAAGGAAGCGTTTTCGACAGTTCTTAATTCCGGAGCGGGAATATATATTATTCTCAGCTGGCTCGCCCTTAATCTCGTTCATAACGTGGGCGATCAGAAGTCAAGAATCAGTGCACAGGACGTTGTTATCAGAGACTGCGAAAATATGCCGCTTTTCGAGATGTACGAATATGTGGTAAAGCTGGCAAAAGAAGTTCCTTGGCTTGAAATTTCCTATGATGAGCACAGAAAGATCCTGGCTGCGCTCCAAAAGCCTTTTGACGCCGACAGATGCTACGGCGAGGCAAGATATCATGAATTCTTCATGAAGGACAGAGGCGTCCCGTCTGCAAAGAAGTCGATAAGCAACTGGGTAAACAGAATGGACGGCGAAGCCGAACAGGCTCTTAATGATGAATCAGACGGAAAAATCAAAAACAAAAGAAAGAGGAAGCCCGGTTCGGAAACGTCAGGTTGTGGCGACACAAGCTCACAGTGACGAAGGGTAGGTAAGGTAAAGGCAAAAAATGAGTCATCTATCATTTGAAGAAGTTGTCGAGTACGTATCTTTAAGTAAGTTGAATGAGGAGTCTATTGCACTTGCATCGAAGGTCGATACTCATATTCGGAATTGTGATGAATGTTTAAAGCTTGTAAGATCGGTCAGATTGATTCACGAGGAATTTTCAAGATTGAAAAAAGACGGAAGTATTGCAGATTTTCTTACAAAGCCCGCCTCTTTTGATGAAGAAACAAGAAAACGATTAGCAGAGATCAAAATGGCATTTGACGGCCCATATATGTAATAATATCAAGAATATTAAGACTTTGGTTTAAAGATATGATTTTTTACAGATTGGATATAAAAAGCAAATAACGTGTTATTTAAAGCCCCGAAACCCTTCGGGGCTTAAACCGCTATTAGGGAACAAAATTTTTTGCTGCGAAAACAGGGAAATATTTACGAAAATAGCGAAAAATGCAGACAGATAATTACGAAAGGAGAAGAATATGAAGAAGACGTTATCGTTTTTGCTTGCGAGCATTTTGATCGTTTCGACGATGCTTTTCTGCTTGCCTCTTTCGGCGTCTGCCGAGTCATTATACATACGCAAGATCGTATCGGTCGTATATGACGATTCGGGCAGTATGTCGGGAGCCAAGTGTGCGTACGCGAATTATGCAATGCAGGCGTTTTGCGGTATGCTCAACAGCGAGGATCAGCTATATATAACATATATGAACCAGGTAAGCAAGCCGCAAAAGATCGACTTGTCCTCGGGAAATATTCAGAAATCCATAGATACGATAAGAAGCCGTTCAAGAGCCAGCGGAGGAACGCCCTACAAGGCGGTTGAAACGGCATATAATCAGCTTAAAAGCGTTCAGGATTCAAACCCCAATACGCAGTATTGGCTCGTTATCATCACCGATGGCGAATTTGACGAGTATAACGGCATGAGCAAGGCGAAGGCAAAGCAGTATCTGAACTCAAACTGCAAGGCCTACACCGCATCGACAATGCCGAACGGCACCCATCCTCAGGTAACCTTCCTCGGAATAGGCGACGTCGTTGCTCCCGATAACGATCCGAATAATGATATTTTCACCTTCTCGGCATCGAATGCGACTCAGATCATTAATGCAATGTCGGCAATGGCAGACCGCATATCGGGAAGAACAAGACTTCAAAGCAGTGACGTCAAGCAGATCGACTCAAATACCCTTCAGATCTCCTCCTCGATTCCGCTCTTGAACATTGCGGTTTTGGCGCAAGGCTCAAATGCGAAGATAACAAGCTCGGCTTATAGCAATGGCACCGCCATTCCGATAAGCCGAAGCGCGTCACTTAGCTATCCGAGCTATTCGGATCTTGTCGGCGGCGCCTATCTGCTCGGCGATTCGCAAAACGTGATCGGAGCAGGTGACTACGTTGTCACCTTCGATCGGGCTGTCAGCGCTAACGATATAATATTCCTTTTCGAGCCGGCGCTTGAAATGAGAATGGAAATTCTTCTTAACGGTAAAAAGATATCGTCCGTCAGCGACCTTAACGCCTCAATGGAGGGCGATAAAATATCGGTTTCCTGCAACGTCTACGAAATGGGCACCGACAAGATCGTTGATCCGTCGCTTCTTCCTCCCGGAACGAAGTTTGAGATAAAGACGAAGGAAGGCGGAACGGTTACCGAAGCCGTTAACGGCAAGGAGCTGAAGCTTTCCGATTACGTGCTGAAAAACGTCGCAACCGAGATAACCGCTTCTGCAACGATCGCAGGCTTCAATCCGATAGAATATTCGGTTAAATTTACCCCGACGAAATACGTTCCGAGAATCGTATATACGATAAGCTCCGCCTACGGCGGTGACGTAAAGAGCGTGAAGTTCGATAAGATCGCAAATAATAAAGACCTCACCGTGTGCTTCACAGTATATGCGGACGGCGTTCCGATAACCGATCCCGAGGCGGTGCGTGCCTTGAATCCGACGATCACCGTTTCGCCGCAGGGCAACGCGGGAACGACTACCTATTCTCCCGACGGTAAGATAATATTTACGCCGAATCAGGCGTCGACCGTTTCATCGGCAGTCGGAAGCTTCGAGGTCGACGTTAACCTCTCGATCGATGACGGCACTACCTCAAATGCGAAGTACACTGTGCTTTTGGCGGAGTATGCGGTCGTCCCGATCGTCACGACGGATAAAATCGTCAAGACACGGTTCTACGATAACAAGATCGGAGCATCCTTCTACATAACGAAGGACGGCGTTAAGCTCGATAAGGCGGCAGTCGAAAACGGCATCTCGGTAATCCTTAACGGAGATTATGCGGGATATAAAACGTCCGTTACCGTCGCTGATGACGGAACGATAACGGTCACGCCGTATATCGAGGAAAAGCACGAGCTTACCTTCTTCAACTGGTGGATAAACTGGAAATATTATTTCGACCTCTTTGATGAGGACGTAGAGGTAAAGCTGAATCACGGCTTCGGTACAGCCACGGCAACGATCGGCGTCATAGACGAATCGACCTCCTACCTTGTATGGAAGGTCTACTGCCCTCTGATACTCGAAATACTCATATTGGCGGCAATCGTGGCGTATATTATCCGATATTTCACAAAGCCGAGATTTGCTCCCAACGCTGTGCTGTACGTCGGATCGATATCCTATCAAATGCACAAGCACGGCACGCACGCAATGGAGCTGACCGAGATTTATCTGAATCAGTATAATAAATTCAAAAATCTTTGGAATCCCTTTAAAGACCTGACGGTATATGCAAACGGCGTCAGCATCACCGCCGCAAAGGGAAATCTGATAATATGCAACGAGCTGTTCCCCTGGTTCTCGGACGGAGTAAAATCAAAATCTCCGACGGTCAAGATCAGTTCGCCCAAGGACGTGGTGAACTATTGCCAGGAAAAAAGCGAGCTTGTTATTCATGAGATCAAGCCGACGCAGGTCATGGACGAGCAAAACAGGTTGATATCACAGGACGATTCCGTGTATTATTTTGTAAAAGCCGATGTTACGCACGTCAAGATCGGCGGAAAACAAAAAGAAATAATTGATAGCGCAGTTGCCTTCTGCTATTCAACAATACAAAACTAAATTCGGAGGTATAATCACATGGCACAGACATTATTATTAGGATTGGGCGGCACCGGAAGCCGTATTGTAAACTACGTTGCAGCCGATTTGAGAAAAAGGAATATCAGCATTAACGACGGTCAGATCTGCTGCGCTGTTCTTGACACAAACGATAACGACAGAAAAAAGATCGCGGAAACCGGAGTAGGTATTCCGATCATCCCCACCAGCAAGCCGAGAATGATCGGTGACTACATAAAAATGTATTCCCATAAGGGCGTTCGTGACTGGATGCCCGAATCTCCCGACCTTCTTAAGCAGGATATGAAGGACGGAGCATCGCAGATGCGTCCCAAGTCCCGTCTTGCCTTCATGGACACCATGGAGGACAGCACAATTCGTAAGCTTGAAGCCGAGATCGACAAGCTGTTTGACAACAGAGACAATACGAAAATAAGAGTTATGATCGTATCCTCCCTTGCGGGCGGTACCGGCTCGGGTATGTTTATTCAGACTGCGCTTTGGCTCAGAAAGCATTTTGAAGCGAGAAGATGCTCGGTAACTATAAGAGGAATTTTTGTTCTTCCCGACGTCTTTATCAACACTATTGACGATATTCGCAATGACGATACCGAGATTCAGAGCCTGTATGCTAACGCCTACGGCGCAATTCGTGAGCTCAACGCAATTACCAAGATCAAGACGAAGGGCTTCGCTCCGCTTCTTCCCATAAAGATCGAGAATCTCTTTGACAGTGACGTTGACAGAGGAGAGGGATCGCCCGTATACGACTATGCGTTCTTCGTGGACGATATTTCGGAGAAGGGCTCCGTTCTCAGCCAGATCGACCAGTATGAGCAGGTCGTTGCCCGTCTTGTATTTATGCAGCTTTATGCGCCGGTGCATGACGATCTCTATTCCGAGGAGGATAATCTCTTTAAGCGCTTCCATAACAGCGGCGAGCCGGTATTCGGATCGTGCGGAACCGCAAAGGCAGTATATCCTACCGAGGATATTCTTCGCTACTGCGCTTTAAGAGCTTCCCAGGATTCTCTTTCCACAGGCTGGAGAAAGATCGACGAGGAGATCTGCGCAAAGCAGCGCAAAGAGGACGAAAAGGAAATGAACGGCACCGTTCTTACCCGCCGCATCAGTCCCCGTGCCGAATATGTTCGTCTCTTTGACGCCAAGACCTCAAAGAGTGACGATCAGGTCGGCAGAGACAGACTCTTTGCTCATATTGCAAATGACGTTAAGAACGAGGAAAGACTCCCCGGCGAAGACGGCGAGGTAGTTATTAATTATACCGATAAGGTCGATGACTTTATCGAAAAGCTCGACGGAATCATCGCTACGACCGTTGACACCTCCGATCCCGGCAACTTAAGCGGAATCAGACTCAAGAAATCGTGGGCGGATCAGACGACTGATACCAGAAAAGCCCTTCTTACTCTCGTCCAGAAAAAGAAGAAGGACGTCGACAGATTTATCAAAGGCACCGATGACGTTATCGGTGAGCTTGCAGAGGAGATCCTTGAGCTTGTTTGCCCTGCAGACATGGGCGATGTCAACGAAGCAAACATCTCCTCGATCTTCGGACTGTTCACGAAGAAGGATAATAATAACGAAACCTATTTCGTTCATCCCATTGCCGCAAGATATCTCCTTTACAAGCTGGCTGCTCGCCTTGAGGATATCAAGGAATCAATAGTTATAGATTCCGTAAGACAAGCTGCAGTTAAGGGCTACGGTAACGGCAAGCAGAAAATCGAGTTCGACAACGCCAGAACCTCATCAGTCGAGCAAGATGCCGAAGAGTATCTTAACAGCAAGTCATTCTTCCAGAATGAGGAGAAGTTCCTTAAAAACTTCAAGTCGCTCTATATTCAGCATAACAACGGTCAGTTTGAGCTTTGCCGCGCCTATGCGATTACTGCGCTGAAGCTTCAGCTTGCGGTAGTTCTCTCCAAGAGAATTGAAGGGCTTGTCAAGATCGTCGAGAACTTCTTTGAGAATCTCGATAAGGTTTCGAATACCCTTGCTGACGAGGTTGCCGCAAACGTTCGTCTTAATGAAAAGACCGCACAGAAGGTTATCTTTGTATGTGCATCGGGCGCAGAAAAGGAAGCTCTTTATAAGTCCCTGCGCTTTGATACCGAGAGCAGCGACGTTAATATAAACAGAGTTCTTATGCGTTCTCTTTACGGCAGCTTCTGCGCAGAGGAAAACGAGAGTGCGGAATTCAATCAGCCCTATAAGAATCAGAGCGTTGTAAACGTATTCTTCAATGAGATCATTGCCGCATACAGAAGCCTGATCCTTGCTAAAAACAAGGACGATGTTGATCTTGATATCTACACCGCAATTTGCAAGAGCGCCGATATCGAGTATGAAAAGAAGAAGGCGGAGGAGGATGCGTATACGGCAGCGTCAGACCGTCTGCACATAAATGCCGACGGAGAGGCTACAACCGTCGATACAAAGCATCAGCGTCACGTAGCTGCTATGGTGGATATGGTTGATCGCCTGATGGATCTCGGCGCCCCCTTCCTTATCAGTAATGACGAGCTGCCCGAGGACGATATCGTGGACGATAGCGATACCTTCACACCCATTAAGAAGCGCAAGGTATTCTGGGGCTTCCATCCCATCGTTGCCGAAAAGTGCCCCGAGCTTGCAACAATTCTCGGCGTTAACGTCAAGTCGCAGCAGAATGAGGCATATGCAAAGAACGAGCTTGACTGCTACCGTGCCGTTTACGGTATTCAGGCAGGCTATGTACCGAAGTTCAATGAGACTTATAACGGCGCTTACTATGATAATTACATGCAGGTAGTTCGCCGCATGATCACACGTGTAGGCGAGGGACGTACTGACGAGCTTATAAATACACCTCACCTTGACAAGACCTGGCACCTCTTCCTGCCCTATATCACTCCCGAAAAGCAGATCGCAGAGGACGCCAAGTTCTACCGTCTCTTCCTGCTTGCGCTTGCTTACGGTATGATCTCCCTCAGCAAGGACGGAAAATACCAGATAGCAAGAACCAAGAAGACCGCAACCGGCTCCTATGAAAAGAATGAGCCTATTCTCTACAACGGTGTGTCCGTTGGTAAGGTCAACGTCCTTGAGCTGCTTGCGGCGCTCAAGCTTGACGGCTCCTTTATGCTCGAAGCAGCGAATCTCGAAAAGAAATTCGCAGAGGAGTGCGAAAACCTCGATAACTACGAGGGAACCGAGTTCTTGCGCGGCAAGGTCGTTAAGGAGGTTAAGGCTAAAAATGCAGACGGCGAGTCGGCAAAGACCACCGTCGGCGGTCTTGCATCCAAGCTCGACAACAACGCAGTTACCGTCATCGTAAGATATCATAATTCCCCGAAGCATAATGACGATGTAACGGCAATGCTTATTCAGACTCTTGAAAATCTTTGTAAAGAGCTTGTTAAGTCAAAGTACGAGGCGAGCGAGGAGAAGAAGATCGAGTTTGTTGCCTACGAGCTTTGCAAGCGCATCTATCTTGCTTCCGCAATGAAGGATAAGGATATCGAGCTTATCAATCATTGGAAAGCCGCATGGTCTAAAAACAAGGCGGAAGACTGATTAATGATTTACGGCACACGGGGGAATCCCCGTGTGCCGGGAGATCCAATTTGGTAGGAGGTTACTATGCATACCTTTTTTATAAATACATCCGGGAAAGAGCTGGAGAATTACGCAGATATATTCGAGATGCAGCACGAAACGAAGCGTCTTGTGTCTTTAAGCTGCCCTCTTGCCGATTGGAATGAAAAAGAAACGGGCTACCGTGCCTGCGCCGGAAGAATGGGCGAGCTTATCGACAACTATAAGGAGATCAACAATGATTTTAACCTTATAGTGTATATAGATCTTCTGACATATAAGCAGTACACTTCAATTTCCATGAGTAATCATAGGGAGAGATATGCCTGTCTCAAGACGCTTCGTGCGATCTTGAAGCACTATATAGAAGCAACCTTGCTTCGTGAGCTGGACGAAAACGGCCGTGTTCCGGGGGAGGTTTTGCTTATTTTTGAAGAAAACGAGCTTCCGAAGGATGCTGACGAGAATTCCCCGGACGGTAAAAATCTTATCCGTTCTTACGCATCGTCCTTTCTCGGACTTCCCGATGAAGAAACGCTTGATTCGATCCTTAAAAGCAGGGATGACGGGGGCAAATGCGGTATTACTGTTGACTGTTTTTGCGCTTCGGTAGCCGAGCATAAATTATCTGCCATAGCAGATAACGCCCTTGATGCATACAAAAACGAGGTCGATATATTCATCTGCGAAGCGAAGGAATACGGAACGGTAGCCGAGCCGCTTGAAAGACTGCTCGACAGAGTAGTGGCGCTCAGCCGTACTGACGATAAAAATACGCCGTCGGTCTCCTTCGTTACCAACAGACGTGCAGGTATATCCAATAAACAAGAAAAAACCCGCCGTAATCTCCGACTCTGCTTTTACATTTTGCAGTGTGTCGAGGAAGAAACGGTGTACAATATAAAATCCCGAGGCAAAGACGAGCTGACGGTAAAGGAGTTCCCCGAGATCGAGTGGGACGAGGTCGTCGCATCGCTTAGCGCCAAGGGAAAGATCTTCCATAAAAAGCATAAGGATACTATGCGCCTTGCCGAGAGCTTTACGGAATTAAAGCTCGCTCCCCCTCTTTATTCCTTTGATAATTACAGATTCGCTCTTGACGAATACGGCAAGAAGGCAACGAATTTAGAGGTTGTCACCGCAGAGGAAAAGAAGGACGGTGAGCAGGAGGAGAAGGATATCGAGGAGGGAAAGATCAGAGTCAAGGGCGCAAAGGAGCTTGTTGAAACTGATGTCGAAAGATCCCCCCTCTTTGATAACGAGGAATATCCGCTTTTCGATTACTCGGGAGATAAATTCGATGAGCGTGTTTTGAATAAGAATGCGAGCATCGAGACATATATTGCGGAAGCAAAGAAGCTCCGCCGCCATCATCTCGATTATCTTGAACGCCTGAAGGTTCACGTGTCGGATCGCCTGTCAAACTATGCAGGCCGTTCCGACGAAAATGATCCTGCCCTGCTCGGAAAGAGAAAGGTAAGCGTTGGTGACGAGGACTTTGAGGATGCGGGCAAGGCGTACAGATACGCAAAGCCGGGCCGTTCCGTGGAAACAAGGAAGCTGAAAACGGTTGATACAATTTCAAAGACCGCATATACGACGACGCTTTTTGACTATATGGAATTCTGCGCAGGACGTTCTGTTGCAATGACCGATATAGAGGAGCAGTGCAACTGGTTTATTACGAGAGCGCATCAGATAGAAACGAGCCTTAAAAAGCTTCGCACGGTTGCCTTTGGCTTGCTGTTTGCGCTTCTTGCTCTCTATATTCCGTATTTGGCGCTCGGCTGGAAGGGTATTACGGCAAACGTGCTGTCGGTGACGACCGCCCTTGTGTCGATTGCGATCCCGATTGCCTTGCTTTATATCATCTTCATGATTTCCTCCGTCATTCAGCGCAGAAAGCTCCGCTATGCGTGGAATGAGTTTAAGGAAAAGTCCGATCTTATATTGCAGGAAAACGCAGTAGCGGCTAAAAAATACGATGAGCTTCTGACGGTATATATCCCGACGTTAAGATGGGTATACGAATATCGCCTTGACGTTGAATTTTACAGCGATTGCTGCAAGATGGCAAAGGCGAAGGTAGCGCACCACCTCTCAAAGCTCCACGACAGAATCGTTACGATCGGCAATATTATCGAGGACCTTGAGGCAAATGAGCCCGATCCGGCCGAGGTCGCAAAGAAGGAAAAGGAAAATAAAAACGACGAAATCGATTATAACGTTTCCTTCTGTACGGGAAGCAAAAACAGAAGATTCTATTCGGTAATTGATACTTATTTCTTAAAAACAGCTCATAAGTAAAGGAGGCAAGCTTAATGGAAATTTTAAAATTTATTTTGAAGTCGCTGTTTATTCTTGCCACCGTTATTATAATGGCAGCGCCGTTTCTTCTTGAGATCTTTACCTATAAGCGTGATAAGGAAAATAAGATCTCTTATAAGCGCTTCAGAGTGCTTATCTTTACCGTAATATACGTTATCGGTGTTACGATCGCGCTGTTTTTCGTGAAGAAGCTCCTTGACTCTATTGCCGCACTTTCCTTTGTGCAGTGGATAATAAATAAGGTGGCTATCAGTCATAGACTTTTGTACAGCGGCAGAGTTTTTGCCGTGATGATAGTCAATCTCGGAATAGGCGCGCTGTTTGTATTTTTAAGCAAATTCGTGCGAATCGGACTTAAAAAGAAAAACCTCGTTATCCCGAAAAAGAAAAACGGTCAGTTTAATTGGCGACAGAAGGTAGAGCGTAAGGTAATTCGCTTCTTCCATACCGAAACGTGGTTTTTCGTCGGTAGCATACTCAAATATTTGAGCATAACGCTGTCGGTCGTATATGCTCTTGTATTCGTGCTGCATCAGGTGCCGATCGTATTCGGCGCTTCGTGGGTACCGTACAAATTTATCCTGATGCTTTTTGAGGCAGGATATATCTATCCGACGATAACGCTGCTTGCGCTTTGGGAGGCATATTTCTTCCTTGGCGGAATCAAGCGCCTTGTTGACGAATGTCCCGAGCTGCTCAAGGACGGAGAAGCCGAGATCAAAAAGGCGAAGGTCGACCTCGAAGCAATAGATGCCGAGGTCAAAAAGCAGTTTGCCGACTTCTACGCCTGTGACGTTGACTTGTCGGCTGCGCTCCAGGAGGAGATCGCATCGGCATCTCATCACGAAATTACGAGATTTATTGCCGAAGCGGTCGAAAACGATAAAAGAAATCCCGAGAGAAGCAAGGAGGTTTATCTTAACTGCCTTGATAAAATCATTGAAAGCGACAAGAGCGTTATCGTTAACGGCTCCTTCTTCTCGGAATTTTCAATGTACTTTTTGCGCTATCTTTCAACCGTTGTTGCACGTGGCGATAACGTCGTATTCGTCTGTAACAACGAAGGTCAGATAAACGAGGTCTATAATTACGTAAAGGAAGGCCTGTCCGAGCTTTCGAGCCTTTACTGCAAGGGCTTTAAGGATGGCGCGGTCGATTTTGACGATCCGATATTCAGGGTTATAAAGATCGAGGGCGAGAACGACGTTATTGACGAGGCGTCGGTAGACGATAACAGCATCCTTGTAACCTCGCTCAGCTACTTATGCTCCTCCGACTTTGAAGGTCAGCACGGCACCTTTATACATCTGCTTGATACGATCGTTTTCGTTGATGCATTAAAGACGGTCAATACCTATAACCGTCAGCTTGCAATGCTCAATACAAGATTGAAGCACATCACGAAAAATAATGCGCTTCTCTCTAAAAACGGCACCATAAACGAGGATTTCCGTGTTCGGTATATGTCAAAGCAGGTAAGATATATCTGCTTCGACGATACGAGAACTCCCGGCCTTGACAAGGTGCTTAAAAACCTTCTCGCCGTTGAATTTGAGTCTGCCGACTCGATGCATTTCAATCCCGAAACGATAGTACGCTGCTATAATTATGAGGGCAAAGCGGGCGAAAACGGACGCAGAGCCTGCCCGCAGTTCTTCGATTCCGAGGAAGAGATCGGCGCCATTATGAATATGGCGGTGCTATGCCTTGCAAAGGGCGCGTCAAACGTAACGGTTTTTGCTGACGATGCTTTCCCTTATGCAAATATTGAGGAAACGATCGCCGCAAATATGGGCAAGGTCGTTATCCAGACCGACGAAAAGGTCATCAGGCTGAATTCTGCGTTCTATAACCCCGATAACTATTCAGTCCTTATCGTCATGGATTCAGGCAACAATCTTCCCGCGGCGATAAGAAAATATCTCTCTATGGTGTCCGATAAGCCTTCGCTTATCATAGTATTCTCGAAGTCATATATGCTGCGAGATTACTATCTTGATAATATTAACGAGCTTTGGAGCAACGCTCAGATGGAGCGGATCCCGGTTGAGGAGTCGACCAAAAAGGACATTGCTCAGCGCATACTCGTAAAGGCAAACGCGGGCGGAATTACCGAAGAAGAAATACTGCGCCTTGCAGGAAGCGTTCCCTCGCTTGAAAAGTATGTTCAGAACAGGGATATAAGCGCTATTCTGAGAGCTGTTTTGGAGATCTATGCTCCGTCCCTCGGCGACGATGGCGACCTGTTCAGGGTTTTCGAGTATTCGTCATCCCAGGACTTTGACGAAAACGGTATATACAGCTCCGAAAGCCGTGTTCTGCTCAGACGTCAGGGCAAGCTGTTTGAGCTTATAAACGGCAGAAACATGGTCATCATGTCAACGAGCGATTCCGAGATCGTTCTGCCGATGCCGAGATCACGAATGACGCAGAACTATATCGCAGGACAAAACCTGCTTTATAACGGCAACATTTATCATATCAACCGTCTTGATACCGAAAGCGGCAAAATGTATACCCGACTTGCCGTCGGCGGCATGAATGACGAGGCGTATAGCTACCTTCAGGCCCGTGAATATTGCGTTGAGCTTGATCCCGAAAAGACAGAGCCGGTATTCCCGACCAAGCACGTCGTGCTGAAAAAAGAGGAAGAGGACGTTTCGATAACCGATGCATACGTTTCGGTGTTCCGTGCGCCTATGGAGGTGCTTACACACGGATATTATGAGATCGATCCTCACACCCTGTCGGGCAATGAGGGCAACAATATCTATCACTGCATAGACGATCCCGAAAATATAGCTCTTGCAAAGCAGACCTACCGCAGATACGGCGCTGTAACAGCTCCGACCTATTCGCCTTATGCGGTAATGGAATCGTCCGACCTTGTGGCAAAGAAAAACGGCGCATTAATGATGTCGATCCGCTTGAACGGACAGTTTGGCTCTGACGTCGACAAAACGATGACTCTTGCGGCTACGATGCTCAATGAGCTGTTACATTCAATGTTCCCGTCGGTTGCCGATTCGGTCGTTGTATGTCCTGTGCTGCATAATCCGACAAGTGACAAAGAAGCCGATATCGTTATGAGAAGTCAGCCCCGCATCACGGTAGTCGGAGAGCAGAGGGAAAGAGAAGCAAGCGAGTTTGAGCTTGTAATTATAGAGGACTGCGAAACCGACCTCGGTGTTGTGTCGGTGCTTATGTCTGCAGGTAATGATATTCTCAATACGCTATTTAACCCGATTCTGAATTATCTTACCTGGTATCTTAACTCCGATACAAAGAGCAGCTATCTCTATTACGGCTTGGATCACGAGCCATCCTGCTTTGATTTTGAGGCCTTGCATAAGCTTTCGAAGCTTGTCGGTGACGATAAGCACGATCTCAAATTTGTCGACCTCGATTCGGTCATCGAATACGCCGTCTGCGATTTCTGCGGCAAACGATACGCAAAGGGTGACGATGTTATCGAGCTTGATGACGGCAGAACGATGTGTAAGGTATGCGCAAGCAGCCTTGTAGGAAACAACAAGAAGATCCTGAAGGCGCATCTTGAAAGAGCAAGGATCTTCCTCGAAAATACATATGGCATCGTCCTTGACGGTGACTACGATTTCTGCTTCGAATCTACCGTTAAGATAGTAAATACCCTTAAGCAAAACCATACCCTTGTCAAGCGTGGCTCGGATGCTCCGCTCAGATCGTATATTGACGGCAAAAAGAAGGTTCACGTTGAATGTACCCTTCCGTCAATTAACCTTTCCGAGCTGCTTGTCCGTGAGCTTACACACGTTTGGCAGATAAAGCATCTGCCCGAGATCAACGAGGAATTGGCGGAGGGACATATTGCCCTCGTTGCAATTCAGTATCTCCGCTTCCTGAATCAGGATTCGCTTGCCGATACACGCACGAATTACTACGAAAGCACGGCGAACGCTTCGGGCGTTGGCTACCGCAGACTTGTCAAGGCTCTGCTCCAAAATCCGCAGTTTGATAATAACCCCTTCAGATATCTGCTTGAAGCAACGGGCGGAGGAAGTGGCGAGGATTCCTTTGTTCCTCCGACGCCGAGAGTTATCGGTGCAGGGGACTACGGAGCGCCCTATGTGCCGGACAGCTTTGACCGTGCGCTGAACGGAGATTTGAGCTATTTCTACTATTCAAGGCTTTCTCCCGATCATCAGAGCGCATACAACGTTCTGTTAAACGCAATAGCAAAGCACGAGGAAAGCGTGGTCGTTCCCGACTGCGATCTGGACGATCTCAAGATCGTAGGCGAAGCGATCGAATACGATCATCCCGAGCTGTTCTGGTATAAGTCGCTTGCGCTTCGCGGCTCGGAGGCGCTTATCCGTTACGGCGCTACGGTAGACGAGGCGGCATCGCTTCAGCGCAGAATTGATGAGGTGATTCCGAAATATCTTGAAGGAATTGACGATTCAATGAGCGCATACGACGTTGCGCTTCGCTTGCACGTAAAGCTGATATCCTCGGTAGATTACGATACGATCGCCCTTGAAAGACAGCGCCAGGACGGCGGCCCGCCTGATGACAGGATCGACTATTTAAGAACGATTTGCGGCGTATTCCTTGACGGCAAGTCGGTGTGCGAGGGCTATGCCCGTGCTCTGCAGTATCTACTTCAGAAATGTGGCATTGAAAGCGCCGAGGTCGCAGGCTTTATCCATAAGGACGGCGGCGAAAAGGGCGGCGCTCACGCTTGGAATATCGTTAAGATCGACGGCGATTATTATTACATGGACACAACCTGGGACGATGGCTCAAACACCATCCAGAAGGTAAAGTCCACCGACCTTGGCTTCGACTATTTCTGCATAACGGCAGATGAGCTGTCAAGAACGAGAGACCTTACCCTTTGTCCGACGGATGTTCCGATCTGTGACGCGATCCGTGCAAACTATTACTTCCATAACGGTCTGCTCCTTGATGTTTACGATCTGAACCGAATCAAGGGAATCGCACAGGCGGCAGCAAAGAACAAGAGCAGCTTCTTCACCTTCAAGTGCTCAAGTAAAGCCGTCTATGATGACGCAAGGAGCCGCCTCTTTGTCGATGGCGATGACTGGAAGGATGCGATCAAGGCGGCGTCGAAGGTCGATAAGCGTATAGACGCCGATAGCTGTAACTTCCTGCATAATGACGACATCTGGACGATAACCGTTAAATTCAAGTATAAATAAGGCGACCGATTGTTGTTAAATGAGCAAAGGCGGCCTTGTCGGGAGCAAAAAGCGGTCTCGGCAAAGGTCGCCTCACTCATTTTTGACGCATCTTGAACGAACGAAGGGCGAAGCTGTATTGACAAGTTCAAGGCTGCGAAGTATAATAAAACTGTAATATATTTTTATCACAAATTAGGAGAAAAAACATGGCATTTTCAAAATACAGTGCGCTGCTGACCGAGCTGATTGAATATTCAAAGCAGCTTGGCGTAAACGACAAAGCCGAATTGACTGCGGAAAGACTGATTATTTCGCTGATGCATAAGCTCGGCGTTGTAGACAACGTCGAAGCGAACGAGGAGCTTATGACCTCGAAGGAGCTTATCGATAAGGCGTTTCCCGATATGGTGCATGCCCGTGGCTTCTTAATGAGCTGTATCCATATGGAGGATGCCGTTTCGGGCGCTGACGTTGAGTATATGCGCGAAAAAATGCTTGAGATAGACGATTGGTGTGAAAGGGATAATAATTGCCTTATCACCCTGCCCCACGTCCTTCGTTATCTTATTGACGATCCTTCAACGTCATTGAAGATTGCAATGAAGATGGACGTCGAAGCTCCGAAGGCAGAGCCTGCCGAGGAGGAGACGGAGCCCGATGATTTCTCCGATATCGAGGACTTCATCGATCTGTTGGAAGATATCGAGGTTGAGGATGAGCCCGAGCCTAAGGACGATTCCGACAAGGGCGGAATGGCTTCGGTTGTAGATGAGGTCAAGCGCATCCGTGAACAGCTCAAGGAAAAGATCTTCGGCCAGGACAATGCGATAAACGTCTTTGTCACAGGCTATTTCCGTGCAAGAATGCTTGCCATGACAGATAAAACCCGCAGACGCCCGAAGGCTACCTTCCTCTTTGCAGGCCCTCCCGGCGTGGGTAAAACCTTCCTTGCCGAATCTGTGGCTGAAGCCCTCAATATGAAGGACAAGTTCAGAATCTACGATATGAGCGAATACTGCGACAAGGAAGCGGCAATCGAGTTCTGCGGAAGTGATAACGTATATAAAAATTCCAAGGGAGGAAACTTCACCACCTACCTTGAAGAAAACCCCGAATGTATAATCCTCTTTGACGAGATCGAAAAGGCGCATATCAGCATTATTCACCTTTTCCTTCAGATCCTTGATGCAGGCCGTATCAGAGACAGCAATACCGATAAGGAAATCTCCCTGAAGGATGCTATTCTGATCTTCACGACCAATGCAGGAAGACAGCTTTATGAGGACAGCGATATAGGAGACCTCTCGATTTTGCCGAGAAAGGTCGTTCTTAATTCGCTTCGCAAGGACGTAAACCCCGAAACAAAGACTCCCTTCTTCCCGGGAGCGATCTGCTCTCGCTTTGCATCGGGCAACGTCGTAATGTTCAATCACGTTCATGTTCCCGATCTGCTTAAAATCGCAAAGAAGGAAATGATTCGTCATACCGAGAATATCAGAAACCAAATCGGCATCAATATACAGATTGCCGACGAGGTTTATCCTGCGCTTCTCTTTTCGGAGGGCGGCAACGTGGACGCACGTACTATCAGAAGCCGTGCCGAAAGCTTGCTTAATGACGAGCTTTATGAGCTTTTAAGACTTGTTTCGGCAAGTAAGGTCAAATCGTCGGTCGACAGCGTCAAGGACGTTGAGATCCGTGTTGATTTAAGCAATGCAGAGCCCGAGATCAGAACGCTGTTTAAAAAGGAAAATAGACAAAGACTTCTTCTTATAGCAAGCGAGGGCGTTACCGAAAAGGTTCAGAGCCTCTTGCCCGACTTTGACGTAGTTGGCGTTCAGAGCAAGGAAGAAGCGATTGCGGCAATGAAGGAAGCTCCTCTCGACGTCGTTCTTCTCGACGTTAAATACGGAGTATCCGACAGCACGGCGAGTGCTCTGAATATCGAGGACGTTGACTCCCCCGCAAGAGAGTTCTATAAGTTCCTTCGTGAACAAAGAAACACTCTCCCCGTTTTCCTTCTTGACGAGGGCGGAGACGAAATTTCCGATGAGGAGAGGGATTCCTTCCTTAAGCAGGGAATGCGCGGCGTGCTTGTGCTTGAGGGCGACGGCGCAGATTTTGCAGACGAGGTCAGCACAATAGCTACAAGCCTCCATCAGCAGGTATGCCTGACGAAGCTCGCAAGCGAAAGCAAGATCGTTTCTTTCGAAACCTCGCAGACTGTTTCCCCCGACGGCAGATCCGCAACCATCAAGCTCTTTGATTTCAAGCTTACCGTTGCAATCGACAGCGAGGATACGAAGGACGTATTGAACAGCGTTTCAAGACCTAACGTCAAGTTCGACGATGTAATCGGCGCAAACGATGCAAAGAGCGAGCTTACATATTTCGTAAACTACCTGAAGAATCCTCACAGATACACCGGCACGGGCGTCAAAGCGCCTCGCGGCGTATTGCTTTATGGCCCTCCCGGCACCGGTAAAACGATGCTTGCAAAGGCTATGGCATCCGAAGCGGGAGTTGCCTTTATCGCAGCAGAGGGAAATGAATTTTTGAAGTCGGGAGCCGACGGCGGCCCCGAAAGAGTACACGAGCTGTTCAGAACGGCACGCAAATATGCCCCCGCCATCCTTTTCGTCGACGAGATCGACGCTATCGCAAAGGCGAGAACCGGCTACGGCGAGGCAGAAAGCATCCTTACTGCATTCCTTACCGAAATGGACGGCTTCTCGACGAATACCTCAAAGCCGGTATTCGTGCTTGCGGCTACTAACTTCAACGTAGAGCCGGGAACGAGCAAGAGCCTCGATCCTGCGCTTATGCGCCGTTTTGACAGACGTGTATATATTGACCTGCCGAACAGAGAAGAAAGAATCAAGTTCCTTAAGATGAAAATATCGAAAAATCAGGCGCTTGATATTTCCGACAAGCAGATCGATAATATCGCAATGAGATCTACCGGTATGAGCCTTGCCGAGCTTGACTCTGTTGTTGAGCTTGCATTGCGTTCCGCGATCAGAGAGGGAAGCTACGTTGTAAACGATGCTATTCTTGAAGAAGCGTTTGAGCTGTTCAACAGCGGAGAGAAAAAGAGCTGGGACGTTTCGGAGCTTGAGCGTACCGCAAGACACGAGTCGGGCCATGCGTTCCTTAACTGGATGAGTGGCGAAACTCCCTCCTATCTCACGATAGTTGCCAGAGGAAATCACGGCGGATATATGCAGCACGCCGATAACGAGGGCAAGGCTACCTATACAAAGGATGACCTGCTCGCTCTTATCAGAACGTCTCTCGGCGGCAGAGCTGCGGAGATCGTATTTTACGGTGAGCGTGACGGCGTTTCAACAGGCGCAAGCGCCGATTTGCGAAAGGCAACGGGTATTGCGCAGGAGATCGTCTGCGCATACGGTATGGATGAAAAGTTCGGGCTAGCCGTTGTTCCTTATGAGGCGGCGCAGAGCGGCGCTTTGTCCTGCGAGGTAAGAGAGGCTGTAAAGGCTATCCTTGACGAGCAAATGAAGGAAGCTATCAGAATTATTTCCGAAAACAAGGACAAGGTCGATGCTCTCGTTTCGGAGCTGATGGCTAAAAACCACCTGAACGGTCCTGAAATCGAGCAGGTGCTTAGAAACGCATAATTTAAATTTACTGAAATAACAAAGGGAGCTTTGCGACAATGGGAATATGCTTGACGATCTTCGGCGGACTGTCTCTGATATGCCTGATTTGTTTCCTATGCACATCTATCGGATATTATAAAAAAAGGAAAAGAGCAAAACAGGTAGTCTCGGCATTCCAGCTGTTTACGCTTGGAGTTTTCTTTTCCATACTGTTGATGCTCGTCCCGATGTATTACTTAAAGTATGATTTCGGGGATAAGCATACCGTTTTCCGACCGTTCCTTCTGTCGCTGCACGGCGCATTCAGAGCCTTTATCCTTGAAGGCGATTATCAGTTTGTGATCGATTCCCTGAAGGGGCACCATATAGGACTTCGTGTTTGTTACGGGCTGTATGCTTCGACCTTGTACGTTCTTGCTCCGGTGCTGACCTTCGGAAATATTCTGTCGCTGTTCAAGCATCTTAAGGACGAATGGCGCTATGCTTGGTACAAGGGCGAGAACGTAACGCTCTACATTATGTCGGAGCTGAACGAAAAGTCGATTGCGCTCGCGGAAAGCATACGCAGAGACTGCCCCAAGGGAGATAAGTCATCTCGCCGTCGGTCTAAAGACGGTGCTCGCCAAAAGAAAAAGATAATCGTGTTTACCGACGTGTTCGTGCAAAACGAGGAGGACGATTTCGAGCTTCTGAACAGGGCGCGCGATCTGAATGCGATCTGCCTTAAAAGAGATATTGCCCATCTCGACTTCATGGACAAGAAGGGCAATGTTGAGCTTTTCCTTATCGGTGACGACGAATCCGAAAACGTAAGCCAGGCGGTAAAGATAACGAATTCGCTGAATAAAGAAAACAAAAAGTTTAACGTCAAGGTGTTCGTTTTCTCAACTCAAAAGAGCGCTTCCTACGTTGTTGATTCGATAACCTACGATAATCTCTTGGAGCAGGCAAGCAAGCACGATTACGGCGACTGCTGCTTCAAGCTTCGCAGAATTGATGAAAAGCGACAGCTTATTTGGAATACCATTAAGGATATGCACCTATACGACCTTGCAAAGGTCGATCCCGAAACGGGCGAAAAGATAATCTCGGTTTTGATAGTTGGCTTCGGAAGCTACGGCATGGAGTTTTTTAAAACGCTTGTCTGGTATTGTCAGTTTGAGGGCTATAAGCTTCAGATCAACATTCTGGATAAGCACGGAAGGAGCGAAGATAACGACTATATCGAGTCGGTTATCAACGGCGAATGTCCTGAGCTTCTGAGGGTCAACCGTTCGGACAAGGACGGTGAATCGAAGTACGATATTCGCATATTCTCGGGCGTCGACGTCTTGACCGACGATATATCAAAGCTGTTTCTGTATGACGATATCGGCGCTGACAAGCGTGAAGCCGCAAGACGCATCAAGGCGACGAGCCTGGCGCTCGTTTCCCTTGGCGATGACGATACCAATATTGAGGTCTCGATACGCTTAAGAGGTCTGTTTGACCGCATAAACGGTGTTGTTGCACAGAAAAAGTCGCAGGTGAGCTGGAACAGCGAGGCAGTACAGATATACTCGGTCGTCTTTGACGATCAGAAATCCGAAACGCTCTTCAGCGAGTGCGAGCCTGACAGCAACGTGCCTCTTTTGGTAAATCACCGTGCCGTTCCGTACCATATTCATTTTATAGGCTCAATGTCGACTCGCTTCAGCTATGATAATATATATAACGCCGAGCTTGAAACGAGAGCGTATAGAAACCACCATATCGGCTGGGTAGATATTGAAAAGAAGATCCACGATGAGTGGGAAAAAAGCGGAGTAGCGGATAAGCTTCATCCTGATGATTGGGGCTATGAATACTGCAATACCCCCGATGCAATTGCGGAAGAGCGCAAAAAATACGAAAAGTATGAGTATTACAGGCTTTCCTCAATAGCAAAGGAGCTTTACCAAGCGGAAGTGGCTGCAAATACCGAGCTGAGTGCGCTTGCGACCTGCTCCGAGAAGGATGCCGACGGTAAAGTTAAGCAGACCTGCGAATGTGATAATTGCATCAGAAGAAAAAAGAGCGAGCATATGCGCTGGAACGCCTATACGAGAGTAATGGGCTTCTCTTACGGAAAGCCGAGAGCCGACCGTGCATTGCTTCACGATAACCTCTGCCTGTGGAGTGAGCTTAGCTACTTCGACAGGCTGAAGGACTAAAATACTGTTAATTAAGGAGAATTCCGTGTATAAACCTAAACCTATTGACACAAGCGGAATCGAGCTTCCGCCCGAGCTTCTTGAGCTTACCGAAAAAATCGCCGAAAACGTCCATGAAAATTGGGCAGTAGGCAGAATTGCAGGCGGCTGGACTTACGGTGAGACAAGGAATGACGAATTAAAAACGACACCCTGCCTTGTCCCTTATTCGGAGCTTTCCGAAGGCGAAAAGGAATACGACCGTGTTACCGCCCTTGAAACGCTCAAGCTGATCGTTGCGCTCGGGTATGAGATAAAGAAAAAATAATATTGCTTAATAGCAAAAGAATCGCAGAATCAAAACGCTTCTGCGATTCTTTGTTATATAACCGATGATTTTCGAAAAAACAAAATATCGCAAAACGCTTTACAAATCGGCTTCGAAGTTGTATAATTAAGAGGCAAAAAGCTGTAATACAAGGAGTGAATAGCTATGAAACTGATTATCAAAGACAACTACGATGCAATGAGCGACTGGGCAGCAGCGCATATCGCAAATGCGATCAACAGCCATAAGGAGGATCGCCCCTTCGTTCTCGGACTTCCGACAGGCTCCTCTCCTCTCGGCGTGTATAAGCGCCTTATCGAGATGAACAAGAGAGGCGAGGTTACCTTCAAGAACGTAGTAACCTTCAATATGGACGAATACGTCGGTCTCCCCCGTGAGCATGACCAGAGCTACTGGTACTTCATGCATGACAACTTCTTTGATCATATAGACATTCCGGCAGAGAACGTAAACATTCTTAACGGCATGGCTGAAGATCTCGAAGCAGAGTGCAAGCGCTACGAGGATAAGATC
>JAZNXR010000104.1:0-3229 GCA_045593985.1 Eubacteriales bacterium
GACATATCACGAATACCGCTCATAGCCAAGTTAAGAGTTCTCGGTATAGGCGTCGCAGTCAGAGTCAGAGTATCAACGCCCGCTGACAGCTGACGAAGCTTCTCCTTTGCGGCAACGCCGAATCGCTGTTCTTCGTCTATAATAACGAGACCGAGATCCTTGAAAACGACATCGCTGGAAACTATTCTATGTGTACCGACAACGATATCAACCTCGCCGCGGCGAACACGTCTGAGAGTCTCCTGCTGCTGTTTAGGCGTCCGAAAACGGGAGAGCATATCGACTCTGACCGGAAATCCTCTCAAGCGAGAAAGAAGCGTCTGATAATGCTGAAGGGCAAGAATTGTTGTCGGAACAAGTATCGCAACTTGTTTTCCCGATTCCACGGCCTTAAATGCAGAACGCAGAGCTACTTCGGTTTTGCCAAATCCAACGTCGCCACACAAAAGACGGTCCATGGGACGGGCAGTTTCCATGTCACGCTTGACCTCTGCAATTGCAGTTAATTGCCCCTCTGTCTCTTCATAAGGGAACGATGCCTCAAAGTCTCTTTGCATATCGTCATCGGGAAGGAAAGCAAAGCCGGGACGTCTTTGGCGCTCTGCATACAGCTGAATCAGCTCTTTAGCCATTTCCTTTGCGGCGGCCTTAACCTGACGTTTTGTCTTGCCCCATTCAGCTCCGCCGATGCGGGAAAGCTTCAAAGTGCCGTCCTCGCCCTTTGCGCCGATATATTTTGACAAGCTGTCGAGGCGCTCACAAGGGAGATAAATAATATCCGTACCGGCGTATTTAATCTTAATGTAATCTCTTGTCACGCCTTCAACAGTAACGCTCTGAATGCCAAGGAACATTCCTATGCCGTGGGTTGCGTGAACAACATAGTCACCTTCAGTAAGATCGGCATAGGACATGATCTTTTCTTTCGCCGATTTCTTCTTGCTCTTGAATTTCCTTGCATTATATTTGGCAGAATTATAGGCACCTCCGGCAGAACATGTCGAAATAAAGACGTTCTTGGAAAGAGTAAGCTCAAAGCCATTCAGAGGTATGTCATACGCAATTACGGCATTGTTAGCCCCTTCAAAGTCGAAGTCATTGCCGACTATCGGAACATATATATTTTTTTGCTCAAGCATTGAAGAAAGATTCTTTGCCATAATCAGGTTTTCGCAAAGAATGACGACATTATAGCCGCCGTTTATATAGGAATTCAGATCCTCGAAAAGTAAATCAAAGTTATCAGAATAAGAAACGGTTTGCTTTGTAGTTATGCTGAACATTGCGGCAAATCTCATATCCGCAATGCTACTCATAAACGTATCAGCTATTACACCCGAATGAGTGGAAATAAAGTTATTAACTGTTTCATAATCAGCGCCATAATTCGCAATAGCACCGGATATCAACCCCTCCTCAAGGAGCGAGGTAATATTCTGCTTGTTGTGCCATTCAAATGATTTTACTCTATCGATACAGGCATTGTAGTCCTTGCAAAGAATCACCGTGTCGTTATCAAAATAATCGAGCAGACACTCGTGATTTTCATAAACAAGAGAAATGTACTTATCTGCAAATCGAAGCTCGCTTTCGGCATCAAGAGCCTCAAGCTCCGAGGAAAGCGCATCCTTTGTCTGCGCAGTTTTTGCCTTCTTGATCAGCGATTTTACGGTTGATGCAATTCGAGTCTTAGCATCACTGTCGACAATAACCTCCCGTGTAGGTGTTATCTGAACGCTGTCAATTTGTTCTATTCTTCTTTGTGTGATAATGTCAAAAAGTCCCATGCTGTCAACATCGTCACCAAAAAACTCAATTCTGACAGGATTTTCACTACCGGAAGGAAAAACATCAAGTATGCCGCCACGAACTGAAAATTGACCTACACCGTCAACCATGTCAACGCTTTGATATCCCGAAAGAACAAGACGCTCTTTAATGTCCTTCATGTCAAAGCTATCATTTATTGACAGGCTGAATGTGGCAGCTTCGAGCGTCGATTTTGGCATTGTATACTGAAGAGCTGCATCCGGTGTTGATATTACGACATCTAGGCTACCGTCAAGAATGGAATGAAGCACACCAAGCCTCTCGTGCTCATATTCACGGGAGGCGGTGATATCATAAAATATAAAATCTCGATACGGGTAGGTTTTTGAGTTAATACCGAGCGCGTTAAGAGTGTTGCCGGTGCGCAGCGCATCCTTTTCGTCAGGAACAAGAATAAGCATCGGTTTAGATTTGACAGCTTTTATCTCGCTGACGATCGTAGCAAAAACAGCGTTTCTGGCTCCGTCACAAAGTCCGACGATCCGAGTGGGATGCGGAACCCGCGCGGATGTTTGCTCGACAACGGTTTTTAACAGCGCGGCATATTCGCTTTCGCGTTTTAAAATGTTTGAAATCAGCTTCATATCAGTTATATTTACTCATGGCGTCATCGATTTTTCCGTCTATCAAAAGAGGGACAGCGTCTACTGCATTGTTAAGCGCGGCATTAAAATCGTTTTCAAGCTCATGCTGAATTCTGCCAAGAACCCAGTTGACCATATTGCCGCCCTGCGGAAGCTTGCCAACTCCTATACGAAGGCGAGGAAAATTATCGCTTGAAAGCTGATAAATTATGTCGCGAAGCCCCTTTTGACCGCCATCGCTTCCCTTTCGTCTTATGCGGATCTTTCCGACGTCAAGCTGAACGTCATCGCAAAGAACGATAATGCTTTCAGGCGGAATTTTATAAAAATTCGCCGCATCTCTTATCGCTTCTCCCGAATGATTCATATATAACTGCGGCTTCATTATCAAAACTCTGTGCCCCGCAATGTCCGCTTCGGCAGTCAGTGAATTGAATTTAGCGCGAGTAACGGCGATGCCGTTCTTTTGGCAGTACAGATCAATAGCCATGAATCCTGCGTTGTGTCGGGTTGATTCATATTCCTTGCCGGGGTTTCCAAGCCCGACCAAAATGCGGTCAATCGGCTTTATCGGAGCCTTTTCCGATTCAATTTTCTTGAACAAATCAAAAATGTTAGCCATAGTGCTTCCTTTAAATTTATTAGAACGACCAAAGGCGGACTTTCGTCCGCTTGCAGTTATTATAATATAAAATAGGTATTTTTTCAAGTCGAATCTTGAATTATCAAAATAATTTACAAAATATTTTTTAATTGTGAATCAAGGCGTGATTGCCCCTATTTTAGTGTGTAAAATGCACAATAATTTAATTATC
>JAZNXR010000105.1:0-7047 GCA_045593985.1 Eubacteriales bacterium
TTTCTGCCATTTGTTTTTGTAATTGTAATTACGCATATGAACCTCGCATTACATTATTTTCATCCATAATATAGTATATCTCCAATTGCATCATTTGTCAAGTTCAATTTAATCATTTCATCAAAAATGACCAAATTGAAAAGAGGCCTGAACAAGTTGAACTGCGTATCAGGATAACAAACATCGTATTCCCCCCTCTTTTTTTATAAAATACATGTTTTATTTATCCCTTAAAATTGCGAAAATAATTGTAATTATTTTTTGCCGACATGCCGAAATAAATGTCGACAAAATGTCGACAAACGCAAAAAATAACCCCTATCGTCTAAACAACGATAGGGGTTATTATCTTAAAAACCCTTATAAATTAAGCCTTTGTTGCCTCTTCAACTGCAACTGCAACCGAAACGGTCATACCGACCATCGGGTTGTTACCTGCGCCGAGGAAGCCCATCATCTCAACGTGTGCGGGAACCGAGGAGGAGCCTGCGAACTGAGCGTCGCCGTGCATACGTCCCATCGTATCGGTGAGGCCGTAGGAAGCGGGGCCTGCTGCCATATTATCGGGGTGGAGTGTACGTCCTGTACCGCCGCCCGAAGCTACGGAGAAGTATCTCTTGCCCTGCTCGATGCATTCCTTCTTATAGGTACCTGCAACGGGGTGCTGGAAGCGAGTGGGGTTAGTGGAGTTACCGGTGATGGAAACGTCAACGCCCTCGTAGTGCATGATTGCAACGCCCTCACGAACGTCGTCACAGCCGTAGCAGTTTACTGCCGCTCTTTCGCCGTCGGAGTACTTCCATCTCTTAACTATCTTAAGCTCGCCCGTGTAGTAGTCGAACTGAGTCTGAACGTAGGTGAAGCCGTTGATACGGGAGATGATCTGCGCTGCGTCCTTACCAAGACCGTTAAGGATAACACGAAGGGGCTCCTTACGCGCCTTATTAGCGGAGCGTGCGATACCGATAGCGCCTTCTGCAGCTGCGAACGACTCGTGACCTGCAAGGAATGCGAAGCACTTCGTCTCGTCGCGGAGAAGCATTGCGCCGAGGTTTCCGTGGCCAAGACCTACCTTACGGTCTTCTGCAACGGAGCCGGGGATACAGAACGCCTGGAGACCGATACCGATAGCTTCAGCAGCGTCTGCTGCCTTTACGCAGCCCTTCTTCATTGCGATAGCTGCGCCAACGCAATATGCCCAAGCAACGTCCTCGAATGCGATAGGCTGGATGCCCTTTACGATTTCATAAGGATCGAAGCCCTTTGCCTTGCAAATTTCACGGCACTCTTCAACAGAGTTAAGGCCGTACTGAGCGAGGACACCGTTAATTTTGTCTATTTTTCTTTCGTAACCTTCAAACAAAGCCATTATCTTGTCCTCCTTCTATTATTCCTGACGGGGATCGATGTACTTCGCAGCACCGTTGAAGCGGCCGTAGTTGCCCTTTGCCTTCTCAAGTGCGGTGTTAGCATCGTCGCCCTTCTTGATGAAGTCCATCATCTTGCCGAGGTTTACGAACTCGTAGCCGATGATCTGATCGTCCTCGTCGAGAGCGATACGGGTAACGTATCCCTCTGCCATCTCGAGGTAGCGGGGGCCCTTGCTCGTGGTAGCGAACATGGTACCAACCTGGGAACGGAGTCCCTTGCCGAGGTCTTCAAGAGAAGCACCTACGTTAAGTCCGTTCTCGGAGAATGCGGACTGGCTTCTTCCGTATACGATCTGGAGGAAGAGCTCGCGCATTGCTGTATTGATAGCGTCGCAGACGAGGTCGGTATTGAGCGCTTCGAGAAGCGTCTTTCCGATAAGGATCTCGGACGCCATAGCGGCGGAGTGTGTCATTCCGGAGCAGCCGAGAGTCTCAACGAGTGCCTCCTGGATAATTCCGTCTTTTACATTAAGTGTAAGCTTGCAGCAGCCCTGCTGAGGAGCGCACCAGCCGATTCCGTGTGTGAAACCGCTGACATCCTTGATCTCCTTGACCTGAACCCATTTTCCCTCTTCCGGGATGGGAGCAGGACCGTGGTAAGGGCCTTTGGCAACGTGTGTCATGTTCTCAACTTCGTGAGTAACAGCGTAAGGACAATTGCTCATTTTTTGTCTCCTTTGAAATTTTTATTTTCCAATAGAATATTATAATAGATTTTCTTTCCAAAATCAAGAGATTTATGAAAATATCAGTAAATTTTTACTGTTTGGACAATAACGCCCCCGCATTTCACTCTACCGTAGGTAGAATATTATTGAAATATCGCTCAAAGGATGGTATAATTATCTCATAAATTAAGTAAAGGAAACGGCTATGAACGTAATTCACACCGAAAAGCTTACCAAATATTACGGAAAGTCGCGTGGAATCGTGGGCGTTGATCTCGACGTCGCAAAGGGCGATTTTTTCGGATTTATCGGCCCAAACGCTGCGGGAAAATCGACTACGATAAGGACGCTTCTCGGGCTTATTTCGCCGACAAGCGGCAGAGCCGAGGTCTTGGGGCTTGATATTGCATCTCAAAAAACGGATATTCTTTCTCGCATTGGATATCTGCCGTCCGAAACGGCATTTTACAATGATATGAAGGCATCGGAGATAATAAAGCTCTCCGCCGACATGAGAAGGATCGACTGTCATTCCGAGGCGAAGCTTCTTTGCGAGCGTCTTTCGCTTGACGTATCGAAGCGTGTCAGCGAGCTTTCCTTCGGAAACCGCAAGAAGCTCGGCATCGTTTGCGCACTTCAGCACAGGCCTGAATTATATATTCTCGACGAGCCGACGGGCGGTCTTGATCCTCTTATGCAGAGAGAATTCTATGAGATCCTGAAGGAACGAAACGAGCAGGACGGTGCGACCGTCTTTCTCTCCTCGCATATTCTTACCGAGGTGCAGAAATACTGTCATCGCGCCGCCGTAATACGCGACGGAAGGATCCTCGCCTGCGACACGGTTGAGAAGCTCTCGCATACCGGCGCAAAGCGTGTGACTCTGAAAGGCGTGAACGCACTTCCCTCTCTTCCTCAAATCAAAAAGCCTATCATTTCCGACGATTCGGTCGAATTTCTTTACGGCGGCGACATCCGTGAGCTGACGAAGGCTCTTTCGGAGCTTCCGATAACCGATCTTTCAATAGTCGAGCCTGACCTCGAGGAAGTATTTATGCACTACTACGAGAAGGGAGAAGACAAATGACTGTATTTAAGCACGAAATGAAACGAGGCAAGCTCTCCCTCATTATCTGGACTGCGATAATCGCATTTATGCTTGCACTTTGCGTTTTCATATATCCCGAAATGAGCACTCAGATGAACGAGATAAGCGATATGTTTGCGAATATGGGCAGTTTTTCGAGCGCATTCGGTCTTGATCAGCTTAATTTCGGAGAGTTTATTGGATATTTTGCAATTGAGTGCGGCAACGTGCTCGGCATCGGCGGCGCATTCTTCGCCGCGCTTCTCGGTGTCTCGGCGCTTTACAAGGAAGAAAAGGACGGTACTGCCGAATTCCTGCTCACTCATCCTTTATCAAGAACGAGGATCGTGACCGAAAAGCTCCTTTCGGTATTTGCGCAGATAGTAATAATGAACCTTGCGACTGCGGCGGTGACAGTTCTTTCGACGCTCGCCGTCGGCGTCAAGGCGAATGCGGGAACGATCGCCTTGCTGTTCGTTTCATATTTCGTTATGCAGATAGAGATCGCCGCAATGACATTTGCCATTTCAGCGTTCATCCGCAAGGCAGGGCTTGGCATAGGTCTCGGTCTTGCTGCGGTGTTCTACTTCATCAATATTATGGCAGGACTTACCGAAAAAGCGGAATTTTTGCGTTATTTTACTCCGTTCGGGTACACGAACGGCTCGGACATCGTTTCGGAGAAAGCGATAGATCCCGTTATGCTTGGGATCGGCATTGCGATTTCGATCGTTTCGGTTGCGATCGCATATTACAAATATAACCGCAAGGATATTGCGGGGTAAAGATGAAAAGCGCCCGAACGGGCGCTTTTTTGATGATATATCGCCTGCGGCGATATGATGTATTTCGCTACGCGAAAAATGATGTTGCTCACTTTGTTCGCAATGATGCGATGTTTGCCAACAAAAATCAGGCGAAGCCGACATCATAAGCGATAGCGTCATCATTGGCGAAGCCAACATCATTTGCCGAAGGCAAACATCATTGAAAAAACAAGAGCAAGTCTTTCGGCTTGCTCTTGTTTTTTCTGGTGGGGGCAATTGGGATCGAACCAACGACCTTATGCATGTCAAGCATACACTCTGACCAGCTGAGCTATACCCCCGAGACTTGTGTATTATAACATACTACCGAATTAAAAGTCAAGCCTTTTTAATAAAAAAATAAGGGCATTTACTTAATATACGCATAATATTGTTTTTCTGTAGAATTGTGTTATAATAAGTGTACCCCAATTCTTAAAGGAGTACGAAATATGCTTAAATTTATCTGTTATCCAAAATGCACGACCTGTCAGAGAGCGAAGAAGTGGCTTGATGACAACGGTATTGAATACGATCTGCGTGACATAAAGCTTGACAAGCCGACGCTTGACGAGCTGACGGAATGGCACAAGAAAAGCGGTTTGCCGCTTAAAAGGTTTTTCAACACAAGCGGACTTCTATACAAGTCGCTTGACCTTAAAAGCAAGCTTCCAAATATGACCGACAGAGAAATGCTTTCGCTCCTGTCGACCGACGGGATGCTCGTTAAACGTCCGATACTTGCAGGAGATGATTTTGTGCTTGTGGGCTTTAAGGAAGATAGTTGGAAAGAGAAGATATAAAACTTAGTGACCGCTTCCGAATTGTTGTAAACAGTGTTAAATATTCATCTGCTTCTTCGATCTCTGCTTGCATGCATTTCTTTTTGATCTTGATACAAATTAGTAAAAAATTTTTTCTTCTATTGCGTGTGATTTATGCGGCATAACATACAATAAATTACCATTTATATAAAAAGGAAAACATCCCATAATAAGACCAGAGCCGGAAAACGGCTTGAAAACAAATACCTTTTAAGGTTAAGGAGAAAAAATAAAATGGCTACCAGAAGCAAGAAGAACGTAGTTCCCGAAGCACGTGCAGCTCTTGACAAGTTCAAGATGGAGGCTGCAAATGAGGTTGGTGTAAACCTCAACAATTCTTACAATGGCGACATCACCGCAAAGCAGGCAGGATCTGTCGGCGGTCAGATGGTCAAAAAGAAATGACCCGTACGAACTATGAGGTTCGAACGGGACAGTCGTATTACATATAGTCATAAAATTCGCATTCAGTATGTCGCGCGCACTATAGGGTGAGCTAGCCGCATCTAAAATAGATGCGGCTAGCTTTTATGTGTGCGCTCAATCCACAAAACGATATGTGGTAATGACGGCATCAACGATTTCAATCATTTTACTAACATCAACTGTAATCGCATTTAAGCGCGCAGCATTATCTAAGACTTTATATCTCGAAATAATATCTTTAGCTATTGTTTGCGCAGCAGACGTGCTTACCATCTCACCAACATCTTTGCTGAATATATGTTTGTAATGCTTATGCGCTTCCTTGCACAGCGGCAAGAAGCTTTCTTTGAGTTCGCGAGAGGCGTGAACCGTTCCGTAATATAGCATGCATTCACCAAAGGATTGATAGCTTTTAAAAGTTTTAATTTTAGGATCTCGATCCAAATAGGCGGCAACGACACCTATTAACTCGGCGCGATAATTATCATAAGTGATGTCCGTAAATGAAGTGGTGTATTGATCTTTTTGAAGTAGAACCATATTAAAAAGATAGTCAGAACCCCTTGCGTAATCAATTTTTTCTCGTTTGTCAAAGAATTTATCTAAAAAACCCATATGTTATTCCTTTCCTAAATGTTACATTTTGTGAAGTGAAATTTTTCCTATAACTGATTCATCATCGTCCGCCAAGACATGTATCACATCAATTCAATTTTGTCATTAAGAATGTCGCTTGTGTGATAAGTTATATAAGAGGAGAAATGGGCAAAAACTTGCACGTTGCTTAGCAGTCCTTTATTAGCTCCACAATCCTCTATGAATGAATCGGATAATTTTTTAAGACCTAGTTCGGAGTATATATCACTGCAGATGTTCTCAAAGTAGTCCGAACTGGTATAATATAGATCCTTCAATAAACATTTCGTTTCATCTTTTACTTTTTCTGGAATAAATTCTAAATTGTCGATTACTCCATTGATTGCATAATCACGCATTCTTTGAATGTCTGAAACAGAGTGGTTTTGCTCCAAAATCTTACTCATTAAGAAAATGTGATACTCCAAATAGTGTAGATATCGTTCAAACGATAGGTCAACACCAAGTTCTTCTAACAAACTCGGGCATTTTTGCGCGCTTAACAGCAATGTTTGAGAAAGAACGACTTCGCCAAATATTTCTTTGCTTATTTTAGGCTTTTTCTTTTTGAATAAGTTATCAAACATTATGATTATACTCCATTTACGAAAACACAACTTGAGTTGGCTTAATTGTTGAATTATGTTGATTTTCGAACAATGCGAATTACACAATTAATTATAACACAATTTAACAATTTGTCAATCGAATATAAACATAAAGCTCTATACGGGTAGTTGTTCAAGGTATTCTTGAGCTTCTGCCCAATGTTGGAAAAATCACTCCAAAAGTGCTGGAGCGCTTAATTTTATTAGTTGATTCATTCTACGCGGAAATCACCGCGAAATGGCGCAGTTACTTTGTGATGCCGTATCCGAAAAGGATGCTAAGGCCGCCAAGAAATTTATCTCCGCAGAGCCGATAATGCGTGCTCTCACAAGTGATCGCAATGCTGAGTAGCTGGAATCCATTGCCATGATGAAAATTTCATCCGACGGATTGTAATCTATCGGATCGGCGGCACTGCAAATTTCTCCATAAATTACCATTCATATAAAAAGGAAAACATCCCATAATAAGACCAGAGCCGGAAAACGGCTTGAAAACAAATACCTTTTAAGGTTAAGGAGAAAAAATAAAATGGCTACCAGAAGCAAGAAGAACGTAGTT
>JAZNXR010000106.1:0-4342 GCA_045593985.1 Eubacteriales bacterium
ACTCCTTGGCTCACAGAACGACATGGCTACGATCCGACTTCGGCGACCTCGGCAACACGGCGGCGAATGGTGGGGGTATCGTAGCCAAGACTTTCAAGACCGAAGGCAAGCTCGTGCCATACCTTATCTGTCACGACTTGATTTTCGGGAGATTGCATCACAAAGCCGATCTGTTGTGCCTGTGTTCTGTCATCCACCGTATCCAGCGGTATACCGCCGTACAGGATCTCACCCTCGTGCCTTCCGTGTGGGGTGAGGCAGGTTTTTAAGTGTCTAAGCAATGTGGACTTTCCGCATCCCGAGGGTCCGCAAAGGATCAAGAATTCTCCTTGATTTACGGAAAAGGAGATCTCAGCCAAGGCTTTTTCTTCCACCTCGGGATAGGAAAAGCTCAATTTTTTGAATATATAATTTTCCATTTTCTCTCCTCCCCAAAATTCAGCACCACGGGAGTGATGCAAAGTCCGAAATATACAGCATAAAACGGTATTGTTGTTCCGTCGAGTGCGGCGTAACGGACGCTTGGAAAATAGCGGAAGCCAAAAGCAGAAAGCATCACGCCTGCCGTAAGAAACAATCCGCAAAAGCCGAGCCAAATCAGCGCGTATTTATCACGGTCGTCCATACGGTAAATGGAGAACGCCGTTCTGCCTTTCAGTCCGTAGCCTCGGCTTTTCATACTATCCGCCGTTTCAATGGCGTTTTCAAGTGCCCAAGTGATCATAATTGAGAGAATGAGCACCGCCGTTTTGAAGCGTTGCCACAAACTACCCGTCGATATATCGCGCCCGATACATCTTTGAGCCTCCACTACGATCTCGGTCTGCTTCTTGAATTTCGGCACGAAGCGCAGCGACATACTCAACACAAGCGATAATGCGGGAATGACCTTGCCAAACAGATAAATGAATTTATCCGAGGTCATCACGCGGGAGAATGCCGAGAACCACAAAAGCACAGTAACGAGCATAATGCCCGCGCCGATACCGTAGAGGATACTTTCAAGCGTCAAAGGGTTTCCGCTACTGAAATAGTACAGAATGGTCACACCTTCGTGGCTGAAGGCAGGATTGATAAAGGCGGTCAACAGCACCATCGGCAAACAGAATTTCAACAAAAATCCAAGGCTCTTTTTGCCCTCGACACTTACAGCATAGGTAATAGCGCAAAGAAGTGCGACAAGTTGCGCCACGGGGTGCGTAAGAAGCATTGAAAATGCAATGACCAACGTAAAATAGAGCAGATTTACGATGGGATGATAGTTTGCAAAGGAATCTCGCATAAGCTCACCACGATCCGTCACGTCCCACGTCCTCACCGAGATCGCAGGTGTATCGCCACTCAACCACCTCTCCGTCGGCAAGCTGATAGCGGGAGCAACCGTAGTTGGGATACCAGCCATCCACGCGGTACATCCAACCCGAAAGTGCGCCGCAGTCAAATTCGTATAAGTTGTGAATGCCCTCTATATATGCGCTGTTATAGATAGGCGTCCACGAAAATTCAAGATGTATATTATTTTCCTTGCAGACCCGCTGCAGGACGTCAAATACCGATTCGCCCTCGTAGAAGGTCACAGTGGTGGGGGCTAAAATCACGCCGTTCGACGGCACAAGCTCCAGCTTATCGGGGTCAAGGTCGGATAAGTTATTCAAAATCGTAGAGCATTCAATGGAAAACGTGCAGGTGTATGTTTTCTCCTTATTGATCTCTTGGTTTTCAGGTTCAACGGGCAAGGGCTTGCCTTCAGGTACGGGATCGGTCAGATATTTGTCTTTATCTGTCGCACTTCCGTCTGAGTTCGGTCTGCTTTGAGGCTCCGAAAAAGAGTCATCTTGATCCGTCTCGCTTTCGTCGCGGCTTGGACTGTTTTGAGTTCCCGAAAGATAGCTGTCGTTTTGCAACGCTTGAGAATTTCCATGCGACATCTGATTTTCGCTCGATAATTCTTCCGTATCAGTATATAGCTTACCGTCCTCACTTTTTGACAATGAAAGATAATCGTCCTCTTTAGGTAAAATATGTGACGGAGCCGTTGTTTCGAAGGGGACGGGAGCTTGGGTTTCGCTCTTGTTGTCTTCTTGTATATCGGGAATTATAACGCAGCTTTCTACCGTCTTTGTTATCGGAATATTTAATATTGTATTCTTACTTCCCGTAAGTGAGACCGAATATACGGGCGCTCCTTCGTAATAAGCGACGGCGCTCGTCGCATTCCATTTTTCGTTCAGGTGTATCGAAAGCAAAGCGGGAAAGCCCGGAACATCTATGCCGTCAAAGTCTACCCTTACGCCGTTACCTTCTCTTGACAGGGAAAGTGACATCATAGTATCTTTAGACTCGGTAATATCACTCCCAAATACCGTCCATTCGTAAGTCATATCGCCCGATACGCCCGAAAATACCGATATTGAATTGCTTTTTTGCGTTTTTTCAAATACAGATTTTTTAATTATTCCGTCTTCGGGAATGGCTATTGTTTCATTGATATTAATCTGTCCGTATCCGCCTGAGCAAGCGTACAGCCCCAGCGCCAACAAAAATACCGACAGTAAACATAAAATTCTTTTCATATCACTTTTTTATAACTATCTTTCCGTTTTTTACTTTCAGAGTATTTTTGGCAGACGCAAGGCTTTGAGATTCGTCGGACGCGGCAAATACGGCGTCCTCAATGATAATATCGCAAACGTCGCCCTCGCGGAGCGTACCGCGCAGCCTGAATTTAAGCCTTAAAACCACGTTGTAATCATCTTCAAGCAGCTCTTTGCTGAAAGCGTTTTTTCCGCCCGTGAGGTCAAGATACATCAGATTGATAAGCCCCGCTTGATTGCTTTTTTCCAGGTTGCAGTTCCATTTTGGAAGCGTGTTTCCGAGAACCAAAAGATTGCCTTCTTCTACTCCTACAAGCTCAAGGCGGGTAGGATCAAAGGAAATGCTCATGCTGGCGGCGGGATAAAGTGCGTCTCCAAGCCCAGAAAGTGTTACGTCAAGCGTTACCGTTTCGTCGGAAAGGCTGACCTTTTGCGGTGTGTCTATCTCGATGCGCATTGTGTCGTCCTTTGGTAAAAGCTCGGTATTGTTTAATATAATGACAGCCAAAATCGCAATAATGACTGCCACTATTGCAATTGCCGCCGCAAGTATTCCTTTTTTACTCATTTTTTACTCCTATAAAGGGGGCAAAAGCCCCCTCTCATATTATTCTTCTCTCAACAAGGAAGCCTTGGTGATAACTGTGAATTCGCTTTGATTTACAAACGCTTCAACTATTCCGAGGGCGTCAAAGGTGTTTATGCGGCTGTCAGCGTTAACGTTAAATGCAAGGATCGTCTTGCCTTGATTGTCGGTAATATCGGTCTTACGAAGCCAAGCGTCTACTACCGCAAGGGCATCCTGCGCGTTAATGAATCCGTCGTCATTGGCATCACCAAAGGTTATGGATAACGGTACGCTTTCCCCAATAATATAATTTTGGGCTTCAATAAAGCTTGACATTGTAATATCGGCGTCAACCAGAGCAACGTAAGTCATAACACCATTTTTTTCACTCATCTCCGAGCTGTGACGGAAGGTTATATAGTTATCTCCGTCATCGTAGACAAGAGAGGTTGCGTTTTCGACTCCCGTAACCGATACGGCTATCGCCCTTTTATCAGATGGAATAAGATCCACACCGTCACCCTTGTAAAGAGATACCGCGCTGAAGGTTATGCCTTCTACTATTTCTGGGGTTGCCTGTGCGTTTTCGGTATTGATCACTATCATAGAGTCGTCCTCTGTGGAATCAGACGAGAGCTTTACAGACATTCCCGTTATAGCAAATTCAGGCGAGGTGGCAGCCGTCGCGTCGGATGCCATAAGACCAACCGTAAACAGTTCTATGGGCGAAGCACTTCCGCTTACCGTTAAGTCGTTATTGTCGTTTGCATCAAAGTAGACCACGCGAAGCTTTCCGGTCTCTTCCTCAAGATTGTAGCTTACGCTTCCGCCGATTAATCTGTTGCTTACCTTAAGGTCTGTAACGGCTATGCCTGCGGGGACGTAAAGTATAAGGTCGATAAGCTTGTAGCCGCCTTCGTTGTTCCACTCGTTAACGCTTATGGTTGCGTTGAATTTTTTGTTTGTCTCCACCTTTGCGGGAAGTCCGAGAATGGCGGTAAAACCGTCGTATTCGGGAAGTGTTTCAAAGGTCACGTCGCTGTAATCAAAAAGTGCTGTCTGTTCGTTCAAAAATCTGTCGTAGGCAACAAGCGCATAACAGGACTGATCGGTAGCCATGCCGTTGCTTCCTGCACCGACAATGTGTTCAAATGTGTCAGATTCCTCGAGATAATGTGTC
>JAZNXR010000107.1:0-55230 GCA_045593985.1 Eubacteriales bacterium
AACGATCATCTTATCTTTGACGTCGGTCATCAGTCCTATACTCACAAGATACTGACGGGCAGACGAGAGGGCTTTGATAAGCTCCGTCAGCGCGGCGGAATGTCGGGCTTTACTAAACGCGAGGAGAGCGAATTCGACTGCTTCGGCGCAGGTCACAGCAGTACGTCGGTATCTGCCGCTATCGGCTTTGCGGAAGCCGAGAGAATGAACGGAAGCGATAAATATACCGTTGCGGTTCTCGGTGACGGCGCCTTTACGGGCGGAATGGTACACGAGGCGCTCAACAACTGCCGACGCGACCTGAAGCTTATCATAATCCTGAACGAAAACGAGATGTCGATCTCGAAAAACACCGGTGCATTTGCTTCCCTTATTGCGAAAATCCGTGCATCGAAAAACTATTATAGAAACAAAAGACGTACAGTTAAGGTCATTAAAAAGATACCGCTTGTCGGTAAGGGGCTTTTCGGGCTGATCAAGAAGATCAAGCAGGGTATCAAGAACAAGCTTTACAAGAGTAATTATTTCGAGGATCTCGGACTGTATTATCTCGGCCCTGCCGACGGTAATGACGAGGTATGCGTTGAGCGCCTCTTGAACGAGGCGAAAAACGCTGCTCAAAGCACCGTCATTCACCTTCGCACGGTGAAGGGAAGGGGCTATATGCCTGCCGAAAGAGATCCCGGTGCATTCCACAGCGTTTCCCCCAAGGGTACGGCTAAGGAAAAGAACTTTTCTACCAGAATGGGCGAGATTCTGACCGAGCTTGCTTCGGGCGATGAAAAGATTTGTGCCGTGACCGCCGCCATGGCATCGGGAACGGGACTTACCGTTTTTGAAGAAAATCA
Organism: Eubacteriales bacterium; assembly: GCA_045593985.1. Classification (GTDB taxonomy): domain Bacteria; phylum Bacillota; class Clostridia; order Oscillospirales; family CAG-272; genus Colimorpha_A. Next base: position 849 of record JAZNXR010000107.1, read on the forward strand.
TAAGGACAGATTTTTTGACGTCGGAATTGCCGAGGAGCATGCGCTGACCTTTTGCGCGGGGCTTGCGGCAAACGGCTACAAGCCGTATTTCGCGGTCTATTCCTCGTTTTTGCAGAGAGGATACGATAATCTTATTCACGATATTGCCCTGCAAAATCTGCCTGTCACGGTGCTTGTCGACCGTGCGGGGATAAGCGAGGGTGACGGTGCAACGCATCACGGAATTTTTGACGTGTCATTCCTTATGCAAATTCCAAATGTGTCGGTCTTTGCTCCTGCTTCGTTCAGCTCTCTTGAGCGTATTATGAAAATGACAGCGGATATAGATTCCCCCGTTGCGGTAAGATATGCAAACTGCGGCGACAGTCGGGATTTTCCCGTGTTTTCGCCTGTTTCGGATTTCGTTTACAAGAATTTTGACAGCGAGCCTGAAAATGTCATAATTACATACGGGAAAATCGTGTCGGAAGCGCTTAAGGCAGCAAGAAATCTGCCCTCCTGCGGCGTTGTACTTATTGAGCAGATCAAGCCTGTGACGCCGATCTGTGAGGTTCTGAATACGGTACTTCCGAAGAACGTAAAGAATGTCGTTTTCCTTGAAGAAGGGGTTAAAAACGGCGGTGCGGGAATGGTATTTTCGTCTGAAATTTCGCTCCCCTCGGGTTGCCGTTACATTCATCTCGGAATCGATGACGTTTTTGATACGCCTTTGGCGACGGGAAATATTTATTCCGATTTCGGCATAGGTGCCGACGATGTAATCAATGCACTGAAAAATTGAAAGCAGAGGATGCGTTATGAAAAGATTTTTGGCGTTTATTCTTATGGCAGTTATTGCACTTTCGCTTTTTGCCTGCGATGACGGAGGCGAAAACTCACATATTCACGAATGGGGCGAGTGGGAGCAGAAGAATGCGCCTACCTACGCAGAAGCGGGCGAAGAGGTGAGAGCCTGCAAGGGTTGCTCCGAGACCGAAAGTCGCGAGGTTGCGGCTTTGTTGATAGAGGATGCTCTTAAAACCTATCCGAGAGCGATAGAGTCCCTTCCGTTTTTCGATACCGTCACCGAGCTTGACGCTTACGATATCGTTGTTTGGTGCAAGGAAAGCGTACAGGCGGCGAAAACCTACAGCCTTTGGGACGAGTTGCTTTGCGTTGACGTCATCAGCCATCACTACGATAAAAATGAGTTTGACAAGATAACGAACAAGTATTTCGGACATTCTTGGGATTACAGCACTATTGAAAATGCCAATGATTTTGATAAAGCCGAATATAGCTACGATGCTGAGGCTGAGACGGTAGTAATCACAATTATGGGTGCATACGGCGGCCCATCTGACGGCGATTCGTCCGACCTTGAATACAAGGGATATACAGAGATCGATGCTACTCATTTTGAGGTTACCTACACTCGTTACTTCTATAAGCAGAACGGCGAAAAGGAGCTTGACGACGTGAAGATCGGAGTTGAGCTTAAGGACGGTATGCCCTTTGTTACCTCGCATAAGCGAGTTGAGCCGACTCTTGACGATCTGTTTAAGAATTACCCCTACGTTCTTATGCCTGATGAGGTAACGGCGCTCGGATTCTTTGATTCGGTAAACGAGCTTACCGCAGGTAAGGTCTTTATGCTCGCTCAGGATCAAGTTTACGCCGACGGAACTAAGAACGACGGCAACACGAGGATATTCAAGGTCGAAACGCTTAACGCTTATACGACAAAGTATTTCGGACGCAATTTCGATTACTCGACTGCCGTAAAGGACAACGGAAGCGAGAAGATCGAGTATAATGCCGATGCAGGTGAGGTTTATCTTACCCTTGCGGGCGGCATGGGCGGAATGGGCTTCGAGCATGAATACGTCGGCTACGAGAAGATAGACGATACTCATTTCGTTGTTAGCTACAAGACCAACTACGACGGCGCGCCGAATTACGATTATTCGGTCAAGAGCGCAAAGATGGAGATTGAGCTGATAGACGGTAATTACGTTATCGTTTCCAATAAAAAGGTATAAAAACCGAGCTTCATTAAAAAATGAACGGGAGCTGAGAAATCGGCTCCCGTTTTTGTTTTTTAATCTTGACTTTCTATATAATGTATGTTATTATACTGTGGGTGTCTTTGGACACAATGTTTTTTAGTGCTATTGGAGGATCAAAGGTGTCTTCAAAGAGAATACATAACGTACTGGCTTATCTTCGTGAGATCGTTCCCGAAAAGCCGAATAAGATCGCTTTTTCCGACGGAGAGCTTTCCCTTTCCTTTAAGGACGTTTATGACAGAGCATCAAGCATTGGCTCGTATCTTAACGAAAACGGAATCTACAAGCGCCCTGTCGTTGTATTTATGAGAAAGTCCCCCTGCGAGGTAACTGCGTTTTTCGGAGTTATCAGCGGCGGATGCTTCTATGTTCCGATCGACGAGGAAATGCCCCGTGACAGAATACAGCTTATCCTGAACAACGTCCGTTCTCCTCTCGTTATCTGCGATAGCGATACTGTCTCCGTCGCTTCGAATTTCGATATTCCCGACGGTAAGGTCGTGCTTTACGACGATATTATTAAGACCGAGGCGAATTTTGCCGCACTTGACGATATCTATGACCGTTCGCTTGATATTGATCCCATTTATATCGTCTTTACATCCGGCTCTACGGGAATCCCGAAGGGAGTTGCCGCTTGTCACCGTTCGGTAATTGATTATATCGAGCAGCTTTCCGAGGTGCTTTCCTTTAACGAAAATACGGTATTCGGAAATCAGACGCCGCTATATTTCGATGCTTGTCTTAAGGAGCTTTATCCGACGCTCAAATTCGGCGCAACGACCTATCTCGTTCCGAAAACGCTCTTTTCACAGCCGGTAGCGCTTCTCGAATATCTTAACAAGCATCAGATCAATACGGTTTGCTGGGTTGTTTCGGCGCTCACTATGGTAAGTGCGTTCGGCACCTTTGAGATAATCAAGCCTGAATATCTGCACACCGTTGCATTCGGCTCCGAGGTGTTCCCGATAAAGCAGTTCCGACTTTGGAAAGAGGCTCTGCCTGATGCATCCTTCACCAATCTTTACGGCCCGACCGAGGGAACCGGTATGTGCTGCTACTTCCACGCAGACCGTGATTTTGCCGACGGCGAAGCGATCCCGATAGGAAAGCCATTCCGCAACCGTGAGATCCTTCTTCTCAAGGATGACGGAACTCTTGCCCGTGACGGCGAGGAGGGTGAAATTTGTATTCGCGGCACTGCCGTTACGCTGGGATATTATAACGATCCCGAGCGCACCGCAGGCGCATTCGTGCAGAATCCTCTGAATACCGCTTATCCCGAGGTCATCTACAAAACGGGAGATATGGCAAAGTATAACGAGCGAGGCGAGCTTGTCTTCGTTTCTCGCCGTGACTATCAGATAAAGCATATGGGACACCGCATCGAGCTTGGCGAGATCGAGGTCTCTGCGAATATGATAGATGCAGTTCAGATGGCTGCCTGCATTTACGACAAGACGAAGGGAAAGATCGTTCTTTTCTACGTCGGTACCTGTACCGAAAAGGAGCTTACGGTTGCCCTTAAGGAGCGTTTGCCCCGTTATATGATACCCAACAAGCTCATTCGTCTTGAAACTATGCCGTTGACGGCAAACGGAAAGCTCAACCGTGTTGAGCTGAAAAACAACTTCGAAAATAATATTTACTGAAAAGGATAAAAAATCATGGAAAAGCTTCTTGAAATTCTTACCGACCTTCACTCCGACGTTGACTTCGAGACCGAAACAAGCCTTATTGATGACGGAATCCTCGATTCTATGGACATCATCAGCCTTATCACCGAGATAAGCGACGAGTATGACGTTACCATTACCGCAAAGGACATTATCCCTGCAAACTTCAACTCTGCGGCAGCGCTTTACGCACTTATAGAAAGACTTTCCGACGAGGACTGATTTAACTAATGCTTTTTACTTCGTATGAATTTTTGGGATTTTGCGCAGCTCTTTTGCTGCTCTATTACATAATCCCGAAAAAAGCGCAGTGGCCTCTGCTTCTTATCGCAAGCTATGCGTTCTATTTTATAGCAGGCCCGCAGTTTATTCCTTTTATTGTCGCAACTACCTTGACTGTTTATGCTACTGCCCGCATTATGCAGAGCATATCTGACAGTCAGAGCAAGTATTTAAAGGCGCATAAGGAAGAGCTGTCAAAAGAGGAAAAGAAGATATTTAAGGACAAGCAGAAGAGAAAAAAGCTCTTTTGGTTTGTCCTTTGTCTGCTTCTTAATCTCGGTATTCTGGCGACCGTCAAGTATGCGAATTTCTTTATCGGAAATATCAATTCTGCGTTGATAAGCTTCGGCTCGAAGAACGTACTGTCGTTCGTCAATATGATCGTTCCGCTCGGAATATCGTTCTACACCTTCCAGTCGATAGGTTATCTTATCGACGTTTACCGCGGAACGGTAAAGGCTGAGAAGAACGTATTTAAATATGCGCTTTTCGTCTCCTTCTTCCCGCAGCTCGTTCAGGGCCCTATCGGAAGATACGGAGATATGAGTCAGACGCTTTACGAGGGACATAAATTCGACAGTAAGCAGGTCGGATTCGGTCTTGAAAGAGTCCTTTGGGGTTATTTCAAGAAGGTTGTCGTTGCAGACCGACTTTTCGTTGCGGTCAGCACGATGATAGGAGATCCCTCGACCTATAACGGCGCGTATTCAATCGTTATTATGCTGTTCTATACGATTCAGCTTTACGCCGACTTTACAGGCGGAATCGATATTACGATAGGTCTTTCTGAGGCGATGGGAATTCGTCTGATGGAGAACTTCGACCGTCCGTATTTCTCGAAGTCGCTTAAGGAATACTGGCGCCGCTGGCATATATCAATGTGCTCGTGGTTCCGTGATTACCTTTTTTATCCCGTGTCGGTCAGCAAGCCGATGCAGGGAATTACGAAATTCTCTAAAAAGGTATTCGGCGATAAGGTCGGAAAGCGCATTCCCGTTTACCTTTCGAGCGCCGTTGTGTGGTTTTCGACCGGTATCTGGCACGGCGCAAGCTGGAACTTCATCGTCTGGGGAATGGCAAACTTCGCCGTTCTTATGATCTCTGAGGAGTTTGAGCCGCTTTACAAGAAATTCAACGACAGATTCGCTTTTACGAAGAAATTACCATACACGGTTTTCAGAATGCTTCGTACCTTTGCTCTCGTTTGTGCGCTCAATCTTTTTGACTGCTACGCTTCGATTGCGGCGACCGGAAAGGTGTTCTTCTCGGCGTTCGGAGCGAGAAATTACAATATCTTCTTCGACGGCTCGCTTCTTAAGCTCGGGCTTACTTCGCTTGATTACATAATCATTCTTGGCGGAGTGCTTCTTATGCTGACGGTAAGCTTGCTGAAGGAAAAGGGAAGCGTGCGTGAGCAGATATACCGTCTGCCGTACCCCGTGAGATTTACGATATACTACGGACTGTTCCTTATCATTATCCTTATGGGTGCGTACGGAATGGGCTATGACGCAAGCCAGTTCATCTATAATCAATTTTAAGAAAGATTTTTAACTATGAAAACAGCCGCTAAAAAGTGGATAAAATTTATAGCTTCTGCCGTTATCGTAGTTGTGACGCTCGCGCTCCTTCAGGCGCTCCTTATGCCGAAATACTCGGTGAATAAGCCCTATGAGGGTGCGTTCGTAGCCGAATATTACGGTGAGACTAAGGATCACGACGTTATTTTCGTCGGCGACTGTGAGGTCTACGAGAACTTCTCGCCTATTGTCCTCTGGCGCGATTACGGTATAAACAGCTACATAAGAGGCAGCGCCGATCAGTATATTTATCAGTCGTACTACCTCCTTGAGGATACGCTTCGCTACGAAACTCCCGATGTCGTCATTTTCAACGTCCAGGCGCTTGATCCCGCGCGGGAAGCCAATGCCGAAGAACCGTATAACCGAATGACGATCGACGGAATGAAATGGTCGCCTTCAAAGATAGGCGCGATCAATTCCTCGATGCTTGAGGATGAGCAGTTCCTCGATTACGTTTTCCCGATCCTGCGCTATCACAGCAGGTGGAGCGAGCTGAACAAGAATGATTTTACCCATATGTTCAAATCGGAAAAGGTATCCCATAACGGCTACCTTATGAAGGTCGGCGTTAAGCCTGCGCAAAACGTGCCGACCGGCAGGCCGCTTCCGAGCTACGATTTTACCGAGAAGGCGTGGAAGCATCTCGATATGATGGTCGAGCTTTGCGAAAAGAAGGGAATCAAGCTTCTTCTCATAAAGGCGCCGAGCTTGTATCCTTATTGGTATCCCGAATACGATGAGCAGGTTGTCGAATATGCTAAAGAGCATGATCTTACCTACATAAACTTCCTTGATATTCAGGACGAAACCGGTATTGATTATACGAAAGACACCTATGACGGCGGTCTGCATATGAACGTCGAGGGCGCAGAAAAGCTATCGACCTGGCTCGGTAAATATCTGACCGAGACGGTAGGTCTAGCCGACAGACGAGGCGAAGAAGCCTTGTCCGAAAGATGGTCAGAAAAGATCGAGCTATACGAGAAAGACAAAACCGAAAAGTACGAAAAGTACGAAAAAGAGAAAGAAAATACAGAGGCAAAATAAAATGTGTGGCATTTGCGGAATATTCGATAATACGGGCAGTCATCTTATAACGACTGACATGATCAATAAAATGCTGACGGCGATCCGCCACCGTGGGCCTGACGGCTCACAGGCGAAGGTTATGCCCGGTGTCGGCCTCGGCTTCAACCGTCTCAGCTTTATAGATTTAAGCGGCGGTATGCAGCCGATAACGAATGAGGACGATACGCTTACGCTTATCTGCAACGGTGAGATATTCAACTACCGTGAGCTTCGCTCCGAGCTTATCTCTCTCGGTCACGTTTTCAAAACGCAGACCGACGTTGAGGTAATTCTCCATCTTTACGAGGAGCATGGGCTTGATTTCCCGAACAAGCTGAACGGTCAGTTCGCTATCGCTCTTTATGACAAAAAGAACGATCAGCTCATTCTCGTGCGTGACCAGATAGGAATCTGTCCGCTCTTTTATACCGTTGCCGACGGGCAGGTCATTTTCTGCTCCGAGATCAAGGGGATCCTTGAATGTCCTTGGGTTGAAAGAAGGCTTAACCTTAAGGCGGTCGACCAGCTTATGAACTATCCCGGTGTTGTTTCCCCCGAAACATTTTTTGACGGAATTCAGTCGCTCCGAGCAGGTCATATGCTTGTCATCAAGCGCCACGAGGAGATAAAGGATATTGAATACTGGGATCTTATCTACTCCGCAGAGGAGGAGGATAAGGGCGAGGCTTACTATGTTGAAAAGCTTCGTGAGATGATGAAGGAGTCGATCAAGCGCCGTCTTGTCGCTGACGTTCCCGTTGGATTCTACGTTTCGGGCGGTCTTGACAGCTCGGTCGTTGCGTGCTATATCGGCAAGTTCCTTCTTGACAGCTATTATTCCTTCTCCGCTGAGATCGGCGAGGCTGACCTTGACGAAAGCCGCTTCCAGAAGATCGTTCAGGAATGTGTAAATTCCACTCACTACAAGACGAAGGTCGGTGAGGAGGAGATCTGGAAGAATCTTTACGACGTTGTTTATCATGCCGAGTCGGGACTGAAGGAGAGCTATGACGTTGCGGCGTTTATGCTTTCGTCGCTTGTTCAGCAGTCTCCTGCAAAGGCAGTTCTTACCGGTCAGGGCTCTGACGAATTCTTCTGCGGCTACGTCGGCTATATGGTCGACCTTTTCCGCGGAATGCAGAAGGATAAGATGTCGAAGGAAGAATGCGAAATCAACGAGCTTCTTTGGGGAGATCCTTATTTCCGTTACGAAAGAAATCATCCTGAAATCAGAAAGATTCACGAAACGGTTTACAGCGACCGCATAAGAGGCAATATCGACAGCTTCTCTGCGTTCAAAACGAGCCCGATCAATGTTGACAGGGTAAGAGGCTTGTCCTCGCAGAAGCGCCGTTCCTATATCGACTACAAGCTTCGTCTTTCCGACCACCTTCTCACCGAGCACGGCGACAGAATGTTCTTCTCTCACTCGGTCGAGGGACGTCATCCCTTCCTTGACCGTGATCTTCTTGCTTTTGTTGCGACTATTCCCGACAAGTACAAGATGAACGGCGCGAAGGAAAAATATATCCTTAAGAAGGCAGGAGAGGGAATCGTTCCCGACGAAATTCTTAAGAGAAGAAAGTTCCCGTTCCAGGCGCCGGGTATGTCGTCGATGGTTAAGAAGGCGAACGGCGAAATCGAATTCCTTTCCGATTCGCTTATAAAGAAATACGATATATTTGACGTTAATAAAGTAAACGAAATGAAGAAGGTATATCTTGCTGACGATTTCCGTTTGATGGGCGCCTATGAGATAGATTATCTTCTCATTGTAATGACAGTAACGATGCTTTGCGAGCGCTATCAGCTCAAGGCTTAAGAGGTAAAAAATGAAAAGACTGATATTGATTGCAATTGCTGCTTTTACGGTCTGTGTTCTTTGCGCTTGCGCGGGCGGCGGTGACGTTGTCGAAACTACCGAGCTTCCGATCATCATTGGCGTAAAGAGCAATATCACCGTTTATGAGGATGATCCTCAGGAGCTTATTCTTAATGCGCTTACCGACGGCGTTCTGACGGAGGGCGGGAAATCCTTTGAGGTTAAGTACAAGATACTGTCACGAGAGGACGGAAGCGAGATCACCGAGCTTAAGGCGGGGCATTACGATGTTCGCTATTACTGCGATGATCCTGCTATTGAGGTTGTTAAATCCTCTCTGACGATCAAGCCCGCGGATACGACCGCGCCTGTGTTTACGGGAATAAAGGATCTCGTTGTGAATCTTGGAGAGACCGTCTCCTACCGTGACGGCGTTACCGTTACCGATAACGATGACACGGGTATTACCTATGCGATCGATGCGACGAAGGTCGATCTTACTCGTCTTGGACTTTACGACGTGACCTATACCGCAACCGACAAGAGAGGTAACACGACAACCGTAACCGCAAAGGTTTCGGTTATCGAGCCGCTTGAAAACGGCGGGGATTCCCCCGTCTGTACAAGGGAGGAGCTTGATGCTCTCTGCCGCAGTATTCTCGACAGCATCATCACGCCCGGAATGACGGACAGAGAAAAGGCGGAGGCGATTTATAACAGAGCGTATAAAATAAAGTACGTCTCCACCGAGGATGATCCTAACTGGGTAGTAAACGCTTGGCGAGGTCTTACGACAAACAAGGGCGACTGCGTCAATCACGCCGCTGCTTCAAAGGCGCTTCTTACTATGGCGGGAATACCCAACTACCAGCTCGAGCGCGTCGGCGGTACGTCTGACCACTATTGGCTCATCGTTTGTATCGACGGTCAGTGGTATCATTTCGACGCTTGTCCCACCTCGAAAAAATATCCCTTCAAGTGCTTCCTCAAAACCGATTCAGAGGTCAAGGAATATTCCGATTCCAGAACAGACAAACCGAATTATTACGGCTACGATAAGGAAAACTGTCCTTACGATGTAGTTGATTGATAGGAGATTTATTATGAAGAAGATTTTAGTGATAGTATTGAGTGTTGTCCTTACTCTTTGTTTTGCTTCCTGCACCACGACTCCCGTTGATAACGGAGGAAGCGGCTCAAATGGCGGAGGCTCTTCAAAGGCGAGCAAGTATTTCTTTACCGTTACAAGCAAGGATAATTACGAAGTCAAGATCGACGCAGATATGGCGGATGTTCTTAACGCACTCGGTGAGCCGCTTTCGTATTTTGAGGCGGCGTCCTGCGCCTTTGACGGCCTTGATAAGACCTATACCTATGCGGGCTATATGGTTCTCACCCGTCCTGACGGAAGCAAGGATTTCGTTAACTCGGTAATTCTTACCGACGACAGCGTGCAGACTCCCGAGGGAGCATATATCGGCATGACCGCCGATGCCGTTAAGGGCATCTACGGAAAGCCCGGCGAAGAGACCGCTACGCTTCTTTCCTATACTGATGAAAACACCACGCTTAACTTTATACTCAAGGATGCGAAGGTTATTTCAATAGAGTACATTCCTGCCTGACAGATCAATATTACCCGGAAAGTGACAATAATTATGAAGAAGATCAGCTTTGCTAATTCAGATTGGAATGGAGCGCTTGATGTTGCCTACTCCTTTCGATTTACCGAAAATCCGAAGTTTACGCAGAAGGACGGATATATTACGACTACCGTAAACAAGGAGCACCGTGAGGGCTTTGACAATATCAGCCTTATTACGAAGGAAAAGTATGGCGCAGGCGTTAAGGCGACCTTGCGCTGCGCCTTTGAGGATATCGGATGCCCCGAAATTATTATCGTGCCGAACGTCGAAGCTTGCGAGGACGGCGAAACCCGATACGGCGCTTGCTTTGAGATCGTGCTTTGGAAGAACGGAATTAACGTATGGCGTCATTTCAGAGATGACGGGAGATGTCACTGGCATCTGCGCCTCGGCAATGAATTCGATGTTACCGAAAACGATATTCACACTCTTACCGTTGCGGTTGAGGAAAACTATCTTTCGGTTGACGTTGACGGAAGAAGCTTCCGCCTTCGTGTTGAGGATCTGCCTGAGAGCTTCCACATCGGTGTTACCGGCTGCGAGGGTATCGTCCGTCTTTACGACTATACCGTTGAAGCATAAATATAAGGAACTGGCTGACAAATGAAAAACGCCTTCGTGAAGAAGGCGTTTTTATTTTTATCAGAAATTCAGCTTTGCCTTTGCGGCGCTTTCCGCCTGCTCGAATCTTGCTTTCAGCTCGTCGCTTAAGCGCTTATATTCCTCTGCCGATTCTGCGGAGAGAGCGTTCAGGCTTTTTACGTATTCCTCGGTAAGGGCTGCAAGCTCCTTCTTTGTCGTTTCGGTCATGATTCTTGCCGAAACAGCGGCGTCAAAGCGGATGCTTTCCGCTGCCTTCTCGGCTTCTGCAATTTTCTTGCGGCTTTCCTCCTCAGCATCGGAGAGAAGCTTCTGCGCATCGAGATTTGCCTTTACGAGGATGCTTCCGAGCTTCGTTTCGGCTTCGGAAATCGAGACGTCTGCTTTTTCGGCCTCGGTGACGGGGGCGCTCTTTGCTTCCTCAAGCTCTGCCTGTGCTTTTTCCAGCTCTGCCTTGGCGGAGGACAATTCGCCTTCAAGCTCGGCAAGTCTTGCCTGCGCTTTTTCAAGCTTGGCCTTTACCGCTTCAAGCTCCTCTGCCTTTTCTGCGTTTGCCTTGAGCTTTTCTATATCCTGCTCGAGCATTCTTACCGTGCTGATATAGCGGTTTTCCGCTGTCGTGAAGCGGATATTCATATCCTCTATATAGCGGTGAACGTCTTCTTTGTTATATCCCTTATGGGATTTTCTGAACATTACCATTTCTTTTGCGGAGATTTTCATAATCTGACCGTCCGTTTACTTAATATTTCGTGATTTTATGATACCTTAAAACTTATTCGTTGTCAATAGGGAAGCCGTATATACTATTAGGTTATCCCGATTAATGGTGATAACAGCGCCTGATATGCCTCGCCCTACGGGAGAGGTGCCGGTCGGAGACCGGCGGAGAGGGTTAATGAGCCTTTTCCCTCTCACCCGACTTCGTCGGGAGCTCCCCCAAAGGGGGAGCCTTGTCGAGTTTTACTGCTTGTGATACAGCTTTTTGGAGGTGTATTTCGGCTCGCAGGTTATATTGATGCCGAGCTTTCTGAAGGAGTCCTCGTCCGACTGCGGAAGAATTACCGTTGAATGAGCCTCGCAGCCACGCAGATCCGTCAGATGAGCAAGAGCCATTCTCGAATTTTCGTCAAAGCTTGCGCTTATCGCAAGTGCGATCAGCACCTCGTCGGAATGCAAGCGGGGGTTGTGATTTCCGAGCACGCCTGTTTTCAGCTCCTGAATCGGCTTGATTACCGATTCGCTTATAACGTCGGTGTTCTTATCAATTCCTGACAGCGCCTTCAGCGCATTCAGCAGAAGCGCTGCTGACGGGCCGAGAAGGGAGGAGGTCTTTCCTGTTACGATCCTGCCGTCGGGGAGCATAAGCGCCGATGCGGGCTTGTCTGTTTCCTCGGCTTTTGCCTTTGCGGCGGAGACAACGGCACGATCGTCTGTTGTTACTCCCGCCTGGTTCATAACGAATTCGATCTTTGTTATTGCTGCGTTGCTTGACGAGCCGCTTTTGAGACCGTCGCAGAGGATTTTGAAATATCTGCGTATGATCTCGTCCCTTGAAGCGTTTCTTACGATATCCTCGTCGGATATGCAGAAGCCCGCCATATTTACGCCCATATCGGTCGGAGACTTATACGGACATTTTCCGTAGATCTTTTCAAAGATCGCACGGAGAACCGGGAAGTTTTCGACGTCTCTGTTATAGTTAACGGTTACCTTGCCGTATGCTTCAAGGTGGTATGGATCGATCATATTAACGTCATTCAAGTCGGCAGTCGCCGCCTCGTATGCGAGATTTACCGGGTGAGACAGAGGGAGATTCCAGATAGGGAAGGTCTCGTATTTGGCGTAGCCCGCCTTGATGCCTCGAAGGTTTTCGTGATATAGCTGGGAAAGACAGGTTGCCATTTTTCCGCTTCCCGGGCCGGGAGCAGTTACTACAACGAGGGGACGCTCGGTTTCGATATACTCGTTTTTGCCGAGTCCTTCGGGGCTGACAACGTGCTTGACGTTGAGCGGATAGCCTTCGATCGGATAATGGAGATAGACCTTGACGCCGAGTCTTTCGAGACGCTCCTTGAAGGCAACGGCACTTCTTTGACCTGTGAATCGGCTTATAACGATGCTTCCGACGTAGAGGCCTGCGTCACGGAATGCATCTATGAGCCTGAGGACGTCTGCATCATAGGAGATGCCGATGTCGGAGCGAATTTTCTGGTTTTCGATATCGGAGGCGCTGATAACGATGACCATTTCGACTCTGTCTGCCATATTGAGCAGCATTTTGAGCTTGATGTCGGGGGCAAAGCCCGGCAGTACACGGGATGCGTGATAGTCGTCGAAAAGCTTTCCGCCGAATTCAAGGTAGAGCTTTCCGCCGAAATCGTTTATTCTTTTCGCAATCATTTCAGACTGTTTTTTGATATACAAGTCGTTATTAAAGCCAAGTGTCTGCATGGTGCCGCCTCCGAAAAATAATACGAAATCATTGTAGCATATTTTGGGGTGATAGTCAACGGGTTTTGAGGTTTTTATTCTAACTTTATTTAATGCCCGAGGCTTTTGGGCATAAAAAGAAAACCGCTTCGGAAAGAAGCGGTTTTGCGCTTTATTTTATAAATCTGAAATGTCCGACAAGCGGCATATCAACTGCCCTGCCTCTTGCGGCGAAGGAGCCTTGAAGCACTATAAGAAAGAGGGCAAGCAGGCCGACTGCAATAAATAGAATGAACTTTATTACTGTGAAGATGATGCCGATAAAGGGAATCAAGGAAAGAAGGCCGAAGAGCCACGAGGTAAGAAATCCTATTACGAGCAGGATAAGCTCGATGATCAGCATTATCAGCCCTTGATTTGCCCAGAATTTTCCGAATTTTGAGTCGGGAGCAGATACGAGTGGCAAGAAGAAGAGAAGTCCCGAGCAAGCGCATGCGGATTCGATCTTGCAGCATTTACGGTCGTCGGGGTGGAAACGCTTTGTGTGTTCCTTTGCCTTTAAGCTGAACTTCATTTTTCTGCTCCTTTCGGTGGATTTCGACGTTTATCGATTGTCGGACTGTTATTATACCGCAAAAAGCTCGCTTTGTCAAGAACGGGTGTTTGATATTCGAAAAATATTTCAAAAACTTGTCAAAAACCTATTGACAAAGGAAAATTGCCGTGTTATAATGAGTCGTCTAAAAAAGAAGCAGAGCGTTGCTCTCACCGTCAGATTACGTTTGCCGGTTGATATCCTATCTGTCCGCTTGATGCGGTTATTGTTGCACGGGATTTGTTTCTTGACGCCCGCGCATTTTTTGTTTTTATGCGGGAAACGTAATTTTCGGAGGTGTTTTACCATAGCAGCGAAAGGCAACTCAAAGGATATGACAATTAACGAGGCGATCTTCTCTCTCCCAGGCTTTAGCCGTCAGAAGCAGGTCCGTGTAATCGGCCCGGATGGCGAACAGATCGGCGTTATCAGTGCTATAAACGCACTTGAAAACGCTTACGACAAGGGATACGATCTCGTTCTTATCGCACCGCAGGGCGATCCGCCCGTATGTCGCATTATGGACTACGGAAAGTTCCGCTTTGAGCGTGACAAGAAGGAGAAGGAAGCAAGAAAGAAGCAACAGGTCGCAGAAATCAAGGAGATCCAGCTTTCCTGCCACATCGACGTCAACGACTTCAACACGAAGGTCAACCATGCTCTCCGTTTCCTTTCGAACGGCGACAAGGTCAGAGTAATGGTGAGGTTCAGAGGACGTCAGCTCAGCCATACTGAGCTCGGTGTTGAGCTTCTCAAGAAGTTTGAGGAGGCGTGCGCCGAAAAGGGTAGCGTTGATAAGCAGCCCGCAATGGAGGGCAGATCAATGATCATGTTCCTCTCTCCCATCAAGCCCGGCAAGACCAAGCCGAAGGCGGAGGATAAACCCACCGAATAACCGTCGCTTTGCGACAAACGGGTAGACTTCGACGGTGACCGAGGTCGGTATTCGCCCGAAAAAATACAGAAGTCATCGGGAAATGGAAAACAAAATGGCTAAGATCAAGACACATAAGGCATCATCCAAGAGATTTTCTCTCACCAAGAGCGGTAAGGTTAAGTTCAACCACATCAACCGCCGTCATCAGACCAACCTTAAGACAACCAAGCGCAAGAGACACCTCCGTAAGGCAGGATACTTAAGCGAATCCATGGCTCCCAACGTAAGAGCAATGATCGGTTGATCAAGTACCAAAAATCAGGAGGAATTAAGAAATGGCAAGAGTAAAGGGTGCGGTTACTACCCGCGCAAGAAGAAATAAAGTTCTCAAGCTCGCAAAGGGTTACTGGGGTTCCAAGTCCAAGCACTTCAAGATGGCTAAGCAGGCCGTAATGAAGAGCGGCAACTATGCTTTCGCAGGCAGAAAGATGAAGAAGAGAGACTTCCGTTCTCTCTGGATCACTCGTATCTCTGCGCAGGCAAAGGTTAACGGTATGAACTATTCTCAGTTCATGCACGGCCTTAAGCTCGCAGGTATCAACCTCAACAGAAAGATGCTCGCAGAGCTTGCAGTTTCCGATAAGGCAGCTTTCGCAGCGCTTGTTGAAAAGGCAAAGGCAGCTAAATAAGAATCAGAGCTTAAAAACCCGGCTTCGCCCGGGTTTTTGCTATATTTATGTTGGGTAGATTGAACGTCATCTTGCCTTCCCTCAGGGTAAGGTAAGAGATAAACCTCGGATGAGGTGTAGGCGGCAACACCGCCGTTGTAGGGTGCGACGTCCTTTGCGCACCGCCCAAAACGATGTTACATTATTTCCAAACGGACAGTCGGGGACGCCTGTCCCTACAAATAACGTGGCAAAGAATACGGGCGTTGTCTTGCCTTCCCCTCAGGGGAAGGTGTCGAGCGAATGCGAGACGGATGAGGTGTAGGATGCGGAGCAACCGTATATCAAAAGCAAAGTAACATCGATTTTATGCGGACGGTCGAGGACGCCCGTCCCTACAATGATGCGGCAAATAGAGTGCAAATGAACGGAGTGAGCATCTCACTCAATCATAAGGAGAAAAATATGCTTATAACGAGCAGAAGCAATCCGCTTATAATTGAAACGGCTTCTCTTAAAGAAAAAAAGTATCGTGAAAAAAGCGGTCTTTTCGTTTTCGAGGGCAAAAAGCTGTTTGACGAGGCGGTAAAAAGGGGCGTTGATATTGAGCGTGTATTCGTTACCGAAAAGGCGGCAAAATACTGCGAAAACAGCGCTTTTAACGGCGAAATTATAACCGTTTCGGAAAGCGTTTACGAAAAGCTGTCGAGCGAAAAGTCGCCTGAGGGGATAATTTGTGTTGCGAAATATATTGACAAATCCCACAATATGATTAAAATATATAATAATGAAGAGTTTGAACAAAGCGAAAAACGGATAATTATCCTTTCTTCGCTTCGTGATCCCGGAAATCTCGGAACCGTTATCCGCACTGCGGCGGCGTTCGGCCTTGACGAGATGATCCTCAGCTCCGACTGTGCGGATATTTATAATCCAAAGACGGTGAGAGCTGCCATGGGAACTCTTTTTTCGCAGAGTATATCCTACGTTCAGAATTTGCCCGAAACGGTAAAAATTATGAACGGAGCGGGATATACGACTCTCGCTGCCGTTCTTGACGATAAGGCGCTTCCGCTGAACGAGCTTTCGATTGGCAGGAAAACGGCTTTTATTATCGGAAACGAGGGGCACGGAATTGATCCCGAGGTTGTAAAAAGCGCATCGGGAACGGTTTATATACCGATGGAAGCAGGCGTTGAGTCGCTTAACGCCGCTATTGCCGCATCGGTATTTATGTGGCAGGCATATAAAGGATAATTAAGATGGTATTGAATGAAAACTCAACGCTTTACTGGCTATGGCTTCAAGGCGTTTGCGGCGAAGGCTCGCTCCTTCCCGAGGTGCTTATTTCCCATTTTGGATCGATCGAAAAGGTCTATGAGGCTGACGAGGCAGAGCTTAAAAATGTTTCCGGAATAACGGCTCGCTCGGTGAGCAAGCTTTCAAGTAAGTCGCTTGACAAGGCAAGAGAGATTCTCGCTTACTGCAAAAACGAGGGCATCGGTATTCTTACTCCCGATTCTGCTCTTTATCCCAAGAGGTTGCAGAGAATTCCGTCCAAGCCTGCGGTGCTTTATTACCGTGGACTTTTGGTTGACCTCGACCGTGAGGTCTGTATATCCGAGGTCGGAACAAGACACATGACGGAATACGGATCCCGCACCGCTTATACCTTTGCTTATGATATGGCACGGGGCGGAGCTGTGGTCGTCAGCGGAATGGCAAAGGGCGTTGACGGAATGGCGCACAGAGGCGCGCTTGATGCCGGCGGATATACCGTTGCGGTGCTTGGATGCGGAATTGACCGTGCATATCCGAGCGAGCATCTTTCCCTTATGAATGAGATCATCAAAAACGGTGTTGTTATGACGGAATTCCGTCCCTTTACGCCGCCTGTCGGAAGAAACTTCCCTATGAGAAACCGTATCGTCAGCGGCATTTCGCTCGGCACTCTTGTTATCGAGGCGCCGAAAAGAAGCGGTGCGCTCATTACTGCCGACACGGCCTTAAAGCAGGGAAGGGACGTTTTTGCGCTTCCCGGCAAGGTCGGTGAGATGAGCAGCGAGGGCAGCAATTTGCTTATCCGAAACGGAGCAAAGATGGTGACCGGCGCTGCCGATATTCTCGTTGAATACCAAAATCTCTATCCGACAAAAATTGATCTGAATAAAATAACCGCAATCAGATCCCGTAATTTTGCCCCTGCGTCTTACGTGGCATCGGTGATTCCGAGCTTTAACGATGACCGTGAGGAGAACGCCGAAAAGCGTGTCAGGGCATCCGAAAAGAAAATAGCAAAGCCTGAAATGCCGAAGGCAGAAATAAAGGCGGAGCCAAAGGAATATACTCTTCCGAGCGGAGTCGAAGGCAAGCAGCTTGAGATCCTTAAGCTTCTTATGGAGGAGGGCGAGATGACGGCGGATGTTATTTCTTCGAAAATCGAAAGCCCGATAACCGACGTTCTCGTTGAGCTTACGATGCTTGAAATAATGGGGCATATAACCGCACTTCCCGGCGGTACGTATAAATTAAGTTAAATTCCGTTAAGGAGAAAATAAATGGCAAATCTTGTAATAATCGAGTCACCCTTTAAGGCGCCGACGATAAAGAATTATCTCGGCTCAAATTACAGAGTTATTGCTTCAAGAGGTCACCTCCGTGACCTTCCGAAAAGCTCGCTCGGCGTTGATATTGAAAATGGCTTTGAGGCTCATTATATCAATATCCGCGGCAAGGGTGATATTATAAAGGAGCTGAAAAAAGAGGCTAAAAATGCGACGAAGATCTACTTCGCAACGGACCCTGACCGTGAAGGTGAGGCAATAGCCTGGCATCTTGCAACCGTTCTCGGTATTCCGATCGAAAAGACGAAAAGAATTACCTTCAACGAGCTTACCAAGACTGCGATCAAGAGTGCTATCAAGGAGCCTCGCAATATTGATATAGAGCTTGTAAATTCCCAGCAGGCAAGAAGAATTCTTGACAGAATCGTTGGCTATAAGCTTTCTCCATTCCTTTGGAAAACCGTTCGTTCCGGTCTTTCAGCAGGAAGAGTTCAGTCGGTTGCAACGAGAATCATCGTTGACCGTGAAAAGGAAATCGAGGCGTTTGTTCCGCAGGAATACTGGACTCTCGATGCGCTTCTCGAAACTGCCTCGGGCGCTGCTTTGACGGCTCATTACTATGGAAAGAACGGCAAAAAGTCGGAGCTTAAGAGCGAGGACGAGACCAAGGCTGTTCTTGATGCAATTTCGGGCTTGCCCTTTGTTGTTACGTCGGTTAAGAAGACTGTCAAGCAGAGAAATCCGCTTCCTCCCTTCACGACCTCAACAATGCAGCAGGAGGCCTCGAAAAAGCTTGGATTTAACTCACAGAAGATCATGAAGGTCGCGCAAGAGCTTTACGAGGGTATTAACGTCGGAAGTGCTAACGGCGGCGTTCAAGGTCTTATCACCTATATGCGTACCGACTCGCTTCGTGTTTCGGACGAGGCCGCAAGCGGAGCGCTTGCATATATTGCCGAGAAGTACGGCGAAGCCTTCTGCCCCAAGACCAAGCGTGTTTACAAGACGAAGGCGGGCGCGCAGGATGCTCACGAGGCAATTCGTCCTTCAAATATTGCTCTTGAGCCTGAGCTTATTAAAAAATATCTTACAAGCGATCAGTATAAGCTTTATAAGCTTATTTACAGCCGCTTCGTTGCTTCGCAGATGGCGTCTGCACAGATCGACACCGTTAATGCGGAGATGTCGGTTGGCGCATACAATTTCCGCGCATCCGGCTCGTCTGTCAAGTTCGCCGGATTTATGGCGGTTTATGACTATGTCGAGGAGGGCGAGGAGAGAAAGGGACTTCTTCCCGAAATCAAGGAAAACGATACCCTTAACTGCAAGTCTCTTAATCCTAACCAGCACTTTACCGAGCCGCCTGCTCGATTCAACGAAGGCTCGCTGATCAAGTTCCTTGAGGAAAAGGGAATCGGCCGTCCTTCGACCTATGCTCCCATCGTTACTACGATAATTTCTCGCGGCTACGTTGGCAGAGAGGGCAAGTCGCTTAAGCCTACACAGCTCGGTATCGTTACCACCAAGCTTATGGTCGAGCATTTCCCCGACATCGTTGACTACGAATTTACCGCACAGATGGAGGATTCTCTCGACAGCATCGCCGGCGGTGACACCGATATGACGACGGTTCTTTCGAACTTCTACTGCGGCTTTAACGAGCATCTGACAAGAGCCGAGGCTACGGTTGAAAAGGAAGTTGTCGAGGTGCCTGTCGTTGAGACAGATATTATCTGTGATAAGTGCGGAGCGAGAATGATCGTCCGCCAGGGACGTTACGGCAAATTTGCCGCTTGTCCCAATTATCCCGAATGTAAGAGCACCAAGCCTATCGACAAGGACGGCAAGGAGCTTGTTAAGAAGGATACCGCAGAGAAGACCGATATGGTCTGCGAGCTTTGCGGCAAGGAGATGCTCAAGCGTAAGGGACGCTACGGCGAATTCTACGCTTGCTCCGATTATCCGAGATGTAAAAATACTAAGCCGATTCTCCGTCCTATCGGAGTTAAATGCCCCAAGTGCGGCGGAAATATCGTGCTTCGTAACGGTAAAAACAGAAGCGTTTATTATTCCTGCGAAAATTATCCCTCCTGCGATTTCAGCTCGTGGGATAAGCCGGTAAACGAGACCTGTCCCGATTGCGGTCAGCTTCTTTACTATAAGAAGGGTAAAAATCAGCTCGTTTGCGGGAATAAGGACTGCGGATTTAAGAAGGAAGCTTCCCCCGAAAATTATGAAAACTGACGTTATTCACGTTATAGGCGCCGGTCTTGCCGGCTCCGAGGCGGCGTATCAGGCGGCGAAGATGGGCGTTCAGGTCATTCTTCACGAGATGAAGCCGCATAAATATTCTCCCGCACATCACTACGATGGAATGGCGGAGCTTGTTTGCTCAAACTCGCTTCGTTCCCTTCAGCTGTCGAATGCGGTCGGGCTTCTTAAAGAGGAGCTTCGCATTCTCGGCTCGCTCATTATGGAGGCGGCTGATGCCACTGCCGTTCCTGCAGGTGCGGCGCTTGCGGTTGACAGATATAAATTCTCCGACTACGTGACCGAGAAGATTCGCTCGATGCCGAATATCACCGTTGTCGACGGCGAGGTGACCGAGCTTCCGAGCGACGGAATTACCGTCGTCGCAAGCGGGCCTCTTACCTCCGATGCGCTTGCAAAGCATCTTTCCGAGCTGCTTGGCGAAAGCTATCTCAGCTTCTTCGATGCGGCGGCACCGATAGTTGATGCTTCAACTATTGATATGAGCAAGGCGTATTTCGCATCACGCTACGGCAAGGGCGATCCTTGCTATATAAACTGTCCTATGGAAAAGGACGAGTACGATGCCTTTTACGAGGCACTTATTACGGCAGAGGAGGCCGCCCTTAAGGAATTTGACCGTGAAAGCCAGAAGGGACTTACGGTTTTTGAGGGCTGTATGCCTGTTGAGGTCATGGCGAAAAGAGGACGTGAAACGCTTCTTTTCGGGCCGCTTAAGCCTGTTGGTCTTCCTTATCCCGGCACTGACCGTGATCCCTATGCGGTCGTTCAGCTTCGTCAGGAAAACAAGGAAAAGACGATGTATAATCTCGTCGGCTTCCAGACGCATCTGACCTTTGAGGCTCAAAGAAGGGTGTTCAGAATGATCCCGGGCCTACACAATGCGGAATTTCTTCGCTATGGGGTAATGCATAGGAACACCTATATAAATTCCCCCAAGCTTCTTAATCCCGATTATTCCCTTATCTCAAACGGAAATATTTATTTTGCGGGACAGATGACGGGTGTTGAGGGATATATCGAATCCTGCTCGTCGGGATTCATTGCGGGCTTTAACGCCGCAAGAAAATTGAAGGGGCTTTCTCCCTTTACCCCGGATAACAGATGTGCTATCGGTGCGCTTGCGTCCTACATAAGCGACAGAAGCGTGACGAGCTTCCAGCCGATGAACGTCAATTTTGGTATAATCGCACCCCCGGATAAAAAAATCAAGGGCGGAAAGGCACTTCGCAACGAGTATCTTTCCCACCGAGCACTTTCCTATCTGAAGGAAATATATGAGAATTTGGAGTAATATGCTATGAGAATTATCGTAGATATTATGAGCGGAGATAAAGCGCCGCTCGAAATACTTATGGGCGCCCATGAGGCGGCAACCGAAAATCCCAATGTTGGATTTACATTTGTCGGTAACGAGGGAATCATGCGTGCAATTGCAGGCGTAAAGGATATTTCTCTTGATCTTCCGAATATCGAGATCGTTCATACTGACGGCGTTATTACTATGGAGGATCAGCCTCTTTCTGTTGTAAGAGAGAAGAAGGATTCCTCTATGGGAATCGGTCTTAAGCTTCTCTCCGAGGGCAAGGGCGATGCCTTCGTCAGCGCCGGTAATACGGGAGCGCTTCATGCGGGATCTACCCTTATTGTAAGAAGGATCAAGGGAATTCAGAAGTCGGGAATTGCGACGATCCTTCCTTACGAAAATCCCACGATGCTTATGGACAGCGGCGCGAATATTGAAATTCCCCCCGAAACCTACGTGCAGTTTGCGCAGATGGGAACGGTATATATGAGAGAGATACTCGGCGTATCCAATCCCCGTGTAGGTCTATTGAACATTGGCGAGGAGAGAATCAAGGGAACGAAAACGGTTGCAGCTGCTTATGAGCTTCTTGAAAAGGCAGAGGGAATAAATTTCGTCGGTAATATTGAGGGCAAGGACGTTCCGAACGGAAAATGCGACGTTATCGTTTGCGACGGCTTCTCGGGAAATATCGTTCTGAAATTGAGCGAGGGACTTTCAAAGTTCATCATCGGCAAGCTGACCGACGTATTTACCGCAAATCCTCTTACCAAGGTTTCCTATCTTGGAGTCAAGAAGGGACTTAAGGATATGAAAAAGAGCTTTGATGCATCGGAGTACGGCGGCGCGCCGCTTCTCGGCTTGGCGAAAACCGTTATAAAGGCACACGGAAGCTCTGACAGCTACGCCATCAAAAATGCCATTCGTCAGGCGCTTCAGTGCGTTGACAATGCAGTTGCTTACAAGATCGCAAAGCTCGTCGTGCCTGATATTATCCCGGAGGATAAGTGATTAGGAAATGAACAAGCATTATCCTGCTCCCTTGGCGGAGCTTGAAAAGACGATCGGTTATACCTTTAAAAACCCGACGTATATTCTCGTTGCAACGACACATTCGTCGTTTTCCAACGAGGCGAAGGACGGCGTAGACTGTAACGAGCGTCTTGAATTTCTCGGAGATTCGGTTTTGAGCTACATCACAAGCCGTTATCTTTACGAAAGCTTCCCCGGGCTTCCCGAGGGGGGAATGTCGAGAGTCAGAGCATCGGCGGTTTGCGAGAAGTCGCTTTGCGCTATTGCTAAAAGAATCGATCTCGGCGCATATTTGCGTCTCGGTCACGGCGAGGAATGTCAAGACGGTCGAAACCGCCCGTCAATTCTTGCCGACGCCTTTGAGGCGCTTCTTGCCGCTATTTATCTTGACGGCGGAATTGAGCCTGTTCGTGCCTTTCTTTTACCGATAATCTCGGCGGAGATCGACGGAATAATCGAAAGCGGAGCAGACCTTGACTATAAGACGGTGCTTCAGCAGTTTATTCAGCAGGAGCGAGGCTCGCTGCTTGAATACGTTACTGTCGGTGAAAGCGGCCCTGCACACAGAAAGACCTTTTTCGTTGAGGTTCGTCTTAACGGTAACGTGATCGGCCGCGGAAACGGCTCGTCAAAGCGTAAGGCTGAACAGAGCGCGGCGAAGGAAGCTCTTTCCCTCTTTGACTTTGGTAAGCAGGGATGAGACATATAAATATCCCGATATTCATACCGCATCTCGGCTGCCCGAATGACTGTGCCTTTTGTAATCAGCGCAGTATTTCGGGCAGAACGCATTTTGATATATCGGACGTAAGAAAACAAATAGAGGATGCGCTCGAAACGTCGGGCGAAAGCGAGTGCGAAATTGCATTTTTTGGCGGCTCGTTTACCGGCATTGACCGTTCTCTTATGATCTCTCTCCTTGAAATTGCAGAGGAATTTGTGAAAGTGGGGAAGGTTACTTCAATTCGTCTCTCGACTCGCCCCGATTACATCAGCGAGGAGATTCTTGAAATTCTCGGCAGATACAGCGTTAAAACCATTGAGCTTGGTATTCAAAGCTGCTCTGATGCGGTTTTGACGACGAGCAAGAGAGGTCATACCGTTCGTGATACGGTCAGCGCCTGTCGGCTTATCAAGGCGCGTGGATTTTCTCTTGTCGGGCAGATGATGATAGGACTTCCGACTTCAAGCGAGGCTGACGAAATTGAAACCGCTAAGATGATTTGTGAGCTTGGCGCAAGCGAGGCGAGAATTTATCCCATCGTTATTCTTAAGGGAACGCAGCTTGTTAAGATGGTGGAAAGCGGCGAATATGCGCCGCTGAACGAGGACGAGCTTATATCACGAAGCGCATCTGTGCTTTCGGTTTTTCGCGGCAACGGAGTTAAGGTGCTTCGCATCGGACTTCACTCGGGAACGGAGCTGAATTCGGGCGACGAGATTGCCTGCGGATATTATCACCCTGCGATGGGCGAGCTTGTCGAGGGCGAGCTTTATTTCAGGGAGCTTGAAAAAAGGCTTGCGGAGATGCCCTCGAAGCAGGACGGAATAACAGTTACCGTGCCGCGCGGTGAGCTTTCGAAGGCGATCGGTCAAAACGGCAGAAACCGTAGGCGTCTTATAGAAAAATTCGATTTGAAGGCTATTAAATTCAAGGAGGGCGACGTTGCCTCCCTTGAAATTCAGGCTAATAAATAACCCGATGCGATGCATCGGGTTTTTTTAAGACTGTAAATAATTCGGTTAGGCTTATTCGGATATTTTCACAATTTCATTTTTACTATTGTTTATTTTATTTTCCTGTGCTATAATACGAATAGTAACATTAAAATGGTGGTATTATGGAGTTTTGCCTGATGCTTGCGGGCGTTCCCGTCCGCATTATACACAAATACGAGCATATCCGTGTCCTTTGCGAGGGGTATCTGACCGACAGCGAGCCGCGTTTTTCCGTTTCTGTGACTGACGAGGAAATCGAAAAAGAAAATGCGATAACGAACGGCGAATTCCCCCTTGCCATCTGTGAGGCAACCTGTATTCACCGTGCGGTAACCCGTGCGCTTGTAAAGCACGGAGTCATGCTGATACATTCTGCAGTTATTACCGTCGACGGCGAGGCGTTTGTCTTTATGGCGAAAAGCGGTGTCGGAAAGTCGACTCATATTCAGCTTTGGCAAAAGGTATTTGGTGACCGCGCGGTCGTGCTTAACGGAGATAAGCCGTATTTTACCTTTGAAAACGGGGCTTTGATGGCACACGGCACGCCTTGGAGAGGAAAGGAATTTCTCGGGCAGAATATGAAGGCTCCCGTTAAGGGAATGTGCCTGCTTCACCGCGGATTGGAAAACGAAATTTCACTTGCAAGCTCGCATGATGCTGTTGGGCAGATATTCCATCAGGTGCTTCTGCCGCAGGACGGAGCCGATCTTGCTTCCTTTATGATGATGATGGACAAGATTATCAAAACGGTGCCGTTTTACAACCTTTACTGTAACATGAATGACGACGCCGCGCGTGTCGCATATAACGGAATGAAGGGAAACTGACATGAAGATTAAAGATGGATTTGTTTTACATTCGGTAGGCGACGAGAACGTCGTTGTTGCCATTGGAAAAATGACAACGCAGTTCAGAGGAATGATTCGCCTGAACTCCACGGGAGCGTTCATTTTCCGAGCTCTTGAAAAGGAAACCGACGAAAGAGCCGTGATCGATGCGCTTATCGCAGAATACGGTATTGACGAGGCAACCGCCACAACTGCCGCTACGACTTTTATTTCACAGCTTAATGAAGCGGGTGTGCTTGATATATGACCGACAGTTTCGGCGTTGATGCTAAAAGAACGACCGTTGCCGACGAGCTTAAGGCGGGAAGAAGTGTCACCTTTTTTACCGTCGGATGCTCGATGCAGCCGCTTCTTTATGAGCGACAGACACACGTTATGCTCTCTCCGATAGAGGAGACTGTTAAGAAATACGATATCGTGCTGTATCGCCGTGCGGACGGAGTTCTCGTTTTGCACAGATGCGTTAAGGTGCTTGACGGCGCTTGTCTTACGCGAGGGGATAATACCTATTACCTTGAGCGGGTAGATATGCCGCAAATGCTGGGAGTTGTTACGCATATTTACCGAAAGGGTAAAATGATTGACGTAAAGAAAAGCCTCTCTTACCGTTTTTACTCGGTTTTTTGGAATATGACCTATCATATTAGGCATTTTATTATCAGAGCGGGACGGAAAATTAGAAAATGGATGCGGAAACTAAAAAAATAAACGCCGCCTGCGATATGCTTCGGCTTTGCGCTTTGGCACTGACGGGGCGCGGCGGTGAAAAGGTTGACACAAGCACGCTTGCTCTTGCCGGCGTTTACCAAATCAGCGCCTATAATGGGCTTCTTGCCCTCGTTTGCGAGGGGCTTGATAGGCTTGGCGTTGAGAAAACAGAGGAAAACGCCCCTGTTTTAGAGGCGTTTGCTCAGGCTCGTGCTATGGCTATTCGCAAAAATATTTTGTTCGACACCGAGCGTATATCGATCATTTCCTTCCTTGAGGGAAACGGGATCTGGTATATGCCGCTTAAGGGTGCGGTCCTGAAGGATATGTATCCCAAGCTCGGACTTCGTCAAATGTCGGACAACGATATTTTGTTCGATGGCGAATACCGTGAGACGGTACACGATTATTTCGTTTCACAGGGCTACACTGTTGATGAATATATGGAAGGCTTTCACGATGTTTATCAAAAGCAGCCCATATACAGCTATGAGATGCATATTGCCCTTTACGACAAAAAACGCCAAATCTTTTCAAAATATTACAAAAACGTCAAGGAGCGTCTTATAAAGGACGAGGATAACAGCTACGGCTACCACTTTACCGATGAGGATTTTTATATCTTTCTTGTCCTGCACGCTCATAAGCATTTTGTCTATCACGAAAGCATGGGCGCAAGACATCTTGCCGATCTGTACGTTTATCTTTCGCAGAAAAAGCTCGATTTTGATTATATTGAAAGTGAGCTTAAAACGGTTGGCGCTTATAAATTCGAGGTTAGCTGCCGAGAGCTTGTTCATGAGGTTTTTGATAATATAGAGGACTTTGATTTTGACAAGCTTGAGCCGAAGAAAAGGAAGCTGCTTTACGACTTTTTGCTCAATGCATATCATTCGACGGGCAAAGGAAAGCTCGAAATGGGCATTAAGAAAAAGGGCAAATTCGGGTACATTATGAGCAGGATCTTCCCGGGCGTTGAGTTTATGCTGCACTATAAGCCGATCTTTGCCAAATGGTATCTTCTTCCGTTCGGGTGGATATACCGAGCATTTGACATTCTTTTTCACCGTCTCGGCAACGTGTCGAAGGAGATTAAAGAGGTTGCTAACTCTAAAAATAAAAAGAAATAAAAAGAAGGAAAACCTTGGTTTTCCTTCTTTTTTTAATAGTGACCGCCTTCGGTCACCTCGTTTAAGAAATATTTAAGCTCGCGCCGGCAGGTTTCCTCGTCAATGACGTAGCTCATTCCGTGGAGAGCGTCCTTGATGCTGACAAGTCTGCTGTTTTCGGGGCGGGCGTTATAGGCTCGGACGCTCATTTCGTGAGGCACGAAATCGTCTGCCAGGCCGTGAACGTAGAGAATCGGCAGCTTGCTCTTTTTGACGGCGTTTTCGGTTGATTCATCCTTCAAGCCGAAGCCGCAGATAAGCTTTACTGTCGGGAGCATAAGATAAAGGAGCGGGAATTTCGGAATGTGCATATCTGCCTTTGCAACGTGAGTTACGATATCCCAGGGAGATGTGAAGCCGCAGTCGGCAATAACTCCCTTGACGTTGTTCGGCAGATCAAGACCTGATGCCATCAAGACCGTTGTTGCGCCCATCGAGATGCCGTCGAGGATTATTTTTATATCGCTTCCGTAGGTTTCGATAAGATAATTACACCACGAAAGGGCATCGTAGCGCTCTTTGATTCCGAAGGTGATCCATTTTCCCTCGCTCTCGCCGTGGGCTCTCTGATCGACGCCAAGCACGTTATAGCCCAAGCTCATAAAGAAGGGCATAGCGCACATAAAGTCCTCACTTGTTGAGCGATAGCCGTGCATAGAGATTATGAATTTTTTGCTTTCTCCCTCTGCCCGATACAGCTTGCCTACGAGCTTCAGACCGTCGTACGAGACGATATTATGCCTTTCAAAGGGCATTTTCTCAACTGTTTTTCTGCCATCCTCAATGCGCTCAAGGCAGTCGGGGCTATCCTTCATTACCTCGGTTATTTCATAAACCTTGCCGCCGCGCGAAAAGGTCTTTTTTGCAAAATAACTTGTGACCGATGCCGCAATTATCAGTATTGCGGCGATTATTATAATTATGATAACCATATTTTCCTCGCTTATATTGATGTTTCAATTTTAGCACATTGCTTTGACTTTTGCAAGAACTTAACTTGCTATTTACTAAACTTCAATAGTATGGTATAATATGGTTGAAAACAATTGTGCTTGAGGTATGATATGGATAACGCTACATATACCGAATTTGAATATGCGTATACGACCTGCAACTCGATAATTGACGAGGTGAAAAAGGTCGTTTCGGGTAAGGACCGTGAATGCAAGCTGCTTCTTTGCGCGCTCGTCGCAGGCGGTCACGTTCTTATCGAGGACGTTCCCGGTGTCGGCAAAACAACTCTCGCGTCGGCCATCAGCCGTGCGGCGGGACTTGATTTCCGCCGTGCACAGTTTACGCCCGACGTTATGGCATCGGATATTACGGGATTTAATATGTATAACAAGAAGACCGAGAGCTTTGAGTTCCGTCACGGCCTTATTGATACCAATATTCTGCTCGCAGACGAGATCAACCGCGCGTCTCCAAAGACTCAGTCGAGCTTGCTTGAGGCTATGGAGGAGAAAACCGTGACGGTTGACGGTGTGACTTATGAGATCCCATCGCCGTTTATGGTTATTGCTACTCAGAATCCGAGCGGATACGTCGGAACATTTCCGCTTCCCGAGGCTCAGCTCGACCGTTTTGCTATAAGGATAACGATGGGCTATCCGTCACCCGAGGACGAGCTTGCGATTATTATGAGAAGAAAAAGCTCCGATCCTATGTCGCTGATTTCGGCGGTGAGCGACCGTGACGGTATTTTAAGGGTTAAGGCGGCGTGTGAAAGCGTTTTCATTTCCGATAAGGTCTCGGAATATATCGTTACGCTCGTCAGTGCGACGAGAAGCCGTCCCGAGCTTGCGCTCGGAGCGAGCCCCCGTGCCTCTCTTGCGCTTATGAGACTGTCACGCGCTCTTGCGCTTGTGTCGCACAGGGAATACGTTCTGCCTAAGGACGTAGCGGAGCTGTTTACAGACGTGCTTTCCCACAGAGTCGTGCTTTCGCGCGAGGCGAAGGTCAGCGGAGTGAGTGCGAAAAAGGTGCTTTCCGACATTTTGTCAAGCACGAAGGTGCCGTTTATTGATTCGGGAAAATGAAGAAGAAAGGCTTTAAACCCAAGCTGCCGATAGGTCTGTCGTGGGGCTTGGCTGTGTATGCGGCGGTGCTTGCGCTGCTTGTATTGCTGGCACAGATCTTTGCTGTTCCGTTTACGCACGCGCTTGTTCTGCTTTGTCTTATTATGCCGATACCGAGCATTTTGCTTTTGCTTATTGCGATGAATTTCGTCAGCGTGGGCGCAAGTGTCGGGGCTGCTACGGCGGTGAGAGGCGAAAGGGTGAGCGTTTGCGTTAATATTAAAAATCGCTCGGTCTTTCCGATATCTACCGTTGAGGTGATCTGCGCCGTACCCGATCAAAGCGGCGTGCGCGGTGTTTCGAGGCTGAAAAAGAGAATATCGCTGACACCGTTTGGAAGCGTTACCGTGTCTGCTACGCCGATAGTGCATCGGCGCGGTAGGTATGAGGTTGGCGTGAAAGAGATTCGGCTTTATGACCTTCTGCATCTTATAAAGATAAGAAAAAGGATCAAGGGCTCTTATACTCTTGCGGTGCTTCCGAAGCTTCTCGCGCGCGAGAGCAGTATTTCCTATGACGGAACCATTGACGAGGATCCGTCGGTTGCAGTCGACGTTTTTTCGTCGTACGATTACGGCGATGTTCGTGAATACCGTGTCGGAGACTCGATGAAAAGAATACACTGGAAGCTTTCGTCGAAAAGCGACGAGTTTCAGGTCAAAAAGAGCGTTGCACAAAGCGAGAGCTATATCTGTATCGTCTGCGACAGAGGTATTGACAAGTCGGCTTACCGCCTTTCGGAGGTTGATCTGAACGAGCTTGACGATAGAAACGTCGAGGAGGCGATGCTTGCCGTGAGCGAGATCTGTCGCCACGACGGAAACGGCTGTATTTCGGTACAGGCGGACGACGGAGGCGCACTTCTTCTCAACTTCGGCGGCGTTACTGACGAGAGTGAGATGAGGTATTTGCTCAGCGCTCTTGAAAAGGGTGACGGCGCTGATATCGTGTCGCTTATTCCGGAGAATGCGACGAGTGTATATTATATTGTTTCTTATTTTTCACGCGAGCAAGCGAAGGGCGTTTTTGATGCATACAGAAGCTGTGCTTCGCAGGCGTTTAACGTGTGTATCCGCGACGTTGGCGCATTTATTCCCGAGGAAAAAAGGGAAGAGTATCGCGTTTCGCTTGATGCGTTCAGGACGCTGCTTGTCGAAAACGGAATTTCATTCTTTACCGTAACGGAGGGAGGGGCAAGGAATGAAGAAGAATAAAGCTCCCAAGACCTCCCTTGAAATAAATGCGACATACGGGCAGAGCGCATACGGCACCGACAAGGTGCTTCACGCTGTGCTCAGGTATCTCATACTCCTGACCGCCGTCATCGGAATGGGCGCTTCGTGCAGCGAGATCCTTGGGATGAAGCCCGAAGCTATGACGCTCATTCTTTCATCGGCGTATACCTTCACCGTATTTTATCTCCTTTTCAGGTCGCTTAAAGGATTGATTGCGGGAATAGCTTTTGGCGCAGTCGGTATGTTTACTGCGCTTATGGTTCTGCATCTTTCGTTAAAGCAGCTTTTTGTCGGCGGCTTTAACGGGATATTCAATTTGATACTTGATATAATCAGCAAACGCGGCTACAAGACCGTGCCTTACCTCGACACCGGCATTGTAACTGACTTCGGAATACTCGTTATTATCACTGCGCTTGCGGCATTGACAGTCGGGATATCGTGCAGAAAGAGAACGAGGGTTATTCCTTACGCCGTTGTCGTGGCCATCCCGGCGATGATATTTATGCTGACAGGGGGAGAAGTCCAGCTTCGGTATTTTGCGCTCCCTGTTGCCGCCGCGTGCGCTATGGCGACAATGGAGCTTGCCGAGAGAGGCGTGAAGGGGGCATTCCGTTCTTCCTTTGTCGGATTCACCTCATTTGTTCTTGCGTCAATGCTTATGCTCACGCCGATGGTAAATACCGATCGGTCGATGAAGCAGATCGGGGCAGGCGAGATCATCAAGGACCTGATTCCCGATTATAACGTAAGCGAAGTACAACGAAGTGCTGTATTAAGACGACATACCTTTACGGGCAAGCATATTATGACGGTGCATAGCAATGTCGCATCTCCGGTATATCTGCGAAACTGGGCAGGCGGCTTTTACGGAAACCAAAGCTGGTATTCGGTCGATTACGATTACGGATATCCCTTCGGCGAATTTGCACGTTCTAAAGATTACTTTGAGCTTACGAAGAAGTTTATCGAGTTGGCGGAGCTGCTAGGATATGGCAAGGATCAGATTGGTATCGGGCTGACTGATATCAGCATAGTCCTTGACGTAAAACAAAAGAATCTTCCGCTTCCGAGCATGTCGGGACGGATCGGCGCGATATACGATGGCGACAAGACTTTTTATCCGTCGTATATATACGACGGAGTTTCGATGCTTGAGTCTGCGTGGAAGGGTGAGATACTGACGAGCGCGGCGGTTATCGACGATTACGATAACGAGCTCCTTTCCGATGTAATATACGGATTTTATGAGTATCTGTTCTACGGCACATATGGTATGACCCCAACGTCTGCCATAGGCAAGTACTTCGCTGGAACCTTAAACAAATACGGAAACGGTAAGTACTTTCTGCTTGGGAGCAATCTTGCGAGTTTCGCAAATAGTGCGTACGGAGCTGACGTTAAAGATGCAGCAATAAACCGTGCTGTTGAGGAGATATTCGAAAACACCGATATTGAACAATATTTTCACGGAGTACTTTTGAGCCAAATAGATGCCGTCCATTTATATCGCGGCGTCGTTCACAACGGATGTTACTATGTGTTGGATAATGAGGGAAAAGCGCACGCACTTGAAGTTGCAAAAATAGTTGCCGATTATCTTGCAGATGGGCGCAAGTACAGCACCAATCCGAAATCAACGGGATTGAGTGTGACCGAGGAACTTCTTTTCGGTTCGAAAGAGGGCTACTGCGTGCAGTTTGCTACCGTCGGAACACTCATTATGCGCCGCCTTGGTTTTTCTGCCAGATACGCAGAGGGATATATTGCGCAGGATTTCGAGGGCTCGAAGAGCAGTTATGCTTATGAGAGCAAGATAACCGATCGCGAAGGTCACGCATGGTGCGAGGTCTGGATAGAAGGCTTCGGCTGGTTAACCTGTGAGATGACTCCGGGCTTTGGCGAATTAAACGTCGGCGGAACGACTCCGCCGCCCGTTACAACGCCGCCCGAAACGAGCGATACGCCAATTACCACAACTCCCCCCGTGACGGGAACTACACCGTCCGAGACGACTGACAAGCCTATCGTGACTACACCGTCCGAGACCGAGAAGCCGATAATCGATACGACCGAGCCGAAATACGGCGACGGGGATAAGACGAATGATCTCGATCCTGTGCCGTTTGTAATCCTGGGCGTTGCGTTGATATTGCTCATCGCTTTTATATCGAGCGTAATTTCGACTGTAAATAAGAAGAAAAAGCGTCTCGACGCTTTGATAAGCCGCGCGCTTGCGGGAAATAACAACAGTGATGAGCGGCGTATTCTTGCGGAAGCGCTGAAGTCCGCACTTTCGGGTGCGCTTGGAGCTTACGGCGCATTGCCGAAAGCAGGCGAGCTGCCTGAGGGCTATGCAAGCCGTCTTGAAGAAACGCTTCGTCTTGACGGGCTTGAGATTCCGATCTCGCTCTGCGTTTCCGCACTTGTGAAGCAGGTCTACGGCTTCGGCATGGATGAAAATGACGTGAAGGTGTCGGCCTTTACCCTCCGTGCGCTTCGTGTCAATGCAAGGAAAAAGGTCGGCTTATTCAAGCTGATTATTTACAGGATCAAAGGAGTGCTTTAAAATATGTTTTTTGAAATAAAGGACGAAATGCTGCTCGGGGGAACGTCGCTTGCTTATCTCGGCGATGCGGTTTTTGAGCTTATAACGAGGCAGTATCTCCTTTCGACGGGGGTTACTGACGTTGGTAAGCTGAACAAAATGGCGCTGTCATACGTCAAGGCGACCGCACAAAGCGATGCTGTTGAAAGGCTGCTTCCGCATTTGACGGAGGAGGAGGTTCAGATATACAAGCGAGGCAGAAATGCAAACGGAATTTCCATTCCGAAAAGCGCATCTGCTTCCCAGTATCGCCGTGCGACGGGGCTTGAAGCGCTCTTCGCTCACCTCTACGCGCAGGGTAAAAAGGAACGTCTCCGCGAGCTGTTTGTGATCGGATTTGTAAAAGGAGCCGAAAACGATGTATAACTGGAAGCTTGCTTACTGTGAAAACAATCAATGTAAAAATCTCGACGTCCGTTCGGCGGAAGACGTTAAGAAATACGGATTTTCGGTGATCGACGCCGAGGTGCCGGGAAACTTTGAGCTTGATATGATGCGCGCGGGTCTTATTCCCGACCTGTATTATTCTGAGAACACGCTTATCGCTCAGCGCCTTGAAAATCTGCATCTTTGGTATTTTACCGAGCTTGACGTTACCGAAACCGACTGCTTTCTTCGTTTCGAGGGAGTCGATACCGTTGCAGATATATATGTAAACGGCGAGCTTGCCGCTTCTCATGATAATATGTTTACGGCGTTTGACGTTGCGCCTGAATTCAAGATCGGCAAAAACGAGCTTCTTGTTCATATCAAACCCGCTGCCCTTGAGGCAAGAAAGAAAGAGCTCCCGCCGTCTGCAACCGGTATGCGCTACAATTTTCCGTCTCTTTCGCTCCGCAAGGCGGCACATTCCTTCGGCTGGGATATTATGCCGCGAATTGTTTCGGGCGGAATCTATAAGCCGGTGTCTTTGCTCAAGAAAAGAAAAGACTTTATACGCTCCCTGTATGCTGCGACCGAGGTGTTGAACGGTGATGAGGGAACCGTTGTCGGATTCCACTTTTCGCTTGATGTTGAGGGCGATTTCATAACCGATTATTCCGTTCGGGTGCGCGGCAGCTGCCGTGGTCAAAGCTTTGAAAAAGGCACTGTTGCTTGGCATACGGACGGATATATTAGAGTGCATCTGCATGACCCATATCTCTGGTGGCCGAAAAATATGGGCGAGCAGAATCTTTACGATACCGTTTTCGAGCTATATAAAAACGGGGAGCTTTGCGACAGCTATAAGCTGAGGATCGGAGTTCGAAAGATCGAGCTCGTAACAGAGGAGATGAACGCCGACGGCGAGGGCGGCGAATTTTGCTTCTACGTAAACGGGAAGAAATTTTTCGCGCTTGGAACGAACTGGGTTCCACTCGACGCCTTTCATTCCCAAGATCTGAAGCGCCTTCCGAGAGCGCTTGAGCTTCTTGACGATATTGGCTGTAATATGGTCAGATGCTGGGGAGGAAACGTATACGAGTCTGACGAGTTTTACGACTTCTGCGACGAGAAAGGCATTCTCGTATGGCAGGATTTTGCGATGGGATGCGCTACGTATCCGAACGACCTTCAAATTGCAAATCAGATCGAGGACGAGGCGGTATGTGAGATAAAGCGCCTGCGGAATCACCCATCGCTCGCTCTTTGGGCGGGTGATAACGAATGTGACATCGCGACGATGGGTTGGGATTTTGTTTACCGCGATCCGACTCTGAATATTCTGACGCGAGATGTACTGAAGCGTGCCGTTTCGACCTGGGATTATACGAGGGCTTATCTTCCGAGCTCACCCTACGTGAGCGAAAAATCCTTCAAAGAAAAGCTTCCCTTGCCCGAGGATCATATTTGGGGACCGCGAGATTGGTTCAAGAGTAATTATTACCGCAACGCGACCTGTCATTTCGCGAGCGAAACGGGATATCACGGATTTCCGAGCGTCAAATCGCTCCGTGAATTTTTGAAGGATCCCGAAAGAATATTTGACGAAAACGGAAGACCTACGGAGGAATATACCGTTCATGCCGCATCTCCCGAAACCGGCTCCGCTTCTCCTTACTCCTACCGCATACGTCTTGCACACGATCAGGTTGTTATTCTCTTCGGTAAGGCGGAGAATAAGCTTGAGGATTTCGTTTTACAGAGTCAAATATCTCAGGCGGAAGCGATGAAATATTTCATTGAGCGCTTCCGTATCGGTAAGTGGCGTCGCACCGGGATAATCTGGTGGAACCTAATTGACGGTTGGCCTCAGATATCCGACGCGGTGGTCGACTACTATTACGAAAAAAAGCTTGCATACGATTTTATCAAGCGTTTGCAGAATCCCGTATGTCTGATGTTTGACGAGTTTGACGGAACAGCGTATTCACTGTTCGCGGCGAATGAAACACCTAATGATACTGAGGTTTCTTACCGTGTCATTGACGCCGAGACAGATGGCGAGCTTTTGAGCGGCACGGCAACCGTTCCCGCATTTTCTACCGTGAAGACGGGCGCGCTCTCGCTGCCGCAAAACGAGAGAAGATTCCTTCTTATCGAGTGGGAAAGAGACGGCAAGATTGAACGCAATCACTATGTTACGAATATAAAGGGAATCAATTTCCGCCGATATGTCGAGCTGCTGGAGAAATGCAGCTTAAACTAAAAATATCCGCCCGTATGGGCGGATATTTTTACTTACACATATCGGTCATCGCGTTTTTTGCCTTACAGGCAAGCTCCTTACAGCGGCATTGGTCAAAGCCGTAGCATCTGCCGAGAAAGCCTTTTTTACCCGCACAGGGCGTGACTGTAATGATTCCGAGAATGAGCGCAAGAAATACGATCATCATAAGGATCTTGATTTCAATACAAATAGTTTTCATTTCTACTCTCCGTAAAGCGGAACGCCCGACAGTATCATTCCGCTTAAAACCTCACCCAGAATTTCAGTTGCCTTTTTCGCCTCGGCAAGAGTGTTTACACAGGTGCCGACCTCAATCAGCGCTCCGATATGAGCATAATGCTGATTATAGGCTGAACGTCTTATCGACATAGGCCTTGCTATATTGTTCAGTCGGCTGATGAGAAAATGCTGGGCATTTACGGCGAAAGAGAGATTTCTCCGCCAGCCATCGTGATCGGCACCTGCTTCATCGGTCCCGACAACGAACATAAGCTGCGCTGTCGGCGTGCTTTCGTCGTATGTAAGCGTTTTATAGACCACCGTTTCACCGACGAGGGCATCACGGTGTATGTCGAAGGTGTACTTGATCGACGGATATTTTTTAAGATATTCCTTTACGCTTTTTGCGGAGTTTGTGTAGGCGGTGTTGTATGAGCCGTTATCGTGCATTTTTTCGTCATGGACCGTTGGAATTCCGTTCGCATTTAAAATTTCGGCAAGATATTTGCCGACTGCGACGACGTTTTTCGTTATGTCGGTCGAGCGTGGAAGATTTGTTGCGGAATAGGAAGCCTTGCCCTCCTCGGCGTAGCCCTCGGTGCCGTGCGTGTGGTAGATCAAAACGAGTGGCTCGGACATATTATACTCGTTTTTTGACGCCTCAAGCGATGCGCCGCTCGCGGTAAGAAAATCGGAAATTGCGATATTGTATTTCGTTTTGTTTTTGAAATATATTTGATCAGGCATCGGATTTTTGCTTAGATCCGTATCTGTTATTTTCAGCTCGCCCTTCGGGACGGTTGTATTATCGTCTGCGAAAATTGTGTCGTATATTCCAAGTCCGAGTGGATATTCTCTTTCAAAAATTATATCTCTGAATGCGGGCGGAAGCTCCTCTGCTCCTGCTTCAAGCTCGTCAAGCGTTGGCTTTTCGTCTGTTTGCGGAAAGGCGAAGATCCTATCAAACGAGCTGCATATCATTATGCTTACCGAAAGGAGCAAAATCGCTCCCTTTGATGCTATATTGAAAATTGCGCCGAAATTTGGCTTTTTGCCTAAAAGCACCGAAAGATTGATTTTTTGCATGACTGCCCTCCTTTTTTATATAAATATATTTCGGAGGACGGATTTTTATACCGAGAGGGCGATGTTTATAGATGATGCGATAAGCGCCGACATTTCGTTTATAACCGTATCGACATCCTTTAAGGTGACAAAAAAGCTTCTGCCGTTTTCAAGCTCCGCTTCAAGAGAGGGAGGGGTTTCCTTTATCTCGGCGCGCTCAAGGGCGTTATAGATAAGGGTTGACGAGTCAACTACCGTCGGAACGCCGACTGAAATTACGGGAACGCCAAGCGTTTGGCGGTCGATCGCGCTTCTTCGGTTTCCGATGCCCGAGCCCGGCATAATTCCCGTGTTTGAAATTTGCACCGTTGTGCACAGGCGGTCAACGCTTTTCGATGCGAGGGCGTCTATTACGATTACCGCCGAGGCGTTTGACGCCTTGACCGCACCGAGAATTATATCTGAAGCTTCAAGTCCGGTTTCTGCGCTGACGCCGGGCGTTAGTGCGCAGGTGCAGAGTGAGCCGAGCTTTTTAAAAAGCTCGGGACTTTCTTCCTTTATATGGCGGTTTGCGCTTATTCCCTTGATGGCGAACGGGCCTATTGCGTCGGAGACGATATGACGGTTGCCGAGCCCGACGACGAGGACTGTTTTTATATCACCGAATGAGTAAAGGAGAGATTTTGTTTCTTCGCCGATTGAAAGGGCGGCTCGGCTTAAGGCTTCGTCGTCCATTAGCCGAATGTTACCGACCGAAAAGGTCAGATACCGTCCGATCGGCTTTCCCAAAACCGCTTCGCCCTCCTCGTTCAAAACCGAGATTTCGGTTACCGCAATTCCGTGCTTTTTATATTCTCTTGCCGATATTCCTTTATATGCACCGTTTTCGTTTTTAGGACAGGCTTCAAGAGCCATATCCGTTCTGATATATTTGCGAAAACGTTCCATCTTGATCTCTCCCAATAGCAGCTTTTTGAGATTAGTATTCCGCTGATATGAAAAATAATTCATGACAAAATGCACAAAAAAAGAAATCTATGATTGTTCAAACAGCCAAAACTTGGGTTTTGAAAAAAATAGCTAAATTTTATTGTTGATTAAAATAAATAAAAGTGATATAATGTATAGGTAATAAAATAGGTGTGCTATAGCTATGCCTATATTTTCTCATGGGGGATCTCACAAATGAAAAAAATTATTGCAGTAGTCCTCACTCTTTTGATGGTTACTTCGCTTTTTGCGGGCTGCTCAAAAGAGGTCGATAACAAAAAGGGCGGCCCTACCGTTCCCGTATACATTTCGGGCGAGGTTACAAACTTCGATCCTGCATACGGTAACCTTGACCAGACCTCGCAGAAGATCATGTCGCTTCTTTTTGAGGGACTCTTTAAGTATGACGATAACGGCAAGGTAGTTCAGGCTCAGGCTAAATCGATCAAGAAGCTTGACAACCCGAGCAAGAATTACTATGCGATCGAAATTACTCTTAAGGATACAGGCTGGTCTGACGGAATTCCCGTTCAGGCATCGGATTATATCTACGCCTGGAAGCGTATTCTTGAATCCGACTTCCGCGGCGAGGCTGCGAGTATGCTTTTCTGCATCAAGAATGCAAGAAAGGTACATGATGGCGACGCAACGATCGACGACCTTGGAGTTACCGACGTTTCGCCCAAGATCATTCGTATTGAGTTTGAAGGCCCTACCGACTATAACCAGTTCTATGAGTACCTTGCAAGCCCGATGCTCGTTCCGCTTCGTGAGTTCCAGGTAGGCCGAGTGCCTTCCGACTGGTCATCCAACGCAACGATCATTTCCTCGAACGGCCCGTACGCTATTCGTAACTATACTCCCGGCGAGTCTATGACTCTTCAGGCGAACGCATATTATCACGGCCCCATAAAGACCTTCCGTCTGAGCATCACCTTCGCTACAAACAAGGTGCTTGACGATGCTGCTGTTCTTAAGCGCTTTGAGGACGGAGAGATCGTTTTCGACGGTGAGCTTCCTCTTAAGAAGCGTGCCGAGCTTCTTAAGGCTAACAAGGTTGTCGTAAAGGATACGATGTCGGTCCTTTCCTGCATCTTCAATACTCAGAACGAGCTTCTTTCCGATCCCGATGTACGCCGCGCTCTTTCGCTTGCTCTTGACAGAGAAAAGATTGCAGATATTCTTACCTTTGCTAAGCCCGCAGGCGGACTTATAGCCGGACGTGTATTCGAAACTACAAACGGCAAAAACGGCGTTTCGTTCCGCAGCAAGGGTGGAACGTTGCTTGAATCGAAGGCTAAAACCGCCGATGCAAAGGCGCTTCTCAACGGCAAAACGCTTGGCGAGATAAACCTCGTTATTCGCGACGACGAGGCAGATAAGGCTGTCGGTGAATATCTTAAGAAGACTTGGGACGCTCTCGGATTTACCGTAAATCTTACGGTTCTCGGCTCGGTTCCTTATGACGGCCCGAACGAAATCGTGCTTATGGACGATCAGTATCTTGACGCATACGAGTCAAGAAGCTTTGACGTTATCCTCGTTGACTACACCATGTTCTCTACCGATGCATTCGGTAACCTCGCTTCCTTTGCCGTTCCCTTTGCGGGCGGTGCAATGGATATGACGACAGGCAAGTATGAGCTTGCTCCTCATGTCAGCGGTTACTCGAATCCCGAATACGACGCTCTTATTGAGAAGGCGTATGCAGAGAAGGATGCCGAAAAGAGAGCTGCACTTCTCCATCAGGCAGAGAAAATGCTCCTTAACGATATGCCTATTGCGCCCCTCGTTGAGCTTCAGAGCGCATACATGGTAGGCAGCGATCTTACCGGAGTGAAAACTAATTATTTCGGTATGCCTGTATTTACCGATGCGCTCCTCAATAACGCAGCAAAATACCAGGTAGGTCAGTAATTAAAAACACAATCAGGGAAATCCTGCTTCGGGATTTCCCTGATATTATCTAATACTTCAAAAATAAGGAAATTCGGTATGCATAGCCAGCTTCGCGATAAGAACGATATTAAAATTTTTATATTGCATCTTTTGCGCCATGTAAGCTGTCCTCTTGACTTTGTCAGCATAAATGACATTGTTGTTCAGGACGGCTTTGTCGGCTATTTCGATTTTGTCGAATGCTTTGCGGAGCTGCTCGAAACCGGTAACGTGATCGAGCTTCCTACCGACGAAGCGGGAGAGGAGCTTTACGAAATTTCCCCTAACGGTATGATCGTTGCCGAAACACTTGACAGTCGAATTTTGCCGACGATAAGAGAAAAGAGCGTAAAAAGTGCTCTTCGTTTCCTTTCCTTCCGTGAGCGTGGCGCCAAGCTGAAATTTGATTTTGAGCCTCTGCCTAACGGTCGGTTTGTTGCTAAATGCATTATAACCGAAAAGGACAAGGAGATAATGAACGTTGAGCTTACCGTTGAAAGCAGTACACAGCTTGAGAAGATCAGGCGCAATTTCTATGACAAGCCCGAGGTTGTTTACAAGGGCGTTATGGCAGTTTTGACCGGAGAGGTTAATTATCTTATTGAATGAAAAAATCGAGGCAGGTGCCTCGATTTTTGTTTATATACGGAATATTTTGTCTACCCGGAAGGCAAGGCGCTTCGGATAATGAGGTCATGCGCCGTCAAGTCAGACGAGAATTATTTTGCCTTTCTCTTGTGAGGGGAGGTATTTTGCGGCGGCATCGGAATTGGTAACTATATAGTCGATATCTCTTATTGATATGAGGTTGTAGGGCGTTGAGAGGGAAAACTTCGTTTCGTCGCACAAAAATACCGTTACCTTTGACTGATTAATTGCTACCTTTCTTATCTGCGTTTCGGGCAGGGAAGGATCGGTGAGCATACCTTTCCCGTTTACTCCGTGGCAGGAGAAGAAGAATTTGTCGATGTTGAATTTTCTTATAAAGTCCTCTGCGAAGCTGCCGAAAAATGCCATTGAGTTTTCAAAAATTTCGCCGCCCGTACAGTAGGTCTTGATGCCCTTTTTTACAAGCAGATTGGCGAGCGCCATTCCGTTTGTTATAACCGTGATTCCGGTTTTATCGCCAAGAAAATCAGCCATTTGAAGCGTTGTCGTGGAGGAATCAATAAAGATAATATCGTTATCGTCAATAAGTGCGGATGCTGCACGGCAAAGTCTGCGCTTCTCCCCCGAATTAACCGTTTTCCGAAAATTCAAGGGCGCCACGATATGCTCCGCCTGGATTCTTTTTGCTCCCCCGTGGCTTCTGATGATCTGATGTCTGCGATCAAGCTCGGCAAGGTCGCGCCTTATTGTCGGCAGGCTGACGTATAGCATTTTGCTGAGTCTTGATGCCGAGATATATTGCTCCTCCTCCAAAATGGAGAGAATTTTATCGTATCGTTCTTCTTTTAGCATAGCGTTACTCCTTTTGAGCGTTTTTGATTGTTTTTCGTGTTAATAGCCAACGATTGACAATCGTTTGTGATTGATTTATTATAATATATAATGCGATATTTTGTCAATAGAGAGGTTTGTATGTACGATATTGCGATAATCGGCGGCGGAGTCGTCGGAGGACTTATTGCGAGAACGCTGTCAAGATATAACTTGAAGATATGCATTCTCGAAAAGGAAAATGATGTGGCGTGCGGTGCAACGAAGGCAAATTCTGCCATCGTTCATGCGGGCTTTGATGCCAAGGCAGGCTCCTTGAAGGCAAAGCTTAACGTCAGAGGCTCGAAAATGATGAGCGCCGTTTGCGCCGAGCTTGGCGTTAAATACAAGAACAACGGATCGCTTGTCATCGGATTCAACGAGGACGACAGAAATGTTATTAACGAGCTTCTGCAAAGAGGCATCGAAAACGGTGTTGAGGGACTCCGAATTATCGAAAAGGACGAGCTTAAAGAGCTTGAGCCGAACATATCGGATAACGTCGTCTGCGCTCTTCATGCGCCGACGGGTGCTATCGTTTGCCCTTATGAATTGACGATTGCCGCAATCGGAAACGCTATGGATAACGGCGCTTCCCTGATTTGTAATTTTGAGGTTACAGGCATCGATAAGACCGAAAACGGATATCGTGTTTCCTCGGAAGGCTCGTTTGTTGATGCTCGATTCGTTATTAACTGCGCAGGTATTTATTCCGATAAAATCGCAAGGCTTGTCGGTGATGACAGCTTTGACGTTCATCCTCGCAGGGGCGAGTATATTTTGCTCGACAAGGAGTGCGGCGGGCTGGTTTCGCACACGATTTTCAGAACTCCCTCCAAAATGGGAAAGGGAATACTGATATCGCCCACCGTTGACGGAAATCTTCTTTTAGGCCCGACCTCGGTTGATATCGAGGATAAGGAGGATAAGAGCATCGCTTCAAAGGGCTTTGCCGACATTATCAAGAATGCGAATGACAACTTAAATAATGTACCGATACAAAAGACGATCACCTCCTTCTGCGGTCTTCGCTCTGTCGGAAGCACGGGTGATTTTATAATCAACGTGTTTGAAGGTAGCTTTGTTAACGTAGCGGGCATTGAGTCTCCCGGTCTGTCTGCTTCGCCTGCGATCGCAGAATACGTGCTTGAGCTTCTCAAAAACGAGGGCTTGGAGCTAAATGAAAAGGCAGACTATAATCCTTATAGAGCTTCGATGCACGCCTTCCGTGAGGGAACTATTGAGGAAAAGAATGAAATGATAAAGAAAAACCCCGCTTACGGCAGAATCGTTTGCCGCTGCGAGGGTGTCAGCGAGGGCGAGATCCTCGATGCGATTCGCCGCAATCCGAGAGCGAGAGACCTTGACGGCGTTAAACGCCGTACTCGTGCGCAAATGGGACGTTGCCAGGGCGGATTCTGCAGCCCGTATATTATTGAGCTTCTCTCGAAGGAGCTTGAGATCCCGTACGAAAGCGTAACGAAGTTTGGCGGAAAGTCGGTTATCAGCATAGGAAAAACAAAGGGAGGCCGTGAATAATGAGAGATTTGGTAATCATAGGCGGCGGCCCTGCCGGAATGAGCGCCGCAATTGCTGCTTACGAAAGCGGAATTCGTGATATTCTTATTCTTGAGCGTGACGAAAATCTCGGCGGAATTTTGCAGCAGTGTATTCATAACGGCTTCGGTCTTCACAAATTCGGCGAGGAGCTGACAGGCCCCGAATATGCCTATAAATACGAAAAACGGGTAAGAGAACTGGGAATCGAATTCAAGCTTAATACGATGGTGCTTGACGTCTCTCCCGATAAAATAATTACCGCAACGAATGCCTTTGACGGAATTATTCAGATCGAGGCAAAGGCGATCATTCTCGCTATGGGCTGCCGTGAGCGCTCAAAGGGTGCTCTTAATATTGCAGGAACAAGACCTGCCGGCATTTACAGCGCAGGAACGGCGCAGAAGCTTGTTAATATGAAGGGATATCTGCCCGGAAAGAATGTCGTTATTCTCGGTAGCGGAGATATCGGACTCATTATGGCAAGAAGAATGACTCTTGAGGGCGCAAAGGTTCACGCTGTTTGTGAGCTGATGCCTTATTCGGGTGGACTTGCAAGAAACATTCAGCAATGTCTTAACGATTTCGATATACCGCTGAAGCTCAGCCATACTGTCGTTGAAATTCACGGCAGGGAGCGCCTTGAGGGCGTGACTATTGCCGAGGTCGATAATAACAGAAAGCCTATTGACGGAACGAGAGAGTTTATCCCTTGTGATACGCTTCTCCTTTCTGTTGGCCTTATTCCCGAAAACGAGCTTTCAAGATCTGCAAATGTTGATTTGAGCAGAGTTACAAGCGGCGCAATCGTTGACCAGGACAGACAAACCTCGATACCGGGAGTTTTTGCTTGCGGAAATGTTTTGCACGTTCATGATCTTGTCGATTTCGTGTCCGACGAGGCGGAAATTGCAGGTAAGGCTGCCGCTGAATATATTCGCGGCGGTGACGGCGAAAAGCTTTCGGTTGAAATTAAAACCGACGGCAAGATCCGTTATACCGTGCCGCAAATGATAACCGTAAAGAAAGACGTTACGGTATATTTCCGAGTCAGTGACGTTTATAAAAACGTCAAAATCAAGGTGAGCGACGGCGAAAATGTCATTTTTGAAAAAAAGAGACCGAAGGTTGCTCCCGGCGAAATGGAATCTATTAAGCTCAAGGCTGACAAGCTCGGAAATGTAAATGAACTATTCTTCTCGCTGGAGGTGCTGTAATATGGAAAAGAAGCTTACCTGTATTATTTGCCCCATTGGTTGTGAGATCAGCGTGGAGCTTGAGGACGGAAGGGTAACATCTGTCCGCGGAAACACCTGCCCGAGGGGCAAGGTATATGCCGAAAGCGAATGCGTAAATCCGCAAAGAACCGTTACGTCAACGGTCAGAACCGAGGACGGCGGCCTTGTTTCGGTAAAGACCGAAACGCCAATTCCGAAGGAAAAGATTGCCGAGTGCATGGAGCTTATCAATAACACTGTGGCGGCACTTCCGATCAAGATTGGTGACGTTATTATTGAGAACGCCTTCGGAAGCAGAATAGTAGCAACTCAAAACAAAAACAATTTATAATATTAAGAAAAAGCGAGTGAGCTTCCTCTCGCTTTTTCTTTTTTTTGGCGGTTATATGCATCTTTTGCCCGCGTTTCGCCATGCCTTTTGTGCGTTAAACGATTTTAAA
Source organism: Eubacteriales bacterium (assembly GCA_045593985.1). Lineage (GTDB taxonomy): Bacteria > Bacillota > Clostridia > Oscillospirales > CAG-272 > Colimorpha_A. The sequence goes on from JAZNXR010000107.1 coordinate 45,261, forward strand.
CGACAAAATTTGTTGAAATTTCACATAATTTTCCGTGAAAATGGTGAAAAAATCTCGGTTTTTTATGTATATTATTAACGAAATTAAAAAAATTATTGAAAAATTCGTTAAATGTGTCTTGACAAACACTGTTGAAGTGGTATAATTATTTTATCCATTGTCGGAGGAGTATGTTGTTTTCCCACCTTATCATAGCGGCAAAAAACGGGGATGAGAGTGCTTTCTCGGAGCTTTGTCAGGTTTATAAGCCACTTATTGAGAATATGACAAGCAGATATATAGCGCGTTTAAGCGCTATTATCCAAGACAAGGACGACCTGCGCCAGGAGGCGACGGTTGCCTTTTATCGCGCCGTGACAACCTACGATTTAACTCAGGACAAGGTCTCATTCGGACTTTATGCAAAAATTTGCATAAATAACAGAATGATAAGCCTTATGCGTCGCGCAAACAAAAAATCGATGCCGAAAACCGTTTCTCAAAAGAAAGAGAAGGGCAGGAAGATCGGCGGTCGGGTTCTTGATCTTTCCGAGCTTCTTTCGGTTTCCGATCGGGTTTTGAGTAAGCGTGAAAAGCTCGTTTTCGGCTTCTATATCGAAGGAAAATCGTATAAGGAAATATCACAGCTTCTTCATCTGTCGGAGAAGTCGGTCGACAATGCGCTTTTTCGTGCAAAGTCGAAAATCAAGCTCCACTATAACGATGTCAATATGCCCTAATAGCTTAAGTAAAGCGTTGTATCAATTTTGAATTTTGAATTTTGAAGCAAAGATGGCGGTGACACCCCGTCCGAGGGCAAAAAAATTTACCACATTAAAGCGAGGTAACAAAATGTACGAAGACAAGACTCTTAAGTGTAAGGACTGCGGAAACGAATTTGTATTCACCGCAGGCGAGCAGGAGTTCTATGCAGAGAGAGGCTTCCAGAACGAGCCTCAGAGATGCAAGGCCTGCCGTGATGCACGAAAGAATGCCGGTCAGGGTAGAAAGGAATTCTTCACTGCTGTATGTGCAAACTGCGGCGGCGAAGCAAGAGTTCCGTTCGAGCCTAAGAACGACAGACCCGTATACTGCAGCGAGTGCTACGCTGCTATGAAGCAGCAGTAATTGCCTTTTTCCGGGTGTCCCGAAAACATTGTTTTTCAAGATAGAATCCGACTTCGGTCGGATTTTCTCTTTTCTATTGCTTTTTTTCTCCAAATGGTATATAATGTTATGGTAAATCCGTTTTGGATAATGTGAAAGGATTATTTCTAAATGGCCAGAAGAGGTAATTACGAATTTTTAGGTACTGTTTTAACTTCCTGTACGCTGATATTATCCGTTATCGCCATGATGTTCGAAAGCGTTGCAATTTTGTTCGGATATGATAAGGTGATGCGAGTTTTTAAGCTTCAAAGCAAGATCGCAACTATGTCCGTCGTTGCTCTTTTCGTTCTCTCTATTGCGATGGGAACGCTTGCTATATGTGTCGGCAAGATTGCGAAAATGAGACCGAGAGCGCAGAACAGCGTCGCTACCGATACCGTCGCCATTGTCGGCGGCTTGTCGCTTGCCGTTTCGTCGATATTGTTTCTTATTGATTCTTTTAAGGTACAAGATGCGTTTGCGCTTAAGTTCTTTACGATCCTTCTCGTTGTGATTTCTGTTCCGACGGCACTTAGTTATATTGTCGGCGTTGAAAAAACAAAGCTTTCAACCTTCCTTGCGTTCTTCCCGCCGCTTTGGAATGCTACCTGTCTTGTCCGTCTCTATTTCGACGCAGGAACAGCAATAAACGATCCTGTAAGAATTCTTCTCCAGATCACCCTTGTTGCCGTAATGCTTGCGCTCATGTATGAATTGAAGCTTCGGGTTTACGGAACGGGAAAGGTTATGTTCACCGTAACTGCAACGATTGCGACGGTGCTTTCGTCAGCTTCATTTGCCGCAATACTTCTTCTTTCGGTGCTCTTAAAGGTTGAAACTACTGCAAATCTGCTTCTTGCGGTAGGCACTCTTTTAAGCTCGCTTTATCTTCTTATTCGCCTTGATATGTATTACAAGGCGGCAAGGCCAAGAGATTAAATAAAAAGGTCCGCTGGTGCGGGCTTTTTTTATTGTAACCGAAAACCACGCGTGAGAAGCGTGGTAGAAAATAGGTTTACCGGTGAACGGAAATGAGGCAAAGAAAAAAGCGCAGTTTAACGGTGGTTAGTGCCAATGGCTCCCTTGTGTAAAGGGAGCTGTCAGCGAAGCTGACTGAGGGATTGTAAGAAGTTAGAAAAACTTATATACAATCCCTCCGTCATTTGCTCTGCAAATGCCACCTCCCTTTACACAAGGGAGGCCAAGATCGAAACCCGTTTACGGGGAGCAAGTATCCAATGCATGGCTGGCAGGTGGAACTAAAGCGCACTTGTGCGCAGCCACAAGGATTAGGGCTACGCCCGAAACTGAAATCCCCCCGCTATGCGGGGGATATTTATTGTGATAACGGCTTTTGTCTTTCTCTATGGCGCCATTTTGACGGTGAGATGCCGTAGCGCTCTCTGAAGCGGCGGTGGAAAAAGCTGTTGTTATCGTAGCCGACGGCTTCGGCAATTTCTGCTATCGGCAGATCTGAATGAATAAGAAGCTGCTCTGCTTCAAAAAATCGGCGCTCGTAAACAAGCTCGGTAAAGGTTTCTCCGAAAAGCTCCTTTATGCGCTTGCTGACGTACGGCTCCGACATTGAGAGGAGTGTCGCAAGCTCGGATAGGGAAGCGGTTTTATAAAAGCTTTGAATATATGCGCTGATTTTTTCTCTTATTTGGTTTCGCTCGTGATCGCCTGACGAGGAATAGATGAGCATTTCGGGCTTTGCCTCGAAATGGCGCAGCAGAAGCGATAGCGTTTCACGAAGGATCCCTTTTGGTGTGTCGGTCTCAAACAATGACTGACAGATGAGGTTTTCGATTAGCGCCTTGGCGTAGGGGTTGCTGTCGACCTCATATATTATGAACCGTCCCTCTCCGCCCTCTCTTTCCTCCTGCTCTGCGAAGTCACGGAGAGCAGAATCGCCTCTGAAGCGGGCTGCGGCGATACCGACGTAGTCGGAGGAAACGATTAGATTCACGGCGATGTCGTTCTTGCTTGAAGCCTTGATCGAATGACGGAGATGCCGATTCATCATTATAAGCTGTCCCTCCTTTATGTCAAAGGTTTTTCCGTTTATGATGTGTCGGATCTCGCCTTGAACGACGTACATTATTTCGATGTAGTTATGCAGGTGGATCGGTATATCGACAAAGCGAATATGCGGCCTTGCGGTGACGGTTTTCGTTGAATCAATAACGCTGTAAGCATAGTCCCGAAGGCGAAGCTTCATATTCGCAAAGGCGCTTTCCATTTCGTATTCCTCCGACAGCACCGATGCTTCGTTTTCGCCAATTACCGACAGACGGTTTATTATAATATCTTTCATTTTTACCTCAATTCTTTACTGTAACTTAATTTTAACACAACGCAGGATGCTTTTCAAGGAAAAATATTAAAAAAGAACGCAAAACAGCATAAAATATGTCCTTTTATATTCTTTTGGATGTGATATACTTAAATTAATAAGGTATATGGAGGATTCTATGTATTATCTTGCGATAGATATCGGCGCATCAAGCGGACGTCATATCATCGGATCTTATGAAAACGGAAAAATCGTGACGGAGGAGCTTTACCGCTTTCCGAACGGGATGAAAAGAAACGAGAGCGGAACGCTTGTCTGGGATACCGAGTCGCTTTTTTATCATGTTAAGGCAGGCATTAAGGCTTGCGTTGATAATGGTAAAAAGCCCGATTATATCGGAATTGATACCTGGGGCGTGGATTTCGTGCTTCTTGATAAGGACGGAGGGCTTATCGGGGATGCAGTCGGCTACCGTGACAGCCGCACCGACGGCATGGACACCGAGCTGTATAAAACTATTCCCGAAGGTCAGCTATATGCTCGCACGGGAATTCAAAAGGCTATTTTCAATACCGTATATCAGCTTCAGTATTTGAATACGCATAAGCGTGAGCAGCTTGACCGTGCGGAAACTCTGCTTATGATGCCCGATTATTTATCCTATTTGCTGACAGGCGTTGCCTGCTCGGAATACACAAATGCAACGACAGGTCAGCTTGTGAAGGCGGGAGAGGACGACTGGGATTATGAATTGATCGAGTGTCTCGGTCTGCCGAAAAGGATTTTCCGTCCCCTTGAAATGCCGGGACATATTGTCGGTGAGCTTTCGGACGAGGTCATGAAGGAAACCGGAGCAAGCGGAGCAAGAGTAATTCTCCCTCCCACTCACGATACGGCATCTGCGGTTGCCGCGGTGCCGACCAACGAGGAGGATATTATTTATATCAGCTCGGGAACATGGTCGCTTATTGGCGTTGAAAGAAATAATCCCGACTGCTCGGAGCGCAGTATGGAGCATAATTTCACGAACGAGGGCGGTATATTCAAGCGCTACCGTTATCTAAAAAACATAACGGGACTGTGGATGATACAGTCGATGAAAAAGGAGCTTCCCGACGGTTATACCTTCGATATGCTCTGCAATATGGCGAAGGAATACGATTCCACGCCTCTGCGCCTCGATCCGAATGATTCGCGTTTTACGGCGCCGAGCAGCATGATAGACGAGGTTAAAAAGGCTTTAAATAAGCCCGAAATTTCGGTTGGCGAGATGTTCTCGGCGGTTTATCACAGCTTGGCTGATGCTTATAAAACGGCGGTTATCGAGCTTGAAGCGCTACTTGGAAGGGAAATGAAGGCGCTTCATATCGTGGGCGGCGGAAGCAAGGACGAGTATCTTTGCGCCCTTACCGCCGAGGCAACGGGCAAGCCCGTTTATGCAGGGCCTTCCGAGGCAACGGCGATCGGAAATCTCGTTTCTCAAATGCTCTCGACAGGAGTCTTTGAATCCTTGTCCGAGGCAAGAAATGCAGTATACAGAAGCTTTAATGTCAGGAGAATAACAGTATGAATTCAGTTTACGAAGAAGCAAAAAAACGCTATGCGGAGTACGGAATTGACACCGAAAGCGTTATAAATGAGCTTGGCAAGGCGGAGATCTCGGTTCACTGCTGGCAGGGCGATGATGTTTCGGGCTTTGATAGCCCCGATGCGCTTTCGGGCGGTATTCAGGCAACGGGTAATTACCCCGGAAAGGCAAGAACGCCTGACGAGCTTATGGCTGATATCGACAAAGCGCTTTCCCTTGTTCCCGGCACACATAAGCTTAATCTTCACGCCTGCTATGCTATATTTGAGGACGGCGAATTTGCCGACCGTGATGCCATTCTTCCGAAGCATTTTGAAAAATGGGTTAAATTTGCAAACGAGCGTGGGCTTGGTATCGACTTCAATCCGACCTTCTTCTCACATCCGAAGGCATCGGAATTCACACTTTCCTCCCCCGATGAGGAGATAAGAAAATTCTGGGTGCGTCACGGAATTGCCTGCATCAGAATCGCTGAGTATTTTGCAGAAATGACCGGCAAGGTGTCGGTTATGAACATCTGGATCCCCGACGGATACAAGGATATTCCCGCTGATAGGATCGGCCCCCGCGCACGCTTCAAAAAGTCGCTTGACGAGATTATCGGCTGCGGATACGATAAGGAAAAGGTTTACGTATGCCTTGAAAGCAAGGTCTTCGGAATCGGACTTGAATCCTACACCGTCGGCTCGGCTGAATTTACACTCGGCTATGCTCAGCAAAACGGACTTGTTCCTCTTATGGATAACGGTCACTATCATCCGACGGAGGTCGTTTCTGATAAGATCTCGTCACTGCTTTTGCTTAATAAGAAGCTTGCGCTTCATATAACGAGAAGCGTTCGTTGGGACTCTGACCACGTTGTTCGCTACGATGACGAAACGAAGGAGATTGCAAAGGAGATCGTCGCAAGCGGCAGAATGTCCGATATTGCAATGGCGCTCGATTTCTTCGATGCATCGATAAACCGAATTGCCGCTTGGGTTATCGGTATTCGCTCCTTCCGCAAGGCGCTCATGAGCGCAATGCTGACACCGAATGAATATTTAAGAGAGCTTCAGGATAGAGGTGAGCTTACCAGGCTTATGGCGCTTCAGGAGGAAATTAAAATGCTTCCGATGGGCGCAGTCTGGGAGGAGTTCTGCCGACGCAACGGCGTGCCTTGCGATATGTCCTGGCTTGAAGAGGTTGAAAAATACGAAAGGGAAGTTCTCTTTAAGAGAGCGTGAGAAAAAATTATGAAAAACATTTTTGAAGCACCGTTTATAGTCGAAATGAGAAGCACGACGGCGAATATGTATCGCCTCGGCTGGGACGAGCGCAACGGCGGAAACATCAGCTGCTTGCTTGACGAAAATGAGCTTGGCGAATATTTAGACCTTTCTCACGTGATAAGAAGCATCCCGATCGGCTTTGAGGCAACCGAGCTTATCGGCAAGTATTTCCTTGTAACCGGTACGGGAAAGTATTTTAAGAACGTTGACGGCGATCCCGAAAATAACCTCGGAATTATTCGCATAGCAGAGGACGGAAAAACCGCAGAGCTTCTTTGGGGCTATAAGGACGGCGGCAAATTCACCTCCGAGCTTCCCGCACATCTTATGTCGCATATGGCTCGCCTTAAGGCAGATCCCGAGCATCGTATCGTTATGCATACACATCCGACGAATACCGTTGCCATGACGCATATTCATCCGCTTGATGACAAGTCCTTCAGCCGTACTATTTGGGGAACCTGTACCGAATGTATCGTCGTATTCCCCGAAGGAATCGGCGTGCTTCCCTGGATGGTTTGCGGAAACAACGAGATCGGTGAGGCAACCGCCGAAAAAATGAAGGATTATCGCCTCGTAGTCTGGTCGCAGCACGGCATCTACGGCGCAGGCAAGACCTTTGATGAGACCTTCGGTCTTATCGAGACTGTTGAAAAGGGCGCCGAGCTTTATATGAAGTATGCCGCCTTCCCGATAATCAACAGAATTACCGACGACGACCTTCGTGCTCTTGCGAAGCAGTTTAACCTTAACTACCGCGAAGAATTCCTTGGTTAATATGCTTTGTTAAGTATTTTTACAGCATCAAAAAAGACCTTCATTCTTTTGAAGGTCTTTTTCTTTTACTGTTTTTTATGTGCTCGATAATCAATGCGAGCGGGCCGAGAAGGACGAGTACAAATAAGGGCAGCACTATCATTTTTGCATAATTAAGGCTCGACATCACAAACGTCTTTATTTCGGGATCCTTTTTGTTTATACTGTTTTCTACTATGTTTCTGTCCTCCTCCACCGTTAGTTCACGGTCGACCACCTTATCCTCGGGAAGATGCAGGGCGTAGGTCGGCATTGAGAGAACGAAAAGCAGAATAAGCGGCAAAACAAGCTTAAATATTTTCATTTGCCTGATCCTCCGTTTCCTCCGACTGTAAAAACAACGGAAGCGATGCCGTTACCGCAACCGAAATGATCAATGCGCAGATAAAAAGCATTGTAACACGCTGAAAATCAATGAGGTGAGTAATGATCTCTCCGAAATACGCCATTGCCGACATGATAGCAAACGAGAATCCGGGATGCTTGGGCATCATTCGTGTTACGCTTGTTACGATAGGTGTAAGCGACATCGAAAGAAGAAAAAGCCCAAGGAGCGAAAGCCATTTTGTATCGGAGCAGAAATAGATAAGCAGAGTTCCGCTTGAAGCGGCTGCGGTGACTGTTGTTGCACGGCCGATAAGGTCGCAGGCAAAGCCTCCTGCACACTGACCGAGACCTATTAAAAGAAGGAGCTGAAACTGCGTTTTAAGTCCGACGTTCCAGGAAAAGGTGAACGAGGAAAACTCATAGGAAATGAGTATATAGGAAAAGCAGAGGAAAAGGAAGGGGAGAAGCGAAAAGGACGGTTTTTCTGTGGCTTCTTCGCCTTGCTCCTCGTCTTGATATTCGTCTCTCGGAATGGCTAAAATCATAAGAAGCGGCGCAGCTACGTGTCCTGCGAAGCCCGTATAGGAGGCGAAAGCGATGCCAAGCGCCTGACCGCCTATAAGCAAGCCGATATTGCGGCTTTTTCCCTTTGAGCGTGACAGTATTGACGAGGCTGCGAAGGAATAGAATATTGCGCTTCCAAGCCCGAGAAGCGTTACCTTTAAATCGATGCCGAACGTGACCGGCATAAAGAAGCCGAGAACGGTAAGAAGCACAGAAAGGCGCACGCCTGTGTGCTTGATTTTAACCTTGTCGGCAAAGACGGAAAGCAAGCTCATCATGCCGACCGAAATGACGTTAAAAAGCACTATAAGCATTGAGCGCCTGTCATAGCTTATATAATCCTTCAGGCAAGAAAATATTACGGAGTGACAAACGGAGGATAGACAGAGGCTCATAAGAGCGTAGCGTATTGAAACCGAAGCGTTTGATTTCTTTGGCGTGTATGCTTTCATGTCTGCCTCCTTGTTTTTTGAAATTATTTATCCGTTGAGATTTGATTGCACGCTTTTTATATACTTGTGCAATTCGAGAAGCTCCTTGCGAGTCGTTACGCCGAGCTTTCCGTAGAGATTTCGGTTGTGGTATTTCAAGGTCGATTCCTTGATGTTCATACTTGCCATAATTTCCTTTGAGGTAACTCTGGCGATGTGCGCATCGAAGATTGCTTTTTCGGTAGGCGTAAGCGCCTTTAGTCCTGTAATAAATGCCTCAATGCGTTCGGGGGAGAACGAACCGTTTTCAACCGGCTTTTCGAGCATTTTCTCGGTAGACAGGTCGGATTCGGGATAATCCCGTGCGCCCTCAACACGCTTGACTATCTCACGCAGGCGCTGATTTTCGTTTATAACAAGACGCACGCCGATGAGAAACAGCTCGCTTATGATGTACGAAACCGAGAGCATTTCGAAATCCATGTCGGATATCTGCTCAATAAACCAGACGCCGATGTTTACGAATACCGCACATCCGAGAATTACCGAGTGAGCAACGCTTTCGACAGTCTTTTTGACCGATGCGCGGATTATTACCGTTACCGTTGCGATGAAATACGATATGAGGTAAACAAGATAAAGCGGATGAAGAACGCCGTATACCTTGACAAGCCGCGATGCACCGTCAACGGTTTCAAACGCTACTTCCTTGTAGTAGATCGGCAAAATACCCGGGCTTGCGGCGATGAGGAAGATAATGACCGAAATTACGATCAATATTCGAGGAAGAAGCTTGCTGTATTTGGTATTAGTCACGTCGAGAATTATCATCAGCATCGAAAGCGGCAAAAATACCGAACCGAGATAAGAAATTCGGTTTGCCCAAAGTGCGGCGTCAAGAGATGGCGAAATAGAGAGAAGCGTGTATCCGATATTTACGATGAGAACGGAGGAAAAAAGCATTACTACCCAGAATCTCTTTTTGCGCACGGCAAAAATACTGCCGATAAGGAGAAGCAGGGAGATTATGGCACAAGCTCCGTAAACAACTGAAAAGCTTGCGCTTTTGCCGCCAAGTGACGTACAGCCGGTCAGATTCAGCATAGTTAGCGCAATGATGCAGACTATCGCTAAAAGCTTCTTCATATATCCTCCTTTCCGACCTCGGTCATAAATAAATTCGAAAAAATGTATTAATCCCATACCAAAAGTATGGGGACAAACGCGAAAATTGCGTTTATAATTATAGTATCATATAACCTTGATACGTTATCGGGTATAATAAGTGTCTTTATTATACCATAGTAAACGGTTTTTTTCAATAGCGTATTTGAGTTAGCTGTTATTCATCAAGAAACTGACCGAAAGGAAAAACGAAGATGAAAAGAAGAAGATTTGTAAAAAAGCTGATGGGCATCGTTCTCGTTCTTGTATTGATGCTTCAGATCATCCCCGCCACTCATACGGCACATGCCGCTTGGGAAGACGGCATGGAGTGCTGGTTTTGCAACCATTACCACTGGGATGAGTATTGCTGCGGTACTTGCGG
>JAZNXR010000108.1:0-6117 GCA_045593985.1 Eubacteriales bacterium
GCTTGAAAACAAATACCTTTTAAGGTTAAGGAGAAAAAATAAAATGGCTACCAGAAGCAAGAAGAACGTAGTTCCCGAAGCACGTGCAGCTCTTGACAAGTTCAAGATGGTGACAGCAAATGAGGTTGGTGTAAACCTCAATAATTCTTATAACGGCGACATCACCGCAAAGCAGGCAGGTTCTGTTGGCGGTCAGATGGTCAAGAAGATGATCGAGAAGTACGAAAACGATCTCAAGAACGGCAGATAACAAGCTGTTGAAAAGAACCTCGAATGTCGAGGTTCTTTTCTTTTGACAAAAAACTTGAAAAAATAATTCAAAACATATTTCTTTATTCACAATTATGGTGTATAATGATAGTATCTATATCTGTGCTGTCCGATCCGACTAATGGACAGCGCAAAAATACTGTCGGAGAAACGGACGAATTATGAATAAAGAACTTAAAAAAATAAACGGATTTGACGGTGTAAAGGGCCCGGTGCTTACCATTGTAATGGACGGCGTCGGAATTGCTCCCGATAACGGCGGAAATGCAGTTGCCGCTGCATATACTCCCAATCTTGATATGCTCATGGCGAAATATCCTACGCTTTCGCTCAAGGCGCACGGTACGGCTGTTGGTCTTCCTTCCGACGACGACATGGGTAACTCCGAGGTCGGTCACAATGCTCTTGGCTCAGGTCAGGTTTTTGCGCAGGGCGCAAAGCTCGTTTCGCAGTCTATCGAAAGCGGAAAGCTTTTCGCATCGGAAACCTGGAAAAAGGTTGTTGCGAACGTAAAGGAAAACGGCTCGACGCTCCACTTCCTCGGACTTTTCTCTGACGGAAACGTCCATTCCCATATTGACCATCTGAAGGCGCTTATTACTCACGCAAAGGAGGAGGGAATTTCGACCGTTCGTATTCACATCCTTCTTGACGGCCGTGACGTCGGTGAGACCTCCGCGCTTGATTACGTTATTCCTTTCGAGGCGTTTATTGCCGATCTCAAGGACGAGTCCTTCGATATCGCTATCGCATCGGGCGGCGGAAGAATGAAGATAACTATGGACCGTTACGAAGCAAACTGGGCAATGGTAGAAGCGGGCTGGAAAACTCACGTTCTCGGAGAGGGAAGAGCATTTGCTTCTGCTGAAGAAGCTATCAATACTTATAGAGCTGAGCTTGGCGTTATCGACCAGGATCTTCTCAAGATGGATGTCGCAAAGGACGGAAAGCCCGTTGGCACTGTAAATGACGGAGACAGCGTTGTTTTCTTCAATTTCCGTGGCGACCGTTCCATTGAAATCTCGAAGGCGTTTGACGATGCCGATTTTGACAAGTTCGACCGTGTTCGTTATCCCAAGGTGGTTTACGCAGGAATGCTCGAATACGACGGCGACCTTCATATTCCGTCAAACTATCTCGTTAATCCCCCCGAAATCACGAACACTCTCGGTGAATATCTTACCGATGCAGGCGTAAGATGCTATGCTATTTCCGAAACTCAGAAGTACGGTCACGTTACCTATTTCTGGAACGGAAACAAGAGCGGCAAGTTCGATGAGGAGCTTGAGACCTACGTTGAGATTCCTTCCGATATCGTTCCCTTCGAAGAAAGACCTTGGATGAAGTGTGCAGAGATCACCGATGCGCTTATCGAGGCGCTCAAGAGTGGCAAATATAAATATCTCCGTTGCAACTTCCCGAACGGCGACATGGTAGGACATACCGGATCGTTTGCCGCTACGAAGTGCAGCATGGAGGCTCTTGACCTTCAGCTTGGCAGAATTCTCAAGGCGCTTGGCGAGGTTGCCGGCGTTGCTCTTATCACAGCCGACCACGGTAATGCCGATGAAATGTATGAGCTTGATAAAAAGACCAAGCTTCCGAGCAAGAAGGCAAAGACGAGCCATACTCTCAACCCCGTTCCCTGCATCTTCTATGATAACAGTCATTCGGGTGAGTATGGCGTTAAGGCAGACGGCTCCTACGGTCTATCAAACGTTGCCGCAACAGTTGCCAATCTCCTTGGATTTGAAGCTCCCGATATGTGGGATGCTTCGATGATCGAGGTAAAATAATTTCTTATAACAGGTACGAATATGCCGAACAACAACGAGAAAAACAATGATTTTCTCCGATCGCTAAGTAGCTTGACCTCGGATGAAATCCGCGTGAAGAAAAAGAAAAAGCACCATATTCTTGATATGGTGCTTGACAACGCGCGCTTTTTGATTCTCGGTATATGTATAGCTGTGTTCGGCGTTTGTATGTGCTTTATCGGGAAAACGATTATTGATTATAACGAGCAAAATAAGCTTTACGATGCCGTTGGCAATTTCGTTATGAACAATGAAGGCGTTGAAATGATGTTTCCCGAGTTTGATGCGCCTGTTACGCCCGATCATAAGACGGGCTTAACGCTTTCGCAGGACGATCTTTCGGATTACACGAACGTGCAGGTCGTAAATAAGGAATACGCAAAGGTCAGGGTTAAGCTCCTTAATCTTAAGGCGCGCTACCCCGATCTGTACGGTTGGATCACCGTTTCGGGAACGAATATAAATTACCCGATAATGCAGGCGAAGGATAATGATTATTATCTTAACCATTCCTATAACGGAACGATGCTTGGCGCGGGTGCGATTTTTGCGGATTTTACCTGTGAGCCGAGGCTGTTGAGTAACAAGAATCTTGTTATTTACGGACATCATATGTCGAATTCCTCGATGTTCAATCAGCTTGACAACTTCCTCAAGGAATCCTTCTTTATGAATAACGGGAAGATAACGGTTTATACCCTTGACGGAATGTATACCTACGAGATATATTCGATATACGATACGAATAAGCTTGATCCCTATATTACGACCTATTTTTCAAGCAATGATATCTTCGTGGACTTTGCAGAGAGGTCGGAGGCAAAATCCATTTACCGTAAGGAAGATATTCTTTTTACCCACAAGAGCAAGCTGCTTACGCTTTCGACCTGTAATAACCGCTTCGAGGGCGGACGAATTGCCGTTCACGCCGTGCTGGTGGATATTTACGCTAACCCAAACTCATAAGATGACAGCGGCTTTGAATTGGATAAATCAAAAACAAGAATAAAAGGGCAGGGGACTTTACGTCCTCTGCCTTTTTGATATTGCGATAGAATTCCGGATAAAAAGTTTAAAGGCGCCCTCAAAGGCGCCCTTTTTACTTATAGAAGTTTTACGCTCAGATGTTGTTGAGAAGGAGAGTGTACTGGCTCTTCTTTCTTGCAACATTGTTCTTATGAAGGATGCCCTTTGCAGCAGCAACGTCGAGCTTCTTAATTACAACAGCATATGCCTTTGCAGCAGCTTCCTTGTCGCCTGCAGCAACAGCTGCCTCGAACTTCTTCATAGCGGTCTTGAGAGCGGTCTTAATCATCTTATTCTGAAGCGTCTTTGCTTCGGTAACGATTACGCGCTTCTTAGCGGACTTGATATTCGGCAAAATTTTCACCTCCCACGTTGGACTTTTCTTTACTAGCAATCTATAATAACATATCTAACGCGAAATTTCAATACTTTTTGAAAATTTTTTATTTGTTAAATATTTGTAAACAATTATTTTTTTCTTGACAAGCCACTAAAAGTGTGCTAAAATTTATACTTGCATAGATAGCGTCTGGACGCAATCTGTGTTATGGCAAAATAACGGGAAAACGCTTATATGGCGCCGTTTTTTGGACAATTTTATCATACCGGAATCGCGTTAAACGTAACACGAACGGGTAAGGCAGTTTCTTTCGCAGCTTATAATTCGACGGTAACCAGCTTGTCGTAGGGGTAGCGTTAGGGGCTTTCTTGCTCTGCCATGTTGCGTTTTTAGTCATTTTTAGGGATGATTTTACTATTAAGAATGGAGTGATTACTGCAATGGTCAAGCCCCACAAGCTCGGCAAAAACGTCAGAATGTCCTTCTCGAAGATCGATGAAGTACTTGAGATGCCTAATCTGATTGAAGTTCAGAAGAAGTCATACGAGTGGTTCCTCAAGGAAGGTCTTCGCGAGGTTCTCCGCGACGTATCCCCTATCACCGATTTTTCAGGCAACCTCAGCATCGAGTTCGTAGATTATTCGCTCGATGCTACTCCGAAGTATCCCGTTGAGGAATGCAGAGAAAGAGACGTTAACTACGCAGCTCCCCTGCGCGTTACCGTTCACCTGCACAACAAGACCACGGGTGAGCTTCTCGAGAGAGAAATTTTCATGGGCGATTTCCCGCTCATGACCGACAACGGAACCTTCGTTATCAACGGTGCGGAGCGTGTTATAGTTTCGCAGATCGTTCGTTCCCCCGGAATCTACTATACCTCCGATATGGACAAGTCGGGCAAGAAGATCTATGCTGCGACTGTTATTCCTTACCGCGGAGCATGGCTTGAGTACGAGACCGACTCGAATGACGTATTCTACGTCAGAATCGATAAGAACAGAAAGATCCCCGTAACCGTGCTTATCCGTGCGCTCGGCGTTGAAAATGACGACGATATCGTTAACTACTTCGGCGATGACGTCAAGATTACGGCAACAATTGCGCACGACACCTGCGCTACTGAGGCTAAGAAGAACAATACAAGTGCAGGAGATGAAGCTCTTAAGGAAATTTATAAGAAGCTCCGTCCCGGCGAGCCGCCTCTTGTTGAGCCTGCTCAGATACTTATTAATAACCTCTTCTTTGATCCCAAGAGATACGATCTTGCGGCAGTTGGTAGATACAAGTTTGATAAGAAGCTTGCTCTCAAAAACAGAATTGTCGGTTACACCCTTTCCCGTCCCGTAGTTTCTCCCGTAACCGGTGAGTTCATTTGCGATGCGGGTGAGGTCGTTACTGCCGAGCTTGCAGATACCATCGAGCGCGGATGCGTAAACGAGGTTTATCTCCAGCTTGATTCCGACAAGGAGATCAAGGTGTTCTCGAACGGTACCGTTTGGCCCGAGTACATTCTCGGCTGCGATCTTAAGGACTGCGGTGTAAGCGAGAAGGTAAGACTTTCCGTGCTTCTCGAAATGATGGAGCAGTTCGACGGCAACGTAGAGGCTGTTAAGGCTGAAGTTAAGAATCGTATTGCCGACCTCGTCCCGAAGCATATCACCAAGGACGATATCTTCGCATCCATAAACTATCTTGTATGTCTTTCTCACGATCTTGCATCGGTTGATGACATCGACCATCTCGGAAACAGACGTCTGCGTTGCGTAGGAGAGCTTCTCCAGAACCAGCTCCGTATCGGTTTCTCCCGTATGGATAAGATAGTTAAGGAAAGAATGAACATTCAGGATACCGAAACGCTCACTCCCGAGGGACTTATCAACATTCGTCCTATCGTAACCGCTATCCGTGAGTTCTTCGGCTCGTCGCCTCTTTCACAGTTCATGGACCAGAACAACCCGCTTGCAGAGCTTACTCACAAGCGCCGTCTTTCTGCGCTCGGCCCGGGAGGCCTTTCCCGTGACCGTGCTTCCTTTGAGGTTCGTGACGTTCACTATACTCATTATGGAAGAATGTGTCCTATCGAGACACCTGAAGGACCTAACATCGGTCTTATTTCCTACCTCTCTACCTTTGCTCGTATCAGCGAGTACGGCTTCATTGAGGCTCCCTACCGCAAGATAGATAAGGCAACCGGAGTTGTAACCAACGAGGTTGAATATATGACCGCAGACGTAGAGGATAACTATATCGTTGCTCAGGCAAACGAGCCCCTCGACGAAAACAACAGATTCATAAACAAGAAGGTAACCGCACGTCAGCGTACCGAGATCATCGAGGTAGATAATACCGTTCCGGATTACATGGACGTATCTCCTAAGATGGTTGTTTCGGTTGCAACCGCAATGATCCCCTTCCTTGAAAACGACGATAACTCCCGTGCACTTATGGGATCGAACATGCAGAAGCAGGCAGTGCCGCTTCTCGTGAACGACTCTCCTATCGTCGGTACCGGTATGGAGTACAAGGCGGCTGTCGACTCCGGCGTCGTTGTTTGTGCTAAGGAAGCAGGTACTGTAGAGAAGGTTTGCGCGGACGAGATCATCATTCGTACCGATGACGGACGCAAGGACGTTTACCATCTTATTGAGTTTAAGCGTAGTAACC
>JAZNXR010000109.1:0-3460 GCA_045593985.1 Eubacteriales bacterium
AAAACCGTCATAATTCTTACATCGTGGAATGCTCGCAATCCCTATGTTAAGTCCGACAACGGAGAAAGCAAAGGCAGGGCTTATCCGCACATTGTTGTAATGGATTTTAAAATTCCTGAAACAAACCCTGAAAAATAAGACCGTACTCACCGTGAGTACGGTCGTAGAAACCGAAAGGAACAATAATGAAATATAAATTAACTAAAAAACTATTATCGCTTTTGCTTACCGCGTTGATGATAGCATCGATCTTTCCGTTTGCATCTATTCTCACGCTCGCAGAAGCAACCCCTATCGCGACGGCAACGTTGCGTACTGGTCCGAGACTCGACGGTTATATGACCGAGCCTGCCCCGGATGAGTCGGGTTGGGCAAGCCAACCCAGACAGTATGCTCTTATCAATGTCAAAGATGCTAACGATGAGGCGATTGATAACATTGAACAGGCGTATTGTATCAATCACGGAGCGACCTTTATAAATAAAGACCTTACGAGGTATTACGGTTATCGTGCCTCGGATTCGGCATATTTTCAAACCTTCAACAAAACGCAACAGATGGGCATTTTGCTTGTTACCGCATTTGGTTATCCGTCTGTTGAATACACAGAACTAGGTGCGAATAAGCCCGAAGAAGCAATCGCTGCAACACAGGCACTTGTTTGGGAATTCAACGTCGGAAGCAGAACCTCATTTGAAGGTGAAGCTGACGAGGGAGATAATCCCGATTGGGCATATTCGATGGTTAAAAACGTCGAGGGTGCAAACACTGCTTATTGGCATATTCTTGCATCGGCTCAAGAATGGATAGATAACGGCGGAAATTGGAAGGATCTGCTTGAAGACGAAGGTATGATCGTTTGGGAGCAATCCAACACCGACGACTACTGGGAACAAGGCAATGCACAGGTTATTCTTTCATATACAGGAGAAAAACCCATGGAACCTTTTGGTTCGATATCCGTTCGGAAGACAGATATAAACGGCACTTTGCTTAACGGCGCAGAGTTTACTATTTATTATGCCGATAAAAATTCCGAGAATTACGGACAGAGATTAGGCGATCCGCTTGTAACTGGTTATGACGAAAATGGTCAAAAATCAACTGACGGTTTTGCGATTACAAAGGGCGGACTTGTTGATCCTATCGTTCCTTACGGTACCTATCGTATAGTCGAAACAAAGTATCCTACGTACACCGATGACAGCGGCAACGTCGTTAACTACGTTCCCGTCGGTCCTACGTCGTGGACGGTCGTTGTCGATGAGACACATAAGCATATTACCGTCAATGCGACAAACCGCAAAGACGTTAAGGTGATGGTGACAAAGACGTATGAGGGCGATACCGATATCGGCTCGTATATGAAGTTCGCTATCTATGATGAAGAAACCAATGAACGTTTGCTCACGCTTGAGACAGATGCAAACGGGAAGTCCGCGGCGGTCGTGCTTCCGCAGACCGAGTCAGGAAGATACCGTTGGGAAGAAATTTCCGATGGACCGTTCTCGTGTCTGGCGTGGAACGGTACCGAATGGACAGGCGATGCTGATGTCTGGACGTTTGAATATGATGATATCGAGCCCGGTACTACGCTCGAGCTTAAAGCAAAAAACATACTTTCGAGTGGATTTGCAAAAATCAAGAAAGTAACTACCGATGGTAGTTCAGTCAACGGTTTTAAGTTTGAGATCACTAAAACCGACGACCCCGATTTCAAATTAACCGGAGTATCCAACAAGTCGGGATACGTTATGACGGGTTCTAAACTCGGCGTCTTGGCTGTAGACGCATATCAGCCGTATAAAACAATAGGTTCTATTAAGGCTTCTTTGTGGTCCTGCACTCACAAATCCGATTCTGTAAATTGCGTGTTCCTTGCTCCTGCAGATATGCTTATCAGCGAGGTCATACGAGCTGCAGAGGAATGGCAGGCAGGTACGTACACGGTATGTAACGGAAGCAGTTATTCCGAAGATACGATTAACTCTTACACCGTGCGCGAGTTCGCTACCGAAGGTGCATCTTTGCTCCGCAACGGTCAAAATTTAGGCTGGCTCATCCCCGGCGAAGTACCGGCAAACTTCAAAAACATACCTTCGAGAATAGAAGGTATGCTTACAACGTGGGCGTCGCTTGGAAACGGCGATAGGATTTCTGTAAATGAATTAATAGTTTATCTTACAGAAAATAACGGTCAGTTTGTTCATGATACGGGAACATTCGATGGATTTGAATTGATCTATGACGCCAACTTCGACGGCTACATCGACGCGGAAGACAAAGCTATGTATCAAGATGCAGTTGACGAGGGAAGAGATTACGTCGAAAGCCCTGTCATTACGCTCGCCCCGGGTGAATACACGATCACCGAGACACTGGGTGTTGGTCAGGAATATTATGCCGAGCCGGCACCAAAGAATTTTGTAGTTGAGCCGGACAAGACTATTGAGGTGACTTTTGCCAATCGCCCTGCAGAGTCGAGTATCCTAATTATCAAGGAATCAGAGGACGGAGTTATTGCAGATGTCAAGTTCCAGATAACAGGCACTCTCGCATCAGGATCTTCGTTCAACTACGTTGGAACTACCGATGCAAACGGTGAACTGTACGTTGCATACGACGAAAACGATAGAAAAGTCATTGCAGGCACGTATACTGTTACCGAGCTTGACGTTTCCGGTCAGTATGTCACTCCCGAAAGTCAGACGTTTACTATTACCAGTGCCGATGCACAGAGCGGAAAGACTATTCCCGTAAAATTCAAAAATACATTAAAACCCGTTCCTATAACCATTACGAAAACGTCGGAAGACAATATCGTTGAAGGGATATCCTTCAAGATATACGGTTACACCAAGTCGGGCGAATACATCGATAAAACATTCGTTACCAACGAAGACGGTGTTATTACTACCGAGCTTGATGCAGGTAAATACACTGTGCTCGAGCTTTCTCTTGCAGACGGAAGATATGTAACAAACGAAACTCAAACTATCGAGCCTTACATTGATAGTGACGGCGTAGCTCACAATAATACGGTCTCCTTTTACAATACGCTCAAGAAGTTTACGTTGACTCTTAACAAGACTGACGGCTTTACGGGCAAGGTTGAAGGTGACGGTACGCTCGAAGGTGCGGTTTACGGCTTGTATAAAGACGGCGTATTGGTAGAGGAAGGTACTACCGATAAGAACGGTAAGATCGTATTTGGTACCTATGTATGTGAGATAGGGTATACCGTTCAGGAGATATCTGCCAGTGAAGGCTACTATCTTGACAGTACCGTTTACGATATCGATACCAATCCGCTTAACCACGACGTTGAAAATGCCGAGCTGACGCTTAATGTGACTGAACAAGCGATTTTGGGTACAATCTCAATATATAAGCTCGTAGGTACTGACGATTATAGCGAAGCTGAAGCCGGTGCAGTGTTTGAAGTTTATTTAAAATCCGC